>JAKSVN010000002.1 GCA_024427125.1 Mycoplasmoidaceae bacterium | reverse complement strand
TGATTGAAGGAATTTTCCGTTTTTTATAGTGTCACCGTTTTGGGGTTCACTACACAAACCTCTTTTTTTATTTAACATTCTTTCCTTTAATTATTTTTGTTTGTTTTAAAGGTTTGCCATTAAAGACAATGCTGTAGATTTCATCATAGTGTTCTACAAGATAAACTGTGATATTATCTTTTACTTCAGGTGGAACATCTTTTAAGAATCTTTCATCACGGGAAGGAATAATAATTGTGTTAACTCCACCACGGTGAGCAGAAATAGTCTTTTCTTTTACTCCACCAATGATTAGTACTTTACCACGTAAAGTAATTTCACCAGTCATTGATAATGTTGACTTAACTGGTCTATTACTTAAAGCAGAGATAATAGCTGTAGTTAATGTAACACCAGCAGATGGTCCATCTTTTGGTACACCACCAGTTGGAACATGGATATGAATATCAGTCTTATCAAAGTTGATATCATTAATACCAAACTTCTTAGCATTAGCTTTAACATATGCTAAAGCAACTTCTGCTGATTCTTTCATTGTTTCTTTAAGGTTACCAGTGATTTTTACTCCACCTTTTCCTTTAAAGTGTGTTACTTCTATTTGTAGTAAGTCACCACCAGCAGAAGTATAAGCCATACCATTTACAACACCTGGAATGTTTTCTTTTTCTTTAATGTTGTATTCAAAGATTTCTTTGTCTAAGTAGAACTTAGCAGCAGCTTTATCAATCTTCTTAGTAATCTTCTTTTTACTAGACATTTGTTCAACTACAAGTTTTCTTGCAATCTTTCTGATCATTCTTTCAAGTTCTCTCACACCTGCTTCTTGTGTGTAGTGTCTAATAATGAACATTAATGCATTATCAGCAAATGTTAAGTCTTTGTTAGTCAAACCAGAATCTTTTAATACTTTAGGAATTAAGTATTTCTTAGCAATAGCTAACTTTTCAAGTTCTGTATATGAAGTTAATTCAATAATTTCTAGACGGTCATATAAAGCAGCAGGAATTTGTTCTGCATAGTTAGCTGTTGCTACAAACATTACTTTAGAAAGGTCATAATCTTCTTCAATATAGTTATCACTAAATCTTGAGTTTTGTTCTGGATCTAATACTTCAAGCATAGCTGAAGCTGGATCGCCTCTTTGATCAGAAGACATCTTATCTATTTCATCTAGCAAGAATAGAGGGTTAACAACACCAGCTTTTTTCATTGCTTTAATGATTCTACCAGGCATTGAACCTAAATAGGTTCTTCTATGTCCTCTAATTTCAGATTCATCTTTTACACCACCTAATGCCATCTTAACAAATGGTTTGTTTAAAGCATCAGCAATAGATTTAGCAAGTGATGATTTACCAACACCTGGAGGTCCAACCAAACAAATAATTGGAGCTTTAGTGTTTTTACTCTTAGCTCTTACAGCTAAATATTCTACAATTCTTTCTTTAACTTTTTCTAGTCCATAGTGGCTTGCATCTAATGTACCTTTAACTTTGTTAAAGTCATTATTATCTTTAGATTCTTGTCATCATGGAATGTTTAATAATCATTCAATGTATGTTCTAATCATTGACGATTCTTGAGGGTTAGAAGATTCCAAATGATTAATTTCAGATTCAAGCTTTTCCTTAATATGTTTAGGATAAGGATTTTCTCTTAGTTTCTTTCTGAAAGTTGTTGAATCATTTTCTCTAGATGAGATTTCACCAAGCTCTTCTTTAATTGTTCTCATCTTTTCACGTAAATAGAATTCACGTTGTTGTTTATTTAAACTTTCGTTTAATTTCTTATTAATATCTTTTTCTACTTTAGATAAATCAGAAGGGTTAGCCAATAAACTAGTTAAAGCATCAATCTTTAATGGTAAAGTGTTTAAAGCAAGGATTTGTTGCTTTTGGTCGAAATGAACTGGTAGTAAATTAGTTATTTCATAAACTAGATCAATAAAGTTATTAGTTTTACCAGCTTTTTCATTTTCAATTATTACATCTCTAATTCTTGCTGTAATCTTTTGATCATATCTATTTAATAGTTCTAATAGTGTCTCAAATTCCTTTGATTCATCTATTTTGTATAGTTGTTGATCATTGATTTCAGTAAATTCACATTTAGTTAATTTCTTATTACTATCTGTAGATATAGCACTAATTAGAACTCTACTCTTTGGCATGATAGTAACAGTCATTTCATTGTCTGTTCTAGCAACTTTAGTTATTTTAGCTAAAACACCAATGTTATAGATTTCATCAATTTTCTTGACTGTATCTAATTTTGGGTTAATTTGAGCTGTAATAATGATTTCTTTATTGTCATGATCATAGGCTTCATTAATAGAATTAATAGATGCCTCACGAGCAATCTCAATATCCTTCTCAATTCCAGGGAAACAAATTACCCCTCTTGTGATTAATAGGTTTTTGTTATTTGAATTCTTCATAATAACCTCCACTAATACTATTTTAGCACTTTTTATGTGAGAGTGCTAATTTATTTTTTATTTATCTATAAATAACAATTAAAAAAACACACTATTTATGTGTGTTTTTTGGCCTATTTCTTATCTTTTTTAGGTGCTTCTTTTTTACACTCAGCAATCAGTTTTTTGAAGAGTTTGTCTCTTAAGATGTTACTTTCAGCATAGTCTTTGTTCTTTTCAAACATTTCCTTTGCCTTCTTTTCGTCGCCAACATATCTTGTTAGTTTAGATAAGTAGTCTTTAGTGTCTGCTTCTTCTACTTTAAGTTTGTAATCTTCGATTAATTTTTCATAAACCATTGCCACAGTTAAAGTTGTTTTAGCAGATTTAGTTAATGTTTCTTCAAACATCTTTTGATCAACACCTAGAGCTTTCTTATATTGTTCTAGTGTCTTAAAGCCTGAACGATTACCTTCTTGTTCATATTGTCTTAAGATTTGGTTCTTGTGCATATTAATTAAGCTAGTTGGATAATAGTTTAGTTTAGCTTTTTTACCAATAGCATCATTAATTACACGCATAGCCATATCTTGGTATCTCATTTCAGTTTCTTGTACAAATAAACTCTTAATGTGTGCTTCAAGTTCTTTCATATTAGCACAATCCATACCAAATTTTTTGCAATAGTCTTTTGTGATTTCAGGATATTCAATTTCCTTAACATCATTAATTACTACTTCAAACTTTGCAGGTTTACCTGCATAGTCTTTCATTCCATAATCTTTAGGGAATGTGACATTAACATCTTTTTTGTCACCTTTTTTACAACCAATTAGTTGGTCTTCAAAATTGTCAATGAATGATTTAGAGCCAATTTCCAATTCAAAGTTTTTGCCTTCTCCACCTTTAAATGCTTTACCATCAATAAAACCCTTAAAATCAATGACAGCAATGTTGCCTTTAGCAACAATACCATCTTTCTTTGCTGATAGCATTGCATCAGGTTTGATCATCATTTTAATTTGTTGTTTAACCATTGTTTCAGATACTTCTGGTGCCTTGTATGGTGGTAAAGAAATTTCTTTAACATCCTTAGCAGCAAAGTCTTCAACTTTAGGTACAAGTTCAAAGTTTACTTTGATGACTGGTGTAGGTTCTAATTTAACAACTTCTAATTTGCTAACTGAATCAATGCAGTTAGAATCTTTAAATTCTTTAGAAGCAATAATATCTTGAATAATTTGGTTTTGTTGTTTTTCTAATGTTCTCATTGCTACTTCAGCATCAGAAATTCTTTTGTCAATTTCTGCTTGAGGAACATGTCCTTTTCTAAAACCTTGAATTTGAATATTCTTAGCTAAGTTCTTTTTTGTACTAGCTACGCTAGTCTTTCATGCTTTAGCTTCTAGTTCTACTTCAAAAGTAGCATCATTCTTATTATTTTTTACACTTAAAATTTTCATTTTGTTACCTTCTTTTACAAAGTTATTAAATTATAGGTTATAAAATTGATAAATTGATAATAAGATATCATAGATTTTGGTATACATAAAATATATAAGATATGATTATACTTATATAATTTAAGTGGAGGGAATTATGAAAAAACTTAAACTACTATTACCATTTATGACTGCAGGAGCTATTGCTACTGCATCACCAATAATGACATCATGTGCTAAACAAGAAAGTGCAGTTGTTGTTGATAAAAAAAATATAGGAACTACTTTACCAAACGAATCATTATTCCATCTTAAATGAAGACATAAAAAAAGTGGCCAAAAGATTGAATTAATTGCTATTAGTGGCACAATAAAAATACCTGATGAAAGTGGCACTATAAATATTAATACACCAGCACCAGAGTATTTAAAGTCTGTTAGAGAACAACTTATTGAAGCTGGAGATGCAAACATTAGCCTTATGTTTACCAATTCAATTGAGCCAAGTATACCATATAGTGCATCCCTTAAAATTAAATTTAAAATTGATGATGGTAAAGAAAAAGTAACAACAAATAAAGGGTTAACAATTACATATAATATTCATCATTAGAATAATGTATAGTAGCAATTGTGTTATAATACATTATTACTATTGTGCCAGTAGCTCAGTTGGATAGAGTACGCGCCTTCTAAGCGCGTGGTCGGAGGTTCGAATCCTCTCTGGCGCGCCATTAAAAAAAGAAGCTCGATGTGGGCTTCTTTTTTCTTTTTAGAATTATTATCCTAGAATTCAACTATGAGTTGCATCAATTGCTGCTTCTTTAAAATATTTTGCATGTTCATTATCAACAATAATTCTTGAGTGTAATTTAGAACTTGCTAAATTTGTACCATAAATTTTATTGTACTGATCTGCTGTTGTAGCATTTTTTAATTCTTCAGGAACATCAACATGTCCTTCAGCTTCAGCACAATATTTTTTTTATATTATCATCAATTATATCAGCTGCATTTGTTGTTACATTAAGGAAATATGTGTCCATACCATAAGTTTGACTAAACTCACATTCATTGAATCTGGCAACATTGTTTGCAGCAGATCTATTTTCAACAAAGAATTGATTATTTTCTCCTGCAACTTTTTGTACATAAACTGAACAGTCATTAAATGTAAAATTGTTGTTAGCACTAAAACAGTGGTTTCAAGCAGAAGATGCCAACATTGGGAAATCTGATACAACAATCGTACTAAATTCTTCATCATCTCCTTTAGAACCATTGTCTCCATAGAAAGAAGAATCATTAGCAATTAATTTAACATTGCTACCTAAGTTATAAATAGCACTTCAACCAGAGAATGATGAATCATTGATTATAATTTCACTGCCATTAACATTTTCTGGGCTAATTTCTAATGCATAATAAGTCTTGCCTTGTCCAATTCCACCATTATGTACTTCGCAATGATCAAATTGTATTCTGCATCCATCTATATGACTAGCATGGATAGTTGAAGAATATCCTCCGCTACCAAAATATTCAAACTTAATATCTTTGAATATAACTTCTTTCTTTTGTTTATTGTTATTAGCAATATCAATATAAACTAGTCTATGGTCATTAGCAGCCGTAGCATCATCTCATTTAATTGTTTTGTTATTACCGATAATTGTTACTGGTCTAGTGATTTCTAAAGCATGTACATCTGTACTAGTGATAGTGATATTGTCAGCTAAAGCAATAACTTTATATTCAGGATTTTTCAAAGCATTTAATAGACTTTGTTCGTCAACTGCCTCATAATCAATATGAATCTTTTCATCATCTTTATTACAAGCAACTGCAACAGGAGTAATTAATCCTGCTGTTGCTGTTATGCCTAATATAGGCATTAATAATTTAAATTTTTTCATTTTTGTCTCACTTATATATATATATATATTATACATCTTTCATCGTTTTTAAATAATTAGCACTTTAATGGTGAGAGTGCTAATTTTTGTGTATAATAGGTGTAGTGAGGTAATAAATTATGGAATTTAATTATCAAAAACCAGATGATGAAAATGCACTAAAACAATTTGGTAGAAATATTACACAAGATGTAAGGGACAACAAAGTTGACCCTATTATAGGACGTGAAAAAGAAATAAGAAGATTAATCGAGATTATTTCTAGAAAAACTAAGAATAATCCAGTATTGATTGGAGAACCAGGTGTAGGTAAAACTGCTATAGTAGAAGGATTTGCTCAAAGAATAGTTAATAAAGATGTACCAAACAACTTAATTGGTAAAGAAGTATATGAACTATCTTTAGCAAGTCTAATTGCTGGAGCTAGTTTCCAAGGACAATTTGAACAACGTCTTAATAACGTTATTAAGCAAGTTAAAGAATCTGATGGTAACATCATTCTCTTTATTGATGAAATCCATCAACTTGTAGGAACAGGAAAAAACTCAGGTAGTAGCACAATGGATGCTGCTAACATTTTAAAGCCAATGATGGCTCGTGGTGAAATTAAAGTTATTGGGGCAACAACTATTAATGAATATAGACAATATATAGAAAAGGATTCTGCGCTTGAGCGTAGAATGCAAAAAGTTTTAGTTGTTGAACCAACTAAAGAAGAAGCTTTAACTATCATGCGTGGATTAAAAGAAAGATGGGAATTATTCCATCAAGTTAAGATCCATGACTCTGCACTTGTAGCTGCAGTTAATTTATCTGATCGTTATATTTCTGATAGATACCTACCAGATAAGTCCATAGACTTAATTGATGAAGCTGCTGCTAAAGTTAAAACACAATTCCACTCATTACCACCTGAACTTGATAAAAGAAATAGACAAATAATTTATTTAGAAACTGCTAAAGCAGCACTTTCTAAAGAAGAAGATGATAAATCTAAAAAGAGTTTAAAGGATATTGAAAAAGAATTAGCTGATCTTAAAAAGACTCAAGATAAAGAATTATCTGAGTGAAACAAAAACAAAGATGAACACAAGAAGATCAATGATCTTAAAACTCAATTAGAAAACGAAAAACTTGAAGCGGAAAGATTACAACAAGATGGTGAATTTGAAAAAGCAAGTAAATTACTTTATGTTTCAATTCCACAACATACAAAAGAATTAAAGAAACTCGAAGAAGAATTTGAAAAACATTCACAAGGTCATAACTTCTCTGACTCAGTAACAGTTAATGAAGTTGCTGAAGTTATTTCTCAAACAACAAATATTCCATTAAATAAATTGCTTCAATCTGAACAAGCTAAATTAAATAATTTAGCTGATGATATTAAGAAAACTGTTAAAGGACAAGATGAAGCAGTAGATTTAGTTGCTGCTGCAGTTTTAAGAGGTAGAGCTGGAATTAATGACCCTAATAGACCGATTGGTTCATTCTTGTTTTTAGGACCAACCGGTGTTGGTAAAACACAACTTGCTAAAGCACTTGCTTTAAATATGTTTGATTCAGAAAAACAAATGATTAGATTTGATATGTCTGAATATATGGAAAAACATACAGTAAGTAAATTAATTGGTGCACCAGCAGGATATGTTGGTTATGAACAAGGCGGAATTCTAACTGATGCAGTAAGAACAAAACCATATTCTGTTGTTTTATTCGATGAAATCGAAAAAGCACATGTTGACGTACTAAACATCTTATTACAAGTATTAGATGATGGTCAATTAAAAGATAGTCATGGAAGACATGTTAACTTTAAAAATACAATTATCATTATGACTTCAAACATTGGTGGTCAACATGTCTTGGATGGAGATAAGAAAAAAGTTCTTGATGAAATCAAGTTAAGACTAAGACCTGAATTTATTAATAGAATTGATGAATTGATTGTCTTCAATGCACTAAGTCAATCAAACATCAAAGAAATTGTTCAAACACAATTATCTGAAGTTTCTAATAGATTATTAGAACAAGAATACAACATTCATTTTGATAAGAAAATTATAGAATGGGTAGCCAAGGAAGCTTATGATCCTGCGTTTGGTGCAAGACCAATTAAACGCTTTATTCAAAGAAACATTGAAAATGTTTTAGCTAATGAAATTATCTCCAACAACTTAAAGAAAAATAAGAAATATGAATTAGGAATTGACACTAAAACTAAAAAGATTTCAGTTTATCCATTCGGAAGTTAAAATATGTTATAATATTTATGGATAAACTCATTAATCCGAAATAAAAAGAGACAGTTTGCGCTGTCTCTTTTTCTTACCAATCTATGATTGGCGTCTTATTTTCGCTACGTTATGCTCATTAGGTATACCAATAAAAGCATAACAATAACGCAGCTAAGAACTGGGACTTCACTCATAATTAATCCTTTCTATGGGCAACAAAAAGTTGTCCTTAGAAGGATAACAGAATGTTACCCATTAAGGATTAATGAGGATCATCAAATTTATTATACAACCTAATATAAAAATTTATTATAAATTTTTATATTATTCTTAAAACACCAAAAATTAACTATTAATATTTTCATATATAAAAAAGTCATTTCTCTATATAATAAATATACATATTAAAAAATTAAGGAGAAAAATGTAATATGGCAATCGGAAAATTCGATCGTACTAAACCACACGTTAACATTGGTACCATCGGTCACATTGACCACGGTAAAACAACGCTAACTGCTGCTATTTGTACATACTTAGCAAAAAAAGGTTTAGCAGAAAAGAAAGACTACGCACAAATCGATAGTGCGCCAGAAGAAAAAGCTCGTGGTATTACTATTAATACATCACACGTAGAATACCAAACAGCTAAGAGACACTATGCACACGTTGACTGTCCAGGACACGCTGACTATGTTAAAAACATGATCACTGGTGCTGCACAAATGGATGGAGCAATTCTAGTAGTTGCTGCATCAGACGGTGCTATGCCTCAAACAAGAGAACACATCTTACTTGCTAGACAAGTAGGTGTTCCTAAAATCGTTGTCTTTGTTAACAAATGTGACGTTGTAACAGACAATGAAGTTAAAGAACTAGTTGAAATGGATATTAGAGACTTACTATCAAGTTATGGATTTGATGGTGACAACGTTCCAATGATCTTTGGATCAGCTCTAGGTGCTTTACAAGGTAAAGCTGAATGAGAAACTAAGATTCAAGAATTAATGGATGCTGTTGACTCATACATTCCTGACCCAGTAAGAGAAACTGATAAACCATTCTTACTTCCAATCGAAGACATCTTCACTATTACAGGTCGTGGTACTGTTGTAACAGGACGTGTAGAACGTGGTGAAGTTAAGATGAACGACGAAGTTGAAATCGTTGGTCTAAGACCAACAAGAAAAGTTGTTGTAACTGGTATTGAAATGTTTAGAAAAACTCTAGACTCAGCTATGGCTGGTGACAACGCTGGTATCTTACTTCGTGGTGTAAACCGTGAAGATGTAGAACGTGGACAAGTTCTTGCTAAGACTGGTTCAATTAAACCATACAAGAAATTTAAAGCTCAAATTTATGCTCTTAAGAAAGAAGAAGGTGGACGTCACACTGCATTCCATCAAGGTTACAGACCTCAATTCTACTTTAGAACTACAGACGTTACAGGTTCAATCGAACTTGCACAAGGTGTTGATATGATCATGCCTGGTGACAACGCAGAAATTACTGTTGAATTAATTGCTCCAGTAGCAATTGAAAAAGGTTCAAAATTCTCTATTAGAGAAGGTGGCCACACAGTAGGTGCTGGAAACGTTACTGAAATTATTGCTTAATTTTTCTTCAATATTTTATAAAAAGAAGCTCGGCCGGGCTTCTTTTTGTTTTGCCATTTTCATGTTTCTGCTCAAAATTATATATATATATATATAATGATGGTAAAAGAAAGGAAAATATATGGGATTATTTTCAAGACCCAAAGTCAAAGCAGAAGCTACTAGGACATATAAATGTCCTAAATGTGGCTTCACTAGAACAAAACAAGGCGGTGGACTTATTGGCGGCATTGCTATGAATGTTGCACCTAAGTGTCCAAAATGTAAATGTAAAATGGAATTAGTCGGTTCATCCGATTAATTGTGTTTAAAAAGAAGCTCGGACGGGCTTCTTTTTGTTTTACTTATTTAATAATCTTTTAATCTTATTAATAATTTGTGTTTTAGCAAAATGTCATTCCACTTCATTAAATCGTAGGACATTATAACCACGATCAACATAATACTTTTGTTGATCGAAAGAATCAACTCAAGCATTAAACTTGTTCTTAGCTTTAAAGTCATTATTATCATCTATTAGGATTAATAATTCAATCTTACCTTGATTAATAATGGCAATGTTAAAGCTATGTGAACCAATACCATAATTTGTTTTTATTTCTAATCCCGCTAAAGCAGATGATAATTCATTAGCTACAGTTTGTGTAATAGGTTTGTCTTTTCCTTGAACAGCCTCACCAGTAATAATGTTTTTGTTCTCTTGTAAGTTTTCAATATAGAACAAGAACATCTTTAAGATGTATAGGTTTTCATTATTAGTTGAAGTGATAGCATCAGACTTAAATGATTTAACAACAATCATTTTCTCTTTTGCACGTGTAACCATAACATTAATACGGTTTTTACCACCTGCTTGTCCTACTGGACCAAAGTTTTGGATAAACTTACCTGCAGCATCTGTTCCAAATGTTGTAGAGATTACAACTAAGTCTGCTTCATCACCTTGAACGTTTTCAATTGATCTGATACGGATAGTATCAGCTTCAATTCTTGCTGTTAAGAATGGGAATTGAAAACACATTTGTTCAATTAAGTCAGCTTGTTTTTGGTTGAAAGTAATAATTACTATCTTCTTATATTGTTCTGATGATTTAACAATATCTACAACTTTCTTTGCTTCATCAGGGTTAGTATTTGTACTTCTATCATAGATAGTAGTATCAGGCATTTGTACTACTTCTACTGGTTTTAAATTGTTACATCCATTTTTAGTAATACATAATAATTTGTTGTCATAAATGTATTTATTACTAAAGTTAATTAGTTCTTCACTGTTTGAACGATAGTGATTACTTAAAGTGAAACTACTTCAGTTAGCAATTTTTGCTTTGTCAAGCAAACTTTCAACATTATCAAGTTCTTCTTGACTTGTTAATGATTCTTCATCAATCGAAATATTAGCAGCAAAGAATCTACTTGGTCTTAATTGTTTATCATCACCTGAAACAACTGATCTAGTGCAACGATAGATCAATGGGATTGATCTTTCTACTCTCATTTGACTAGCTTCATCAAAGATACCTACAGCAAATTCATGTTGTTGTAATGGAATATAGTTAGCCACATTATCTGGAGATAAGATTCAAATTGGGAAAACAAATTTAAGAATAGAATAATATTCTTTAATGAATTTAGCCACATTAATCTTTGTTGGCAAGTGTGCTTTCTTAACCATTTCAATTCATGTTGCTTGCATTTTTGCATCATTAATGAATTTTTGTTTTAATTCATATAAATACTTATCTTTGATAAGTTTAGCTGCAACAGAAGCTTTTGCAAGACTACTACTTCAGTATTCATTTAAATATGAGAAAAGTAGGTTACCATTATTGATTTTGTCAAAGATAGAACTAAAGTTCTCATCATGTTGCGTTTTATTAATTTCTAATTCATTGATTAGTGATGTTTCATCATGCGTGTTAATGACATCTAGTCATTCTGGATAATTAATAAAGAAAGCAATAGGGCTATTATCTCTGATATAAGTTAATGCTTGAGTCATTTCATCAATCATTGTTAACTTATCATCTGTTATTTTCTTAACAAATAGACCAGCCTTTGGCTTATTCTCTTTAACAAAGTTATCAATGATAGCATACTTCTTGTTGTTATTATCTTGTTTTGCTAAAGCATCCAATGCTTTGGTTACTGCATCTTGTTTAAAGATGTGGGCCATAGTTGAATTGATTGGATAATATCTTGAAACAATCTTTGCAGCATTATGGAAACGATAAAGTTGTTTTACAAAGTCATTAACTGAAACATTTGCACAGTTAATTTTGTTTAACATACTTTCTAAAACATTTTTGTTCTTTGTTTGATCTGCAACTTGTTGTTTACTTTGTAAAGTGTTTAAAGCAGCGGCTTTTGTTTTATCATTGACAACTTCAAGCAAACTCTTCACATAATTAACAAGAGAGATATAGTTTGGTTTAGTTGCATCTAATGTAATTTGGTTTGCATTAATGATTTCATCATTTAATGTAATAATGCGATCATAGAATGAATCAATATCTTCAGGGTTAACTGAAATAGTGATTGATTTTAAAGCATCTAATCTATCGATGATTACATCCAATGCTGCTTTCTTCTCAGAAGAAATTAAAACATTAAACCCACTATTAATGTTATTAGCAATAATACTTGTTACTACTTCAGACTTTCCAGTTCCTGGTGGACCATATATTAATGTATTAGTCTTTAGACTAGCTGTTACAGCTTTCTTTTGGTTAACATTTAATAATCTTCCTAATTCTAGAACATCATCATTTTCATAGATTAGGTTGTCTAACCCTTGGTTAGTAAACATTAAATTTTCTTGTGGGAAAGAATATTCAGTAGATAAGATTTGATCATAATCTTCTAGCATCTTTCCACCAACAGGGTTTATAAAACCTAGAACACAAACATTAGTAATTTTGCTATTTTCAATATTTTTGTATTCAGTTTTCTTAACTGTTGTTAAGTTATGAGTTGTATTATCAAATGTGCAATTTGGTAATTTAGAAGCAATTGCTTGTAGTGTTGACTCAATAGATGTAACAACTTCTAATTCTTCATTAGTAATATATTTTACATTTAATTTATCACGTAAATAGATGCTTAAAATTTCATTGCTATAAAATTCTTTGTCTCTTTTATACAAAGTATATGCTGTGTCAGATACTTTCTTTACAGCCACTGGCAAACATAGCACTGGGGCTCTCAAGTTTTGTTTTTCGGTAGAAAGGACTGAAGTTAAAGATGTTTCCAAAATACCAAAGCATAGTCATAAACATCATTTACCTGAATCATAAAATTCATCAGTTGACATTTTACACATCTTATGAATTTGTTTAAATTCATCAATTATGTCTTTTGTGATGGTATTTATGATATTAGTACGTTGTGTTGCACTACCGTCTTGTGTTTCCATCTTGCTAGTGTCATAATCAAGTTTAAGCTCTTCAATCTTAGCTTTTAATTCTAGATTGTTTTGGCAACTATTTAAAATACCAGTTACAGAATTTAACAATGTTGTTAAGTCAATTTTAATTTCAAAGCAATTTGGATCTTGAACAAGTGCAAGCAATTGTTCATAATCGATAAATTGTAGGATATTGACAAAACCTTTAGATAAAAATAGTTCAGGACTGTTTTTATTTGATTCAAGTAAATTTTTACGTTTTTCTAGTAGGACTTTTGAAGGCATTATTCGTTTTATTATTTTTTAACCGTTTTAATATAATAAATATATGAAAATAAAAGTATTAATAAAAGAAAATATAAACAAAACATATAATGTTTTGGAAACAATTAAAAATAATAAAAATCTTGCTGAAAGTCAAGATTTGATCTCTATGTACAATGATGAAAATTGAGAACAAATCTTCGAACAAGCATATCAAGATTTCATAAAAGGAAAATTCAGAAGATTTATTATTATCGATGATTATGCTTATGGGCCATTCTTGTTTATTTCTAAACAAAAAGGTTGAGTAGCAACATCTGCTTTCGATGAATATAGTGCTTACTTGATTAGAGCTCACAACAACTCTAAAGTTTGTATTATTCCAGTTAAAAGAATTAATCCTGATGAAAAATTAAACAACATTATTAACGCATTCTGCGTTTCTGAGTTTGAAGCAGGCAGACATGTAACAAGATTGCAAATTCTTCATGGAACAATGGTTGATGCTAAAGAAACAATCAAATTCTCTGCTACTCCAAATAAAACAGTAGTAGTTGGTTCAGACCATGCAGGTTTTGCTTTAAAGCAAGCTGTTAAAGAACATCTAGAATCTAAAGGTTACAAAATAATTGATGTTGGAACTTATTCATTAGATTCAACCCACTATTCATTATTTGGTGTAGCTATGGGTGCACACATCCATGAAGCTAGCTTTGCTATTGGTTTCTGCTATACAGGAATGGGTATGGCAAACTCTTTAAATAAATTCAAAGGTCTTCGTGCTTGTGTTTGCATGACTCCAGAAAATGCTAAAGTTGCAAGAGAAGTTTATGGATGCAATACTTTAGTAATGGGTTCTAAATTCTCTAACAAAGAACAAGCTCTTAAGACAGTAGATGTATATCTTGAAACTAAAGCTAATGATAATCCTATCTACAAATGTCTTGATCAATTTGGTTTTAACTTTGATAAAAACAAATTTAAAGAACTTACTATGGAAAAAGGAATTATTGTTCCTAAAGAACTACAATAATTTCTTAAGATCCAGAATTCCAGGATAAATTATTTCTAATTCAATGCCTTGCTCTGCCACTAATTTAAATGGCAGGGCATTTTTCTTTGCTATTTTCTTAGCCAACATTAATTTTGGATAAGAAATAGCTATAACTTTGTTATATTTCTCAAAATAAATCAGAACATAAGCTAAACAATGATTATCGCTCACATATTTTAAATAACTTAACTGATGTGATTTAATTAATGAGATATCAAAATAATCATGCTTAGTTTGCTTGCATTCTATTTCTATATATTTATTATTTAGATAACCAAAATAATCAACTTTAGCCTTGGCTATTAGTTTAGCAACAATAGTTGTCTCATTAATATGCTTTAAGACTTTTATTGGAATTTGTCGTTTTTCTAAAAAACCTAAATTATTAATTTGATAGTAAACAATTGTTCGGTCAACCAATTGTTCTATATACATGCCTAAATTATTATTCATTTGTTTCTCCACTATCCCTTTACCTAAAAAATAAAAAAAGTAGAAATTATTTCTACTTTTTGATTAAAACAAACTCTTACCAAAGTTTAACAATTTAAGCAAGAACCTTGACCATGGGGTTAGTTTCTTAGCTAACATTTGAGATGTTTCTAAAGTTGAATTCTTTTTAGTATCTTCATAAACATCAAGGATTTGTTTAGTAAAGTTTTTATCATAAACAATAAGTTCTGATTCAAAGTCAAGATAAATAGATCTTCAGTCAATGTTGCATGAACCAGTTAAGACATATGTATCATCTATGATGATACATTTAGAGTGTAAATAACCATCATATTCATAAACTTCTACACCTATATCAGCAAGTTTTTTGTAGTTCTCTCTATTCATCATTTGAACATACTTTTGGTTCTTGCTATGAGCAATGATTTCTATTTTTATGCCTTTTCCATGACAAGACTTTAATGCTTCAATAATGCTGTTTGGTGGACAGAAATATGGAGTTAAAATCTTAATAGATTTTTTTGCATTGTAGAAGGCATGCAATAAAGCATTTTCAAGAGCAAATTCATTAAAGTCTGGTTCAAAAACTAATAGTTGAGCAATAGTATTTGTTTCAGGAAATTGTTGTTTTTGGAAGATTAGTCTTGTGTCATTTAAAATATTTTGTTTACTTGCAACACTATTTTTTGAACGACAGAAAATAGTCCAATAATTAATGAATGTAACATTCATTGTATTTACAATAGGACCACTCACTAGATAGTTTAAGTCTCTTCAATGGCAACTGTCTCTGTTCATTGATAGATATTCATCAGCAAAATTGCTTCCACCATATAAAGCATATTTATTATCAACAATAACAAATTTAGAGTGCAAACGGTAGTTTGTTGCTCCTTTGAATTGTGTTAAGCCTTTAGGGTTAAAGCAAGCAACTTCTACTCCATATTGTTGCAATTCATTAAAGATTTTGTTGTGCACTCTTTTGTGAGAGCCTAGTCAGTCATATATTAATCTAACCTTAACACCTTCGTTAGCTTTCTTGATTAATTCAGTTAAAAAAATCTTAGATCAAAAACCTTCATAACTAAAGATAAAACTTTGAACATTTATGTATTGTTTTGCTGATCTAACTAATTTAATAGATTCTTCAAATAATTGTGTGTTGTCATGAATGATCTTGATCGTGTTGTTTTTGTAGATAGGTTTGTGTTGGTGCTTAAGACCATAATTGAATAACCAATTATATTCTTGGTTAAACTTAGCCACATCACTAAAGCTAAAGTCTTCAAAGTCAATGATAGATTCTTGTTGCTTTAAATAAGTTTCTCTTTGCCTTTTTCTTAATGGGTAAACACCAAAGATGATAAAGACAAGTAATCCCACAACTGGGAAGACTAAAATCACAATCATCCAGCTAGCTTTGGCATAACTACTTCTTGGTGAAATAACAATCCGTAGTGCAAAACCAATTTCAAGTACGAAAATAATAATTCCAACTATTACAAGCGGTCAAATAATATGAACAAAAATAAAGAGACAAATTGTCCCAACAATACCTGCCAGCAATAAGGCAGCAATTATAGAGAAAATGATGATCTTATTCTTATTCATTATTTACTATTTTAATTATATAATAATTACAATATAAAAAAATAGAGGTAAACAATGGCTGACGCTAAATTAATTAAACAATTAAGAGATATGACGCAAGCCGGTTTTGTTGATTGCAAAAATGCATTGATTCAATGCAAAGACAATCTTGAAGCTGCTGTTAAATATCTAAGAGAAAAAGGGCTTGCTAAAGCTGCTAAGAAGGCTGGAGCAATTGCCGCTGAAGGTGTTATCCTTACAGGAATAAATGATAAGAGTGCTTACATTATTGAAATTAACACTCAAACAGACTTTGCTGCTAAGAATGAACATTTCTTAAAACTTTGTGATTCAATTATGAAAGTAGTTTCTGAATCAGAATGTACAGATGTAGAAGTTGTAAGACAACTTAAACTTGCTGATGGTGAACTTGTTCTATCTGCTTGTGAAGGTCTAACAGGAAAAATTGGTGAAAAGATCAATGTAAGAAGATTTGGAAGAATTTTGAAAAAAGAAGGTCAAGATGTTGGAATGTACCAACATGCTAACAAAAAGTATGGTGCAATTTGTCTATTTGACAAACCAGTTGAACCAGAACTTAAGAAACAAATCTGCATGCACATTGTTGCAAGAAACCCTAAATTCATTAACTCTAACCAAGTAGATGAAAACTGAGTTTCAAATGAAAGAACAATTATTGAAAAAACAAGTCAAAATGGAAACAAACCTGCTCAATTCTTAAAGAAGATTATTGAAGGTAGATTACAAAAGAGACTTGCTGAAGTTTGTTTATGCAACCAAGACTTCGACTTTGAACCTACAATTACCGTAGGTAAACTTCTAGCATCTAAAGGTATTAAGATTTTAAGCTTTGCTAGATATGAAGTTGGCGAAGGAATTGAAAAGAAAGAATCTGATTTTGCTAAAGAAGTAGCAGAACAAATGGGAAAATAGAACAATGAAAAAAAGAGTTCTAGTTAAAATATCAGGTGCAGCTATTAAAGGTTGCAATGGTGATATTTATGACAACAAGAAACTTGTTTTCTTGTGTAAACAATTAGCAACGCTAAACAAAACTGCTGCTGTAGGTTTAGTTTTAGGTGGTGGCAATATCTGAAGAGGCAACATGACTAAAGACAAAGCCTTTAGAAGAGCCAATGCAGACTATATGGGAATGCTATCAACAGTTATGAATGGATTAGCATTCAAAGAAACACTACACAAACTAGGTGTTAAGGCTGAAATCTATTCTGCTCTTGAAGTAGACAGAATTAGTCACAAGATTGCTATTGATAAAATTAATGATGATATTGCCAAAGGCAAAATCATTATCTTTGTTGGTGGCACAGGACACCCATTCTTCACAACAGATACAGCTTGTGCTATTAGAGCAATTGATATGCACGCTGAAGTTATCCTTATGGGCAAAGATGGAGTTGATGGAGTTTACTCATCAGATCCAAACAAAAATAAAAATGCTAAGTTTTATAAGTCATTAACATTCCATGAAGCTATTAGTCAAGAACTAGGTGTTATGGACTTGTCAGCACTTACTCTATGCCTAGAAAACAACATTGACATTTTTGTCTTTGATGTTCTTGCAAAAGACAATATTTTAAAAGTATTCAAAAAGAAAACTAAATTCACTCACATCCACAAATAGGAGATTGCTATGATTGAATGAAAAACATTAGAAGCAGAATTTAACCAAAAGGCTCAAACTGTTTTTACATATTTACAAAATGAATTTCAAAAGATTAACTCTGGAAGAGTTAACCCAAACATGTTTAACCAATTGAAAGTTCCTGCTTATGGTGAAATGACACCATTAATGCAACTTGCCAATGTTCAAGCAGTTGATGCCCGTCAACTTTTAATTAAACCTTATGATAGAAGTTTAGTAAAAGATATCGCAAAAGCATTAGCTGAATCTGAATATAAAGTTAACCCTCAAGTTAACCCTGATTGTATCAGAATAATCTTTGCTCCATTAACAGAGGAAACAAGAAGAGACGCTGTTAAGAAGGCAAAAGAATATTACAACCAAGCTATGCAAAAACTTCGTGCTGTAAGACAAGAAGTTCAAGCAAAATATAAAAAAGCACCTGATGTATCAGATGATGACATTAGATACTTTGAAGATCAATTAAATAAGACAACAAAAGTAGCAAATAAGAAATTAGAAGACATATTTGCTAATAAAGAAAAAGACTTAATGTCTTTATAGTATGAAAAAAACAACAAAGCAAATTCAACAAAGAAGGCAAACCTTCTTTACCAGAACAAGATCAGCAATATTCGTTGTTATCTTTTATGTGGTTTATTTGCTATTGTTGTTTTTTTCTGATGGTAATTGGTTTAGCCCAGTAAAAGGCAATAAAGATGTTCAATTTATTTTGAACTTCTTTAATGTAGCAATGATGATACCAATCATTGTCTTTGTAGCTAAAGAAATTGCTAATTTATGTTTTCCAGGGCACAAGTCTATATTTATATATACATCTTGTGTTTTGTTTGCATTAACCATGGGTGTATCTATCTTCTTGCTTGGAACAAGAGCAGAGTATTTTAAATACAATATCACACCTATTCATGAAACAACCATTGATAGCTTCACATTCTTCTTAATTATTAGTTTAGCAGGTATCGTATTCTTTACATTATTATCAACACTTGTATGAATAATTATGACTAGACATATTGTCTATGTCGGTAAAAGAACAAGAATTTGGTTCCCATTATTAATCTTTATTTTAAATACATTCTTTGTTGGATTTATCTATACTACTGTTATTCATTCATGAACAACATTTATGTTCTTGATGGCATCTAGTGTGTTGTGTGATGTGTTTGCTTATATTGGTGGTTCATTATTTGGCAAACACAAGATGGCACCAAAAATTAGTCCTAAGAAGACATGAGAAGGAATTGGTTTTGGTGTTGGTGTGACTTTAGCTATCATGTGTGGTATTATTGGCTTATTCTATGGAATAAACGGTGCAGAAGCTAAAGCACACAGTTTATACAGTTTCTTAGGATGCCAAATGTGCCCACCTAAGGATTGGTGTAATCTTCAACCTTATTTCTGAGCAATTTATATTCCTTCGATCATTGTCATAATGGTTGTAAGTATCTTTGGTGACCTATTCTTTAGTTTTATTAAACGTAGGTTTAATATTAAAGATTTTAGTAATCTGCTTCCAGGACATGGCGGTATTCTTGATAGATTAGATGCACCAATCCTTGTCTTTACTTTCTATTTCTTGATAACTGTGATTATGCAATTAATCATGTCACTTCATAATGGTATGACAGATGGATTAGTTTTCTTATGAACAGGACAAATATAGTCATTGTAGGAATTACAGGTTCAATCGGAACACAAACTGTAGCTATAGCTAAAAAGCTAGGCTACAGAATTGTTGGCTGTAGTTATCATAATAATGATAGTCTTGCTCAAAAACTAATCAAGGAAAACAAGATTAAATATGTTTATTGCTCAGGAAATAATGAGCATGGAAATTGCAAAAGTTTTGATGATTTAATGAAAAAATCAAAACCTGATTTAGTAGTGAATGCCATTATTGGCTTTGCAGGCTTAGAAGCAACATTGGCATCTTTGCATAACAAGATTGATATTGCTATTGCTAATAAAGAATCTGTTGTTACAGCTGGATGATATATTTTTGCTTATGCAAAGAAACATCATATCAAAGTATTACCAATTGATTCAGAACATACAAATTTGTTTTATCAATTATTATTACAAGATAAAAACTCTGTAAACCAAATATATATTACAGGTTCTGGTGGAAAATACTTGCATGCTTCTAAAAAAACAAAAGCTGCAGTAACTTATGAACAAGCTATTAATCATAAGAATTGGGTTATGGGTAATAAAATTACCATTGATTCAAATACACTTATAAATAAATGTTTTGAAGTTGTTGAAGCATATTGGTATTTCAATACTAAAAAAGTAAGTGTTTTACACGATCCAACATCCATTATTCATTCTGCTATTATGCTTAACAATGGTTCATTCCTTTATTCTCAATCTAAACCTGTAATGACAGGACCAATTGGATGAGCAATTTCAGATTTTAACTATAAGTTACCTAAGCCATTATTAGCTGAAGCTAAGACACAAGTCTTAACAAAATTAAATAATGTTAAACCAATTAGTTGAGCTTATGACATTATGGAAGATAAAACTAATTCATTAGCCATTATCATTAATGCAGCTGACGAAGTAGCAATAAAACTATTTGAAGCTGGCATGCTAAGGTTTGACCAAATAGTTGATTACATTGAAAACACAATAAAAAAAGTCAAAAAACGTACCATTAAAACAGTCCAAGATATATATGATTTTGATAAAACTGTAAGGTTGCTATCTATCAAATATTGAAAATAAATACTTTTAAGTATTTATTTTTATATAATCTTTTTACAATGAAAAAAGTTCCTAAAGATTTTGCTAAGAGTTTTTTCTTACAAGTAAATATTTTAACATCTGACGAAATTGATTTAATTTTACCATACTGTGATTTTCGTATTGCAATGCCATCTGACTCTCAAAGCCAGGTAGTTCTTTATTTGACAGCTAGCAAAGTGTTACCAACTAAAATTTACAATAAATTAGTTAATTTTCCTAGTGATAGATTAAAAATAGTTATCAAGAGTAAAGGATCATCTGCTGATTATTCAGCTTTAAATGAATACATTGAATCATGAGTTAAAAAGAATTATCCTAATTCCTTTGCTTTGCAAGAACTATTAAATGCAAAGAATTATTCAGTAGATAATGACATCATTACTGTCAAATATGTTACTGATGTTGAATTAAATGAATTAAAAAAGATTTATCAGGAACTAAAGTTATTTTTAAACAACACTGCACATTTTGCTATTAAAGATATCACATTCTTGTTAAATGAAGAAAAGCAAGCAAGAATGCTTGAAGAAGATAATCGTCGTAAACAAGACATTGCTAAGTTAGTAGAAGAAAGCCAAAAGATGGCTAGTCCTACTGAAGTTTATGATCGTAGATATAAAGTATCAGGTGATTTTACACGTTTATCAGAAATCAATAGTGATTTAGTTGGTTCACGTATAAATGTTTCTGGCGAAATAATTAGTGTTGACAAAAAAACACCAAAGAAACATGCAATGATAAGTGTTTACCACTTTATCATTTATGATTATGCTGGTGGAGCATTTAAATGTTCTTATTCTGCTTTCTTAGGGCCACATAAATCAACATATCATAATAAATTACCAAGCATGCCTGTTGAATTCTTGGATAAATTTAAAAAAGGTCAATGAGTAAGCATTAACTGTTTAGTTGAATCTAATCAATTTACTGGTTATGAACCAGCAGGTAGAATTAATAAGATGTGTCATAGCACTAGACCTGAACATCTAATTCATAAAGATAGAGCTAAGAATAAGAGAGTGGAACTTTTATTACACTCTAATATGACAGCTTATGAAGGAATTGATTCTTCAGAAGATATCTTTGCTCATGCTCAAGAATGTGGTTATGAATCAATAGCTGTTTTGGAAAGAAACAATGTTCAATCTATTCCTTTAATTTTTACTACAAGTAAAAACTATCCTGATATTAAACCTATCTATGGATGTGAATTTGAAGTAATTGATAGATTTATTCCTATTGTTGTCAATCCAATTGATAAATCATTAATTCAAGCTGATTACACAGTATTTGATATAGAAACAACGGGTTTGTATCCTCAATATGAAGACTTGATTGAATTTGGTGCTATCAAATTTAAAAATGGTGAAATAGTTGATAGAATAGACTTCTTTGTTAAACCAACTAAACCATTAACTAATGTTGCTATCAACATGAGCCACATTACTCAAGAAATGGTTGACAATGCTATAGGTCAAAAAGAAGCTTTATTAAAAATAAAACAATGAATTGGTAATGATGTTTTAATTGCTCACAATGGTATTAGATTTGACTTAAACTTCTTAAACAAACTATGTGAAAGATATAAAGTTGAACCAATTACAAACTGTTTAATTGATACACTTGAGATTTCACATGCTATCAATAAAAAGTATTCAAAGCATACATTAGGAACGCTTGTTAGTAAACTAAGAGTAGAATACAATCCACTTGAAGCACACCGTGCTGACAAGGATAGCGAATACTTGCTAGAAGTATGAAAATACTTTATTAAACGTTTAACAACACAAGACCACATTGAAAACATCAAAGATATTAATGATAAATTACAAACAGCTGCACTACGTGCAAGTAGAAGAGGTTACTTTGTAGATGTTTATGTTAAGAACCAAAACGGTTTGCAAGACTTATTTAAATTGTTAAGTTTAGCTTTAACTAAACAACTTTATCAAAAAGATGACGATGAAGAAACAATACAATTAACTAATGGTCAACCAAAATTACATTTTGATAACTTTGATCCATATCGTAAGAATTTAATTATTTGTCCTCATCCATACGATGGTGATGTTTGAGAAGCTGCAATTAGTGAAACTCAAAAAAGCTTAGAAGAAAAGATTAGCAAATATGATTATGTCTTTGTTGCTCCAGCTAAAAACATTGAACATCTTGCTAAGCAAGATAAGATTAGTACTGAAGATACAAAGAATGCATTAGGCAAGATTATTGAGACAGCAAACAAACTAAACAAAAAAGTATGTGCTGTATCAGATGCATACTACTTAATGCCTTATGAAAGACAAATTCATGAAATCTATGTTTACACAAAACAATTAGGTGGAAAGAGAAACAATTTATATCGTCATGATGGATCTACATTTGTTCCAGATCTACACTGTTTAACAACTGATGAAATGTTAGATGCTTTTGCATTTGTTGATAAGAAAACTGCAAAAGAGATTGTCATAGACAATACACAACAATTTGCTCATGATGTTAATCTTGTTATTCCAATTAACGATAGTGAAGATGCATTATGTAAACCAGAAATGCCTGAAGCTGGACCTAAGCTTAAAGAATTAGTTTGGTCTACAGCTAAAAGGATTTATGGTGATCCATTAGATAAAGAAATAGAAGACAGAATTAATGTTGAATTAACTGGTATCCTTTCTAAAGGATATGAAGTTATTTATTGAATTAGTCACTTGCTAATTGAAAAATCAAATAAGGATGGTTATTTAGTTGGTTCAAGAGGTTCAGTTGGTTCATCGCTTGTTGCTTTCTTATCTAATGTTTCAGAAGTTAACCCATTGCCACCTCATTATGTATGTCCAAAGTGTAAACACTTTGAATGATCACAAGATAGAAATATTGATGGTTTTGATTTGCCACCAAAGAAATGTCCTAAATGTGGAGCAGAATTAATTAGAGACGGTCACAATATCCCATTTGAATCATTCTTAGGAACAAAAGCAGACAAGCTTCCAGATATAGACTTAAACTTCTCTGGTGAATATCAAGCTAAAGCTCACGAATTTATTCGTGACATGTTTGGATCTAATAATGCATTTAGAGCAGGAACAATTGGAACAGTAGCTAATAAAACAGCTATTGGTTATGTCAAATCATATTATGAACAAATTGATCCAAACTTCCAACCATCTAATGCTTTAGTATTAGCTTTAGCTAGCAAGTGTGAAGGTGTCAAGAGAACAACAGGGCAACACCCTGGTGGTATTGTGGTTGTTCCTAAGGGACATGAGATTACAGAATTTACTCCATGTAACTATCCATCTAATGATAAAACAAAAGGTTGATTAACAACACACTTTGAATATCATTCAATTGAAAATAATTTATTAAAGTTTGATATTCTAGGCCATGATGAACCTACTATTTTAAAACATCTTGGTGATTTAACAAAAGTTGACCCTAGAACAATTCCTAACCACGATGACAAAGTTTTACAATTATTTGCTAACAGCAAATCAATTGGCATTGTTGACAAAAACTATGATCAAAATAAAATAGCAACAATTGCTTTACCTGAATTTGGAACTAACTTAACAAGAGGAATAGTTGCTAAAACTAAACCAACAAGTGTTGGAGACTTAATTAGAATATCAGGATTAAGTCATGGAACTGGTGTATGAAGAGGCAATGCTGAAGATTTAGTTGATAATGGTGCGCAACTAGGACAAGTTGCAGCCTGTCGTGAAAACATCTTTCAATACTTAGTTGACTGTGGAATGAGCTATGATCATGCCTTCAAAGCTGTAGAAAAGATTAGAAAAGGTAAAGGCATTCCTTTGGAATATGAAAAAGAAATGATTGATGTCAAAGTACCAGAATGATACATTGACTCATGTAAGAAGATTCAATATCTATTCCCTAAAGCTCATGCTACTGCATATGTTCTTGATGCTATTAGAACAGCATGATATAAAGTTTATTATCCAACACAATTCTATGCTGTCTGATTCTCAATCAGATCTGCTGCTGCTTTTGATATAGAAACAATAATTAAAGGCCCAGAAGAAGTAGCAAGAGTATTTGCTGATTATAAATCTAGAGAAAAAGCTAAAACTAGCGAAGCTAAATTATCTAATAAACAAATCGAATTAATTTCAATTTTCGAAGTTGCACTTGAAATGTTTGCTCGTGGTATCAAGATGTTAAACATTGATATCAATAAATCATCAGCAACTGAGTTTATTGCCCAAGGCAATAGTATCCTTCCTCCATTTACAAGTCTAGATGGTTTGGGAATAGAAGCTGCTTTATCAATTGTTGAAGCTAGAAAGCAAAAACCATTCAGTTCAATTTTGGATTTACAAAACAGAACAAAGTTGTCAACAACTTTGATTGGCAAGCTAAAAGATCTTGGTGTCCTTGATTCTTTAGAAGCCGATGATCAAATTAGATTGTTTTAGTGTATAATCCTATAGCCTAACAGTCAATCGCTGTTGGCAACAATAGAGGAAACTCCATGCTTGCACAAGGTGTTAACCTTGTAGTGATTGTGTGTGATTAATAAATAAGTCACAGCACCCTAGTGACGGAAAGAACTATCTAAGGTCGTAAGACTATGAGAACGCTTTAATAGTACCACAGAGACGAGCTAGATGGAAACATTTAGATGAAACGCGGTAAACCCCACAAGCAAGAAACCTAAATTTTGGTAAGGGAATCTTTAGATTAGAATTGAATAATCTAGAGGATAAAGCATCAAGACTATGCCCATAAGGCACCAAATTGCTTTATAGATAAATGATTGACCAAGACAGAACATGGGTTATGTTAGGCAAAGGAAAATAGCACTCAATTGTGCTATTTTTTATTTTTTAATATATAATAAGTAAGAAAAGTAGGAAAAGTAAGAAATATGAAAAAACAGACAAGATGAATCTGAACTGCAAAGATTGGGCCCAAAGGCCAAATTGTAATACCTAAAGAAGCAAGAGAAGTCTTCAATTTACAAATTGGTGATGCATTGCTACTTTTCGGTGACATTGAACGTGGCATAGCAATAGCTAAAGCAGATCAATATATGGATTTAGCTAAAGCTATCTTTGCTGCAAAGAAAGGAAAATAATATGAAATACAAAGTTGTTAAAAGTAGACCTTGAATTAAGGATTTGCAAAAAACAGTTGATGAATGAACTAGCAAAGGCTGAGAAGTAGTCAGCCATGCAGCTAACTCAGGATCAGCTGGTCACACTTTCATTTTTAAAAAAGAGGATTAATCCTCTTTTTTATTTAGACATATAATTTATGGTATTGGAACATAGCCAAACGGAAAGGCACAAGGTTCTGACCCTTGCATGTGTAGGTTCGAATCCTACTGTTCCAGCCATATTAAAAATAGCATAAATGCTATTTTTATTTTTATAATATAAAGCACTATGGAAAAATCATTTGATGTGATAGTTATAGGAGCAGGTCATGCTGGACTAGAAGCTGCATTTGCAGCTTCTAATTTAGGTAAGAAGACTGCTTTAATTACATTAAACGAAGAACATATTGGTGATACTCCATGTAATCCATCTGTGGGTGGGCCAGCTAAAGGAGTAGTTACTAGAGAGATTGATGCTTTGGGTGGTATGCAAGCTATAGCTGCTGATAAAGCACAATTACAAATGAAACTTTTAAATGCTGCTAAAGGTGCAGGTGTATGAGCACTTCGTGCTCAAATTGATAAAGTTAAATATCATGACTTTTGGGTTAGCGCTATAAAAGCACAAAAGAATTTAACTCTAATCATTGACGAAGCTAGAGAACTAATTGTTAAAGATAAAACACTTAAAGGTGTTAAATGTAGCAAAGCTACATACAAATGTAAAACAATGGTTTTAACAACAGGAACATATTTAAAACCAATTTGTCATCGTGGACAAGAACAACATCATGAAGGTCCAAGCGGTCAACAAGGCGCAAACTATCTTTCAGATAGTATGGTAGCTAATGGCATTAAACTAATTAGATTAAAAACTGGTACACCTCCACGTATTTTAAAATCAAGTATTGATTTTAATAAGATGCAAGTTGAACCAGGAACAAATGACTTATTATCTTTTGAACACTTTAAACCCACATTCTTGCCATTTGATATGCAAACTAATTGTCATTTAACTTATACAAACCAAAAGACACATAAGATCATTAGAGATAACATCTCTAAGTCAGCAATGTATTCTGGAAGGATTCATTCAATAGGACCAAGATATTGTCCTAGTATAGAAGACAAAGTAATGAGATTTGCTGATAAAGAAAGACATCAAGTCTTTGTTGAACCAGAATCAGCAAGCTGAGACTCAATGTATTTACAAGGATTATCTACTAGCTTTGATCGTGAAACTCAAGAAAAGATTATTCACTCTGTGGCAGGACTTGAAAAGGCCATATTTTTAAAATATGCTTATGCCATTGAATATGATGCAATTGATCCAACACAATTAAAACTTAACTATGAGTTAAAGAATATTAAAAACTTATTTTGTGCTGGTCAAATAAATGGAACTAGTGGTTATGAAGAAGCAGCAGGACAAGGATTACTTGCTGGAATCAATGCAGTTTTAAATATTAAAAAGAAAGAACCATTAATTCTTAAACGTTCGGAAGCATACCTTGGTGTGTTAACTGATGACATTATGACTAAAGGTATAACTGAACCTTATAGGTTATTAACTTCAAGAGCAGAACATAGATTGTATTTAAGAAACGATAATGCTCAAGAACGTTTAATAGAATATGGAAAGAAAGTTGGGCTTGTCAAGAAAGAAGTTTATCAAGCTTACAAAAAGAACTTACAAATCTTTAATCGTCAAATTAAATATTTGAAAGAACACAAAGTTCATCAATTTAAGAAACTATTAAAACAATATAACTGTGGAAGTTATACTTTGTATCAACTTATCAAAAGACCAGAAGTTAAATCACTTGATGTATTACTAACTTGCAAAGTTAAAAATATCAATCCTGATATTTGCAAGAAGATTGATATTAATATCAAGTTTGAAGGTTATATTGCTAACCAACTAAAGAACATTAAGAAGCTTTCTAACTTAGCAAAGTGCAATTTAAGCTCTATTAAGAACTATAAAGAAGTTCCAAATCTAACTTTGGAAGCTATAGATAAATTAAATAAGATTATGCCAGCAGATCTAGAACAGGCAAGCAGAATCTCAGGAATTAATTTAGTTGATATAGCAATCATAAAAAACTATATAACAAGTAAAAGCAAGAAACATGACTAAAACACAATTCATTGAAAATGTTATTAAAGAATTTGGTATCACCAATCTTGACAAAAATAAATTATCTAGTCAGCTAGATGTTTATAAAACATTTTTACAAGAACAAAATGCCAAAATGAATTTAACTAGATTAGATAAAGATGATGTCATCTGATCTAAATATTTTTGACAATCAATGATGGTTTACCGTATGGTTGACTTTGATACTGTTAAAACAGTATTAGATGTTGGATCAGGCTCAGGTATTCCAGGTTTTGTGATTAAGTTATTCTTCCCTAACATAAAGTTAACAATCATTGAAGCAAGTCATAAGAAATGTGAATTTATGACTCAACTTGCAAAGCAATTGCATTTAGTTAATGTTGAAGTTATTTGTCAAAGAATTGAACAAACATCAACTAAAAGACAATTTGATTTAGTTACTGCCAAAGCAGTCGCTCCTATTGAGACAATTCTAGAACTAGTTACACCATTTGCTAAGTCTGATGGTTTGGTTGTAATTCCAAAAGGTAAAAACTATTTAGCTGAAGTCAAAGACTTGAACCAAGAACTAAAACAACTATCAGCTAAATTATTAGTGGTTGACTATATAAAGGATGATGGTATAGATTTCTATACAATCATTGCTAAGAAGTTTGGCAAGACCAATCCAAAATATCCAAGAGACTATAAACAAATATTAAAAGGATTTGACTATGGCAAATAAAACAATTGCAATAGTTGACATTAATAGTTTTCATAAACAAAATATAGAAACATTATTATTTGCATCCATCATAGAAAAGAAAGTTAATAACTTAACAGTACTTGATCTTAATCATTATGAACAAGACAAATTATTACCAGAAAGAGACAAGTGACAAAAAGAAAGCGAAATTTTAACAACTCGTTTGTTTTCCAATACTTCATACCAAATTTGCACTCAAGTGTCTCCAGAGCAAAATAAATTACTAAATTTGGCCAAGACCCTACAGGCCATCAGCAATGTTTTGCTAATTAACCCAAATAGTCAGCAATACAAATTCAACTCTCCATTCTATTCTTTATCTGATGAGATTGTTATCTTTGCTGATTTAGAAAAAGATATTAATAAACATATACTTAATTTCTTTTTAACGCATGAACTTAAGAATAAACACGTGCACCTAATAATCCATAATTACAAGTTGAACATTCAAAGTGAAAAGGTTTATTTACACTTGCTAAAGCAATTCCATTCTAAGAATATAAAGATAAGCAATATAGACTCAGTTCCAGAACTTAAGTCTCTAAAAGAGATTGAAAATGTTGATCCTTGATTAGAAATTTATAAAAAAATAAATAGCACCTACTAGGTGCTATTTATTTAAAGTTAAACTTACTTAGTTTCTTCTTTTTTAGGTTCAGATTTTACAAATGTATCTGGTTGTCTACCATGTACATTAACTACTTTTCTAGCAACTCTGATTACTTCAGGAAGAATAATTTCTCCATCAGCTTTACCTACGATCTTAGTAGGCTTACCATGAGCAGATGCAATAGCATCAGCTAAGACTCCTAGCATTAATCATTGTGTCTTAATTGAGTGAGTGTTGCAAGGAATAATGAAATCAATTAAATCTGGGTT
Organism: Mycoplasmoidaceae bacterium; assembly: GCA_024427125.1. The sequence continues at coordinate 65,271 of JAKSVN010000002.1, read as the reverse complement.
AGCATTAGTGTTAGCTAAAGCTACTACAGGAATATGTAGGTCTCTTGCTTCTTTAACAGCATTGTGTTCAGCAACTGGATCAGTTACTACAACAACTTGTGGTAATCCTTTCATGTTCTTGATTCCACCAATAAACTTTTCAAGTTTAACAACTTGTCTTTGCATATCTAGTTGTTGTTTCTTAGTGTAACGTCCAACATTTTCAGATTCTAGTAATGATGATAATCTATTAAGTTTGTTAATAGAATTATTAACAGTTTTGAAGTTTGTTAGAGTTCCACCTAATCAACGTTGGTTGATATAGAATGATTCAGCTCTAGCAGCTTCTTCTTGAATGTATTTCTTTACAGAATCATTGTGTGTTCCTACAAATAAGATCTTTCCATCTTGTTTTGCAATATCATGTAAGAAATTGTAAGCTCTGTTAGAGAATACAATAATCTTTAACATATCAATGATTAAGTTTCTTGAATTCTTTGATCTGTAAATGAATGGAGCCATTTTAGGGTTTCATAGGTTAGCAGCTAAGCCAACATGTGCACCAGCTTCCATTAACTTAGCAACAGAGATGATCTTTTTAAGATCCTTGTTGTTTTTGTTTGATTCAAAGAACATGTTAACCTTAGCTTCAATAGTTTCCTTTGCAGAAGCACCTTCTTTAACTAAAGGTTTCTTTGCAGCATCTTTTTTAGCTCTAGGTTTTCTTGCTGTTTTCTTAGCAGCAGGTTTCTTTTCAACTGGAGTTTCTGCTTTAGCAGCAACTTCAGCTTTTTCAGTAGTTTTTTCTTCAACTTGTTTTGGCATTATTTTACCTCGTTTGATATTATATGTATTTATGAAAGTTACTTAGCAAGTTTTGCATCACTAAAAGCTACTTCTAATGAAGTAACTCTGCCAAAGAACTCAACTTCAACCTTAGCAGTTTGTTTTTCTAGGTTGATAGCTGTAACAGTTCCTTTTTCACCAGCAAATGAACCATTTGATAGTTCAACTGTTTGGCCAACTTTGAATGGCGCTTCAGCAAGAACTGGTTTTGGCGCTGGCTTAGGTTGTTCTGCTTTAGCAGCTTCGACTTTGACTGGATTAACGCCTGCAGCAATTCTAGCAGCATATTCAGCTGCAGCTGCATCATTGATTAATCTTTCGTATTCATCAGTAGAACATGGAATTGGCTTAGCAGCTTTACCTGTTGATCCAACAAAACCCATAACACCTACGGTGTTTCTGATGTTATATCAGATATCATCATCTAGATCACAACATACAAAGATGTAGTTACCAAATCTGTTTACTTTTTTAGATTTAGTTCTTTTATATCTACCATCTGGTAGAGTTTCTCACTTTGTTGTTTTAGTGTTCTTTAATGTTTTAGGTAGTTCTGCACTATTCTTGTTAAAGATTTGTTCAGATTCTTGTCTTTTCATAAAGACACGAATTTCTTTAACCTTTGGTTTTTCACCATTAGCTAATGGTGCAGAAGCATCATTTTCAGATGTCTTAACAAAGTTGGCATAGCCAAAGTTGTTCATTTTTTCACGTAATGCTTGAGCAATAGATTCTTCTTGTCCACCTACTGCAGTGATTACGTATCATTGCATTCTATTTAATTCCATATTTACTCCTAACGTATAGAAACGATAATCATATCAATAGCAAAGAAAATTAGACCTAAGAAAACACAGACAAGGATGATTGTGACAAAGTCTTTTAACATTCCTTGTTTATCGTGTCAGGTAATTCTACCTGATTCTTTTCCTAAACCTTTTGATCAAGTTCTCATTACAAGACCAAATGGACGTTTAACAATTGCTTTAGAAGGATCTTGTAGATCTTTGATCTTCTTATCAACTTTGTCCATTTTGTCTTGAATTCTAGATTTTCTCTTTGGGTTTAGAACTTTATTTAACTTAATAGATAACTTAGCCTTTTTAGATTCTAACTTCTTAATCTCTTTTTGGCGGTTAGCTTCTAACTTAAGTTCGTATTTCTTATTTCTTTGTTCTAATTTTATTTCTTCTTTACTTTTACTATCTTTATTAGTAACAGTACTATTATTAGTATTAATATCAGTCATTATCTTGTTTCCTTATGTTTAGTGACTTTCTTACACTTTGGACAGTATTTGTTTAAAACGATACGTTCAGTTGATAACGTATTCTTCGTAATGTGATAATTACGGCTTAAACATTCGTCGCAAACTAATATAACTTTTTTTCTCATAAATAGTCTTTGGTTAAGAAAAAAAGCCCGAAGGCTCTTTTTAATAACTTATATATTATATATATAAATCTTATTTTTTCTTAGTTTCTTTATGCAAAGTTACTTTCTTGCAATAAGGACAATATTTTTTAAGTTCTAATTTGTCAGGATTGTTCTTTGCATTTTTAAATGTTAAGTAGTTAATTTGATGACATACTGAACATTCTAATCTAATACTTCTTTTTATCGCCATAGTCTCTTTTCCTATCTTAAATATTATACTAATATTTGTCAGTTATTCTTTCTAATTCCACTAGGGGTTTAAAACCTACAATTGTTTCTACAACTTTGCCTTTGATAACAATTAACATTGTTGGCACAGCTTGTACATTATATTGACTAGCAAATTGTTGGTGTTGATCTGAATCAACCTTAATAATTGTTCAGTCTTTGTGGGTCTTTGCAAACTCTTGTAATTGCGTAGCAAGCATCTTGCAAGGGCCACATCATGTAGCAAAGATATCAACGATTATCTTATCATTTTGAGCAAACAATAAGTTGATATCTTGATTCTTTAAATCAATAATCATTATTTGCCTTTCTTTTTGAAGTTAGGTTTGTTTTTTAATACAGGTTTTTGACCTGGTTTTCAATTCTTAACTTCTTCTAAGTTATTAGCAATGAATTGGCATTTTGGATAGTTGCTACAACCAATGAATGGTTTACCACGTTTGCTTGTTCTTTGAACAAGGTTGTGACCACAAACTGGACATTTAACATCTAATTCCTTAGTTCCTGGGAATTCCGCATATTTGCAGTTTGGATAATCGCTGCATCCAATGAATTGTTTCTTAGTAATCTTACTAAATCTGTAAACAAGTGGTTTACCACATTTAGGACATTTTCTTCCTACTTCAAGTGATTGAGCTTTAATAGATTTAGTCTTAGCTGCTACTTTCTTTTCAAACTTAGGAACAAATGATAATAATCATTTATTTCATGGTTCTTTCTTATCAGCGATAGCATCAAGTCTTTCTTCCATTTCCTTAGTGAAGTTTTTGTCGATTACATCGTCAAAGTGTTCAATTAATCCTTCAATAACAGAGTTACCAATTTGAGTCATAAAGAATGCTCTATTCTTTACTTCACAATATCCTCTTTCAGGGTTAACATCAACCATCATACGATATGTTGAAGGTCTACCCACACCTGCATCATCAAGAGCTTTTACTAAGCTTGCTTGGTTATATCTTGCTGGTGGTTCAGATACGTGCTTAACTGCTTGTACAGACTTAGCTTCTAACTTTTGTCCGTTCTTATAAATTTTTTCTGTACCTGCACCTACTTGTGCTGTGTCAAAATATACTTTTTTGTAACCCTCAAATTCCATTACGTTTGAGTATGTAAAGAACTTGCATTCACCATTTCTAAAACGAATAGTTTTATGAATGTAACGGCAAGGTGTCATTAAGCTTGCAATTGATCTTCTTCAAATAAGATCGTACATCTTTTGGTAGTCTGCATGAATCTTATTTTTTAGACTGCTTGGGAATGTGAATGGATTAATAACTCTAATACATTCATGCGCATCTTGCACATTGTCTTTGCCAGCTGTTTTAACAGCTCTTTCACCTGGGTTAACATATTCTTCACCATATGTTGACTTGATGTATTTTCTTGCAGCAATCTTGAATGTATCAGACATTCTAGTACTATCAGTTCTTGGGTAAGTGATTAGGGCTGTTTGTTCGCCATCAATCTTAACACCTTCATATAAGTCTTGGATTACTTTAGTAATCTTGCTTACTGACCAACCAAATAGGTTACTTGCTACTTGTTGCAAAGTAGATGTCTTGAAAGGGTCTTGAGGATTACGTCTCATTATCTTAACATCTTCTTTTCCCTTAGGAAAATATACTTCAAATTCTTTTCCAAGTTTAGACTTAATGTCTAATACTTCTTTCTCAGTTTTAAATTCTAGAATAGAAGTATCTTCTTTTTCTTCATCTCTAGTTTTTGAACCAACACGACGAAGGAAAATCTTTTCACCGTTTTTTAGTTCTGTGTCTAGTGTGTATGTAGTCACAGGTTTAAATCTATTTATTTCTTGTTCACGTTCATAAATAAACTTTAGCGCAACGGATTGCACACGTCCAGCTGAACTACCGTTGAATTTGTCTCTAACAAATCTAGATAGGTCATAACCAACAATACGGTCTAGAACTCTTCGAGCAAATTGTGAATGAACTCAGTTCAAATCAATTTGTCTTTCATGTTTAATAGCTTCTTCAATGGCATCTTTAGTAATTTCATTGAATGTAATTCTTACACATTTCTTTTGACTTGCCTTCGGCAATACTTCATAAACGTGTCAAGCAATAGCTTCACCTTCACGGTCAGGGTCGGTTGCTAAGTAGACTTTATCTGCTTTTTCAGCCATTGCTTTAATTTTGTCTATAACTTCTTTTTTAGAAGTTTTAGTTTTAGAGTTATAAGAAATCTTTCAATTTGGTTCATAAGTTTTAGGGTCAAAAGCCTTTGATCCAGAACTTGGAATATCACGGATATGACCAATAGTAGCAAGGATATTAAAATCCTTGCCAAGGTATTTTCCAATGGTCTTTTCTTTGTTTGGTGATTCGATAATTACTAAATTCTTTGCCATAATATTTATAGATTATATATATAGTCGTTATTTTTAATGCAATATAAAAATCTATATATATTACATATATATAAATCTTAATTTTTAATAGCAAAAACGTGGTTTAACTGGTCTAATTCATCAACAATAAATATTTTATTGTTCTTTAAAGCTTTTTGAATTTTTGGGCTGTAAGCTTTCTTCAAAATGGCGATTTTGATATTTTCTTTTTCACAGTATTGGCTTAATGCCAATAGTTGTTTAGCTTTGATCTCAGAGATGATTAAAGCTTGTAGGCTTAAACCAAGATATAGTCTTTCTTGTCATTGATTAGAATAATCAATTGTTTGTTGTCTTTCTCATACTTCTGAGCAAAAAGCATTGTTCATTATCACATCTTCATTAGCTAAAATGTTTTGGAAAGTCTTGTTTCCAGCATTTTTCATTTCTTCTAAATAGAAGATGTTGTTAGTAGGGAAAGTAGAAATGATATCTAACATTTCTTTGTTTGATTTATTAACTCATAATAAACTAATACCATTAGATCTTAATTGATCTAATGCTTGTTCATTGTCTTCATCTATTTTTCCAAGAATTGTGACAATGTTTTGGTGTAATAATTTTGTCTTACCATAGTTAAACACACCAAAAGGTGGTTTGTAAATTGTTTTTAGGTTTTTAGGGTAGTCAGAACTAATTAATGTTATTCAATCTGCATCAACTTCGTTGACTGCCTTTTTAATGTCATATACTTTTAATTCTTCTTTCTTTTGTAAACTATCATAGATAGCCATTCATTCGCCAAAGTATTTAAGCGATAAATATAATAAAATTTCATCCATATTATTTTCTCCACCTATCCATTTATCTAAAAGATGAAAAAAGTAATTTATTTTTTATTCAAATTCGTCACATCAATAGATGAATAGTGGAGATATGACAAATAAAAATAACTATATTTTTACATAAAAAAGGAGGTTTTGCCTCCTAAATATAGTTATTTAGTTTTTAACAAATCTGGACGATATTTCTTTGTTTTAGCTAAACGATTTGCTTTTCTAAATTCAGCAATCTTCTTATGATTACCAGATAGTAAGACTGATGGAACCTTGTGACCTTCAAAGTTAACCGGTCTAGTATATGTGTCATAATCTAGTAGATTATCATTAAAGGTTTCATCATCCAATGAGCTATCAGTGATGACTCCCTTAACTAATCTAGTTATGGCTTCAACCATAGCCATAGCAGGAACTTCTCCACCAGTTAAGACATAATCTCCCATAGAAATGATTTGATCAACATAGTTGATTAGTCTAGCATCAAAGCCTTCATAGTGCCCACACACAATAATTAAATCTTTTTTGGAAGAGGCTAGGGATTTAGCTTTAGCTTGATTAAATAGTTTCCCTTGAGGACTAGTTAGAATAACTAGACTATTTTTAGTTTTATATTTCTTGATAGCACTAACAATAGAAGGTAAAGCAATAATCATTCCTGCACCACCACCAAATTGATAGTCATCTACTTTTTTATGTTTATCTTTTGAAAATTGACGGAAATTAACAATTGTTAATTTGAGCTTTTTCTTAGCTATTGCGCGCTTAATAATTGAAAACTTCTTAAAGTTTTCAAATACTTCTGGGAACAATGTTAGGATAGTAATCTTTTTCATTATCTACTTCCTTGACGTTGCAAGTTGAATGGACCATCAACAGCTTCTAGTTTGGATATAGTGATAGTTGATGCAGAGTCAACTTGATTGATTTGATCTATGATCATTGGCAATTCTGTTGCAGAACAAATTGTAATAAACATTTGTTGTTTCTTGTTACTATAACCACCAATTCTATCTGCTAGGCTGCTACCATGAACATAGTGATTCTTGTATAACAAGTCTCTAATTTGTTTAGATTTCTTGCTATATACTTCAACCTTGCATTTTCTTGAATTTGGATATAGCTTTTTGTAGATAGCTGTAAAGATTAACATTGAAATCAATGTTCCAACCCAGTTAGAGTTAAAGAAGAATTCAACACTACGACATTGGCTGCATGCTAAGCAAGCAGGAGTGAATGTTCCTATAGCTGAAGCTAAAGTAATCATTACTAAATTTAATGCTAGGAAGAATGTACCTACATTCATCTTCTTTTCTGCAGCAAGATACACAGAAATGATGTCTGTGCCAGCAGTTGAACCACCAACGATAAATAAGATCGCAAAGACAAAAGATGCAATGAATGCATATGTTACAGTTGAAAGGATTAATAAAACAGGTTTAACATAGTTAGATGGATCATAGTTAGCGGCTATTGCCTTAGGTACGCTAAATGGGAGAATCTTAATATTAAGATCTTTTAGTATTCCAATTCAATCTTTTGGATCCTCTATAGCAGGATTGCTTCTTCATAAATCAGTTTGACCAAATAATGATCATCCGTCAATACCAGGAATAAAGTCGAAAACAAATCCGGCAATAGTGTTTGTTATCAGGAATGTTAATGTTAACATTGCAAACCTACGTCCAACTTTAAATCAAGCAAAAACAAACAAAGGAATGTTTCCTATTAATAATAATCCTCAGAACATTGCCGAATAGATAGTGTTTGCCGTGCTTCTGCCCATTCCAGACTTATAAACAAAATAGCTTGATAGCTTTGCTATACCTTGTAAGAAACTAGATAATCCATAACTAAATGCTCCAGTATTTTTAATAAAGCATGTAGTTAAGAAAGCAAAAACTATACCGCATAAACCAGCTATCACATATTTTAAAGGGATAGACTTATTTAAATAAAGTTTAGCAAATGGAATAGGCTTAGCATGTAAATGTCTAAGCTCATATTTACCATAGTTAAAATCAGTTCTTTTATTTTTCATACTATCTATTATAAAAAAATAAGAAGCTTGCTTCTTATTTATTGTCAATTAGCAAACCAGCTCACAAAGAATTAATCATCTTCTTTGTTAGTGAACATTTAATTGTAATAGTGTCACCATCTTTAATCAAATTCTCTTTTTTGGAATCTACATAGTTATATCCTTCTGCCTCAGTGAATATGTAGTCAACTCCTTCATAGAGATATGTACTATTGATTTTTATCGAGAAATTATTTTTATTAATGTCTCCTAGATAATGGTTAGAATCTTCGTCCATATAAGTAAATCTAAAACTTCAAGATAATGAAGTGCCAAAAGGCAGTTTATTGATGTGAGCAATGAATTTATACGGCTTATTTAATTTAAAATTGTACAAACGAGAAACATATGCGTTATCAAATCCTTTACTTATTTTTAATTGAAATGCATCTGATTTGCTACAAGATGTAGCAAAAGGGGCAATAGCAAGAGCACAACTAGTTATTCCTAATGAAGGCAAAACAAATTTAAGTTTCATATCCATTCTCCTAACAACATTATAAAAAATAAGAAGCATAGCTTCTTATTTATTTGTTTTAGTGTTTCCTGTTTATTTTCCAGAATGTCTTCTCATGTATGAGATGTAAGCTCTTTACTTTATCATATAGAAAGCATTAAGATAAGTGAAACAAAGTAAATTTGTGTGTTCCAAGGTTTTCAACAACTTGAATAGTAAAGTTAACAACAGTGGTTTTAAACAACTCAGGATAATTATCGATGCTAATTCCAATGCCACCATTTGCATCTGTGGTTTCTGTCTGCGTTTCAGTTGCAACTTTATTGCTATATGCTTTTGCATTGTGACATGGCTTTCATGTGAACGAATCAGGATCAAAACCAATAAAAGCTCCAAAAAATTCGGTATCAGTATTAAAATCAAAGGCAGAGTCATTAAAATCAGCAGACAAATAATATGTTTTTTTTGCAATTCATTCAATGTCATTGGTTTGCAATGCTTTTTTATCTCCTCCTGGGGTTTTCATTTCCGTTTGTTGATTAATATGTATTACATCACTTGGATTAACATATGTGAAAGTTAAGTTTAATTTTAGGCCAGGAATAATTTGGCAGTAAATGTAGTGAGGAGTTATTACAATAGTGTTAGTTGCATCATCAACAGAAACTAACCCACGTATTGGAACCTCTACACCACCACAAGCAAAATCAATCCCCCATAATTCTTTGTTTTCATCAACACCTGTAAGCGTAATGTCAATTTCATCCTTGGCATCTTTTGTAACATGACATTGTCCAGTTGAACCAACAAAATTTGACTCAATATCCCAATATATATCAGGATCACTTTTTGTCAACGAAAAACCATTCAGAACTAGAACCGACTCATCTCCTTCTAAAATTGTCACTTTAAATGTTGCTTTATCTGGTTCAAAAGAATTTGGTCAAACAAAAGTTATATAGAAATCATTATGAAGGCTAGCTTCTGATTGTACATCGTTTATAATAGTTGCTTTTGGAGTAGGCAAACTATTTTTTGAATTTCATTCAAACTTTGCTGTTAAACCAGTAGTGTGAACATTAACAGGGGCAGTGAACGTTCCAATGTTAGTGAAACAACCTTCTTGGATTTCTTTGCCATCAAAATATTCACCATTTAAGATTGGTTTAGGTTCATAATCACCACAATATTGAATTGGAGACGGTGTAGCAAAATAATATACTAAGTTGTCGCTAAATAATTGGCTTTGATCTGCATTGAAAGTAATGATAAATGGTTCTGCAGTTCACGTTGCAGCAGTTGGTGCAAAGACGATGAACAATGAGAATGTTGTGTAGTCTTCATGCATATCGATGTCGCCAATAGTTACATTAGCATCTGCATAAGAACCATAAAGTGGTTTGCAGGTAGCTGTGACAATAGGATAAGCAGAACCTTGTATGTTGTTAAATGCAAAGTTTGCTTTGAACCCATCAATTTTTACTGATAATGGGTCAGTGTCATTTAGTGTTATTATTTTATCATCTTGGTTACATTTTATATATCGATCAGATTCAATGGTATATTCTTGAGATTGTTTTGCCACTACTCCATTTAATAAATAGTTAAAATAAAATACAATGTCTTCGCTTAAGTCAATACCATTAGTATGAATTTCAACATTAAATGTTGAACCTGCTGAAGTGTTTTTAACATTAGTTATACTAATATCAATATATTCTATATTGCCAGACTTAAAATAGATTTTTTCAACTTTCAAAGTATTTTTATATTGTTGTCCTATTTGGAAATTGGCACTACATCCTTCAATAGCAATAGTCGCTCCATGATCTGTAGGAGTTAAAATAGTTGTTGTTGGCTCAATGATTTCTGGCTTTATTCCATGATTAACAAAAGATAATTCTTTATCAACATCAATTCTTTTTGATCCTTCATCACCTAAATCTTTGTCAATAATAAAATATAATGAATACTTGTATTCTTTATCTACCTCTCAATCTGTAAATGGACATGACACTTTAATATTAAATTTTGTATGGTCAGCACTTCTTGTAGGGTCAATAATGCTTACAGTTAGTTCTCCAACACCAGGTTTTTCAACTCATTCAGCATAAGCATTAATAGTATGATTGCCAACAATATATGTGTCATCAAAAATGAAGTCGGCGTTAAAATCTGTAAATTTATAAGTTGATGTATCGGTACCAATAGTCATCTTTTGATTAAAATCTACTTTAGAATAATCAATATTTAATGATGATTGTCTACGTTCAACAGTAACTTTAATAACATTAGATACAACACCAGGATATTTTACACTTTTAGCATAAATATTAGTGTCACCGCCACCTAAATTTTCTGGATTTGGTTTCAAGATGTTGCCATTAAAATCAGCAACATTACGATTGGAACTTACCAAGACAAAATCTTGTTCTGCAGTTGATGGGTAAACAACACACTTAAAGGTTAATGTTTTGTCATATGTTATTTCTATATCTTCTGTCTTGCCGCTGTCATATGTTAATTTAATTTCAGTAGGTTTAGTAGGGTCAGGAGTTGGCTTTGGGTCTGACTTATTACAACTAATCATAGGTGCAACACCGCCACAAACAATAGCCGCACTAACTAAAGGCAAAAATAATTTAATTCTGTTTCTCATAAAAAACCTCATGTTTATTATATTAAAAAAAAGTAATGATATATCATTACTTTTTTATGTAGACTTTATATGCAGAAGAAAGGTGCCACAGTGTAATAAGAAAGATTATAGCCATGTATGAAGTAGCCACTTTCAGCAATTATTCATACTTCATCATCATCATTTAAAATAACAGAGCCTAATTGCATAAAATAAAATCCATTTACCAAATCTTTAAGTTGCAAGCATGAAAACATTATGTCATCGCCATCTTGATCTTCAACTGGCGAGTCACCTATATTATCCTGATTAGCAAAATATGCATATTGTGCATCTTCTGTCTCAAAATCATGCGGTTGTCCTTCCCGACAACATAAAGATCTGTCTGTCGGCATATGTGAAGAAACAGTAATACTAATTCCTTTATTTGAAAAAAGATTAGATAATGTTGGGCAAAACAATTTAGTTGTTTTTAATTCTAGGGTTCATCCTTCTTCCTTCCCACCAGTGTTCATACCACGGTAAACATTTTGAATGTTATCCGCTAAAAATGGTTCGCTTTCTCTAATCATAGATAGAACACTAAATTGTTGATCTGGAGGAACCGGTTCTTTCCCTGTATATGATTCTCATTGAACATTATTTTCATTACCATTCAAAGCATTATTTAATGTTGAATTTCAATAGTCAAGATGCCAATTATTTTCCCGTTTTTGTCATTCAATCCTCATATAATGCCCGTCTTTATCACTTACAAGATTTTTAAATCTAAATGTTAAAGCTACTGGTTTAGTACCGTTGGCGTCTAGATAATCTTGTTTGATACCAACCACTTGAACTTTATAAGTTTGTCCGTTCATTTTCAGGTCTCTTTCTTTACCTATAAACCATTCAGGGTCTGCAGTATGACCGTACATTTCAGCTAATTTATTAAATCCTTGATTTGCAAAATATGTTACTGTTAGCCATGAGTCTGTTTCAAAGTTTTCCACTTCTGTTGGTGCATCAACAACAGTCAAACTATATGAGTCGGATATATCTTCGTTTTCAATAGACTTGACTGTTATTGTTGTTGTTCCTACTTTATGTGTTGTTATTTTTCCATCTTGAGAAATAGTAGCTACAGTTTTATCAGATGAGTCTCAAACAACACCTAATTCTGTAGCGTTTTCTGGTAGAACCTTACAAGATAATTGTCTTGTATTGTCGCCAAAAATGATTTCACCTTTATTGCCTTCTTGGATTCTTACATTTTCTACAGGGACATATTCAATGACAGTTAATTTATACGAATCACCTTTACTAGGATTATCAACAGATGTAACACTTATTGTTGTTTCACCAGGAGCAACAGCTGTTACAAGACCGTCACTAACTGTTGCTACATTTGGATTAGATGAATTCCATGTAACAGCTTGTTCAGATGCTGTTGCAGGTAATACTTCTCACTCTAGTTGTTGAGTTGCCTCTTCAAGCAACTCTGTCTCTGGCTCTTTGATATTTACATCCTCTACTGGAATATATTGTTCTACAGTTAATGTATACGAATCACTTATACTAGGATTATCAACAGATGTAACACTTATTGTTGTTTCACCAGGAGCAACAGCTGTTACAAGACCATCTTTACTAACTGTTGCTGCATTTGGATTAGATGAATTCCATTTAACAGATTTGTCTGATGCTGTTGTAGGTAATACTTTTCACTCTAGTTGTTGAGTTTCTTCAACATAAAGTTTTGTTTTCTCTCCATTAATTGTTACACTATCAACATCGATCTTGAAGACTGTTAGATTGCAAGAGTCTACAAAACCTCCATCTTCAGTTTCAACTGAAATGATTGCGTTTCCTGGGCTAATACCCTTTATATTCCCTTGCTCATCAACAGTAGCTACGCTTTCTGCGCTTGAATGTCAATGTACATTTTGGTTTGTTGCATCTGTAGGTGTAATAGTGTAAAACAATCCAATATATGTGTGGCCCATCTCACATAAAGCGCTTTCTTTATTAAGCTTAATATCTTGGACATGTATTATGTGCACAGGTTTACTGCATCCAACTAAACTTGTTATTGGCAAACTCGAAATTGCCAATAAACTGGTAATGCTAATTTTTCATCTTTTCATATTATCCTCATACTATTTATATAATAATTAAAATTTATATTTTAAATTTTATATCTATCAAACAAGTAGTTGTTCAACAAACTTGCTAAAAAATAAGAAGCCTTGCTTCTTATTTATTTGTTTCAGCAATCCTTGCTGACTTTCCTGAACGTTGTCTCATATATGAGATGTAAGCTCTTTACTTTATCATATAGAAAACATTACAAATGAAACAAAGTAAATTTGTTTGTTCCAAGATTCTCAACTATTTCAATAGTAAAGTTAATAACAGTAGTTTTGAACAATTCAGGCGAATTGTCGATTCCCAATGCAATGCCACCAACTACTTCTGCATTTTCAGTATCAGCTTCACACCCAAATTTATTGCAATATGCTGTTACATTGTGGCATGGTTTTCATGTGAATGCATCGGATCAAAACCTATAAAGCCTCCAAAAGGTTCATAGTAATCTTTTCCAAGATCAAAGTCTGAGTCACCTAAATCGGCAGACAAATAATATGTTTTATTTGCAACTCACTCAATGTCATCCGTTTGCAATGCTTTTTTGACCCCTCCTGGAGTATCCATTTCCGCCTTTTGGTTTTGGTCTGCATTGAAGGCAATGATAAATGGTTCAGAAGTTCATGATACAGTAATAGGTGCAAAGACAATGTTTAATGAGAATGTTGTGTAGTTTTCATGCGTATCAATATCACAAAAGTTACAACAGCATCTGCATGAGCTCCGTAAAATGATTTGCAAGTGGCTGCAACAATAGGATAAAGAGAACCTTCGCATTGTTAAATGCAAAGTTTGCTTTGAAACTGTCGATTTTTACTGATAATGGGTCAGTATCATTTAGCGTTATTATGTTGCTATCATTGCATTCTATATATCTATTAGATTTAATAGTATATTCTTGAGAAGTCATTAAAACTATCCATTTAATAAATACTTAAAATTAAATATGATGTCTTCGCTTAAGTTAATACCAGAAGTATAAACCACAACATCAAATGTTGAACCTGTTGAAATGTTTTTTATGTTAGTAATATTAAATTAACATTCGAGATTTGCCCACATTTAAATTTGATGTTGTCAGCGTCTAAAGTATTTTTATATAGTTGTCCTATTTGGAAATTAGCAGTGCATCCTTTAATAGTGATAGTTGCCCCATAGGCTGAAGGAGTCAAGATAGTTGTTGTAGCCGCACTAGCTAAAGGCAAAAATAATTTAATTCTGTTTCTCATAAAAAACCTCATGTATATAATATTAAAAAAAGTAATGATACATCATTACTTTTTTATGTAGACTTTATATGCAGAAGAAAGGTGCCACAGTGTGAGGAGTAAGATTAGCTCCATGTTCGAGGTTGCCACTTTCAAAAGTTACTCATACTTCATTATCACTAGTTAAAATAAGAGAGCCTAATTGCAAAAAATAAAATTCATTTACCAAATCTTTAAGTTGCAAGCATGAAAACATTATTCATTCTGGAGTTTCAACTGGCGAGTCACCTATATTATCCGGATCAGCAAAATATGCATATTGTGCATCTTCTGTCTCAAAATCATGCGGTTGTCCTTCCCGACAACATAAAGATCTGTCTGTCGGCATATGTGAAGAAACAGTAATACTAATTCCTTTATTTGAAAAAAGATTAGATAATGTTGGGCAAAACAATTTAGTTGTTTTTAATTCTAGGGTTCATCCTTCTTCCTTCCCACCAGTGTTCATACCACGGTAAACATTTTGAATGTTATCCGCTAAAAATGGTTCGCTTTCTCTAATCATAGATAGAACACTAAATTGTTGATCTGGAGGAACCGGTTCTTTCCCTGTATATGATTCTCATTGAACATTATTTTCATTACCATTCAAAGCATTATTTAATGTTGAATTTCAATAGTCAAGATGCCAATTATTTTCCCGTTTTTGTCATTCAATCCTCATATAATGCCCGTCTTTATCACTTACAAGATTTTTAAATCTAAATGTTAAAGCTACTGGTTTAGTACCGTTGGCGTCTAGATAATCTTGTTTGATACCAACCACTTGAACTTTATAAGTTTGTCCGTTCATTTTCAGGTCTCTTTCTTTACCTATAAACCATTCAGGGTCTGCAGTATGACCGTACATTTCAGCTAATTTATTAAATCCTTGATTTGCAAAATATGTTACTGTTAGCCATGAGTCTGTTTCAAAGTTTTCCACTTCTGTTGGTGCATCAACAACAGTCAAACTATATGAGTCGGATATATCTTCGTTTTCAATAGACTTGACTGTTATTGTTGTTGTTCCTACTTTATGTGTTGTTATTTTTCCATCTAAAGAAATAGTAGCTACAGTTTTATCAGTTGAGTCTCATGTGACGCCTTGCTCTGTAGCGTTTTCTGGCAGAACTTTACAAGACAATTGTCTTGTGTTGTCACCATTAATGATTACACCTTTATCGCCTTCTTGGATTCTTACATTTTCTACAGGGACATATTCAAAGACTGTTAATTTATACGAATCACCTTTACTAGGATTATCAAGAGATGTAACACTTATTGTTGTTTCACCAGGAGCAACAGCTGTTACAAGACCGTCACTAACTGTTGCAACCTCTGTATTAGATGAATTCCATACAACAGCTTGTTCAGATGCTGTTGTAGGTAATACTTCTCACTCTAATTGTTGAGTTGCCTCTATAACCAACTCTGTTTCTGGCTCTTTGATATTTACATCCTCTACTGGAATATACTGTTCTACAGTTAATTTATACGAATCACTTTTACTAGGATTATCAACAGATGTAACGCTTATTGTTGTTTCACCAGGAGCAACAGCTGTTACAAGACCGTCACTAACTGTTGCTGCATATGGATTAGATGAATTCCATACAACAGATTTGTCTGATGCTGTTGCAGGTGATACTTCTCACTCTAGTTGTTGAGTTTGCTCAGCATAAAGTTTTGTTTTTTCTCCATTAATTGTTACACTTTCAACATCAATCTTGTAGACTGTTAGATTGCAAGAGTCTACAAAACCTCCATCTTCAGTTTCAACTGAAATGATTGCGTTTCCTGGGCTAATACCCTTTATATTCCCTTGCTCATCAACAGTAGCTACGCTTTCTGCGCTTGAATGTCAATGTACATTTTGGTTTGTTGCATCTGTAGGTGTAATAGTGTAAAACAATCCAATATATGTGTGGCCCATCTCACATAAAGCGCTTTCTTTATTAAGCTTAATATCTTGGACATGTATTATGTGCACAGGTTTACTGCATCCAACTAAACTTGTTATTGGCAAACTCGAAATTGCCAATAAACTGGTAATGCTAATTTTTCATCTTTTCATATTATCCTCATACTATTTATATAATAATTAAAATTTATATTTTAAATTTTATATCTATCAAACAAGTAGTTGTTCAACAAACTTGCTAAAAAATAAGAAGCTTTGCTTCTTATTTATTTGTTTCAGCAATCCTTGCTGATTTTCCAGAACGTTTTCTCATATATGAGATATAAGCTCTTCTTACTTTACCTTTTTTGTCAACATTAATTTTAACAATTTGAGGTGAGTGCATTGGGAAAGTTTTTTCTACACCGTTTTCTTTTCTTAATAAGAAAGTTTTAGAATTTCCACTACCCTTAACTCTTAAACATACACCAGTAAAAGTTTGAATTCTAGCTTTCTTTCCTTCCATGATCTTGTAGCTAACTGAGATTGTATCCCCTGCTTTAAATGTTGGAAGATCATCACGCATTTGACCACGAATAATTCTGTTTAGGATTTTTTGTTTATCAATCTTTGCCATAATTATTTAGTCTCCTTTGGTGCTTCAGCTTTAGCTGGTTCTGCTGGCTTAGCAGCAGGTTTAGCTTTCTTTGGAGGATTCTTCTTTGCTAATTTGTTTGCAACTTTTTTCTTAGAAAGTTTTCTTTTACCTTTCTTTGCAGGTTTAGCCTTCTTTGTTGCTAAGAACTTAGCATAAATGCCTTGTTTCTTAAGAACACTTAAAACTGTATCACATGGTTGTGCACCTTGTGTTAATAATTTAATAGCTAGTTCTTCATTAAGCTTTGCTTTACCTGTTGCAGGATCATAAGTACCTAGCAAGTGTAAGAATGCACCATCACGTCTTTTACGTGAATCGATAGCAATTACACGGTAAGCTGGTAACTTATGTCTACCTAACTTTGTTAATCTAATTTTTACCATATAAAACTCCCAATGTGTTTTATCATTTTTTATTTTGTCTATATATTATATGTAATTTTTAAAAATTTACTTATTAAATAACATAAAATTGAGATATTATTGAAGAAGACATGAAACGTATAGGAATCTTATATGATAAAGACAGCAAGAAAGTTTTCTTGCTACCAAAAGATGTTAAGCAACTAACCCAACAGGGAATTGCTGTTAGCGTTCCTGTAGGCCTTGCTAGACATCTTGGCATTAATGACAATGAATATGTACAAGCTGGAGCAACAATTTGTCCTCAATGACAGAATGTCATTGCTAATGCAGACATTTTGTTAAAAACAAATGCTTTTAGCAAGCCAGAATTAGCATTAATGAAAAACAAGACAGCCATTACAATGGCTAACTATTTAGCTAATGTTGATATGTTTTACTATATGTTAGAAAACCATGTAACCGGTTTAGAATGGTGTGGTTTATATGACCGTAATGGTTATGTTCTATTTGAAGAAATAGAAGAAGCTAAAGCACCTCTTATTTTAAAATATGTTCAATCTGCAATCACTAAAGGATTAGCAACGAAAGCTAAAAACAAAGTTATTTATCCAAAAGATCCATCAATGTTAATTTTAAATGCAACATTTGCTGGAGTAGCTTTAGCTAAACTTGCATTAGCTGCTGGATTTAAAGTAACACTTGCAGATAATGATACAAAGTATTTAGCATCATTAAAGAAAACAAGTGATTTTAAAAATTTAGATTTTGTTGATGCAAACTTTGAAACACTTGTAGAACAAATAAAAACAAAAAATGTTTTTGTTAATACTGCAATTAATCCAACAGATTTAACAAAGTTAAGAATTACAAAAGATATGGTTCAATCAATGCCAAGAGGATCAATGGCTATTGACGCAGCATGTGAATATGGATATGCATTCCATTTCATAAAGAAATATGCAGATAAACAACTTAAATGAAATAAATTAGATGCATCATTCTATATGGCTTATGAGGACATGAGTAATCTAGATGCTAAGGCTGTTAGCCAAATTATTTCATCTAAATCAGTTAAGTATTTAATTGATGTAGTTAAACAAGGAACAGATAACTCTGTTATTTGAAAAATAACAAATTGTCATGATGGCAAAGTTGTCAATGCTACAATAAATTCAAAATTACACTTATATTAGTTTTCTTAGTTTACTAATAAAACGATCAACTTGTTCTTGAGAGACTGAACTGCTTGTAAAAATAGCACAGTCTTTTTTGTTTTTTAACATTGACTTATTTAATTTAATGTGAAGTGGGTCAACAAAGACAACATGTTTTTGTCTAGTTTTTAATAAATTAAAAAGTGATTGTCCATTGTGACTTTGCGGATCAGAAATAACAAAGACTAGATCATATGGTTTTGTTTCATAGACATTGTGTTGTCTTTGCTTACTAGAGTAACAAATAGTATTAGAAAACTTAATGATTGCAGGTGGAGTAAATCATTTTTCAGTTGCTAAAAAATCATTTTCATCCATTGTTGTTTGACACATAACATGAACATATGGCATAGCCATAACTTTGTCTAAATCTTTCTTTGTTTTATAGATAGTAATATTGCCACGTCCACGAGCTTTTGCAGCAATAGCTTCAACATGGTTTTTATCACCATAATAAGCAACATGGAAACCGCGTAAAATTGCTCTATCTATCTTTGATAGAACTTTAGTAACTTGAGGGCATGTTAAGTCAAACAATTTTCAACCCATTGTTTGAACATAATCAATTGCTCTTGGGTCTGTTCCATGAGCAGAAAAAATAATAACATTATTTGATGTTTTAATAGATTTAACTAGTGCTAATCTATCATGATTTTTATTGTCAAGAATTTTGACATTTTTATATTTTAAAAGTTTAGCACATAATTCTTGATTATGCACGATGTTGCCAATCAAATAAACATGAGCTGACTTATAGTCATTAATGATTTGTAATGTTTTTTCAACTGCTTTTTTTACCCCAGGACAAAAAGCACAAGGTTGGACTAAATGAATGTTCATATATTAATTATCTATTTTTTAATTGAAAAAAATCATAATATATAATTAAAACAATATGGCAGATTTAAAAGAACAAATCAAACAAAGCCTAAATATGGGCAAAACTGGCTTAGAAATGAAGGCCAATTTATCTACTAAAGAACCTAAGATTCAACAAAGTTGAATTGAATCTAAAGTTTATGAACAAGTTTTAACTAAAAACCATAAAGAAAATAAGCAATGAATCTTACATGATGGTCCTCCATATGCTAATGGTGACCTACATGTTGGACATGCTTTAAACAAAATCTTAAAAGATATTATTGTTAGATACAAAAATGCTAAAGGTTTCTATGCTCCATTTATTATGGGCTGAGATACTCACGGTTTGCCAATTGAACATGCTTTAAGCAAAAAACTTGGCAAAGAATATAACCAATTATCTATTTCAGAAAAACGTCAAAAATGTTATGACTTTGCTTTAGCAAACATTGCTAAACAAAAAGAACAATTTTCTAAATTTGGTTTGTTCACTGATTATGACAAGATTTACATGACAATGACAAAAGATTATGAAAGTAGACAACTTAATCTTTTCTTGTCAATGATTGAGCAAGGATTGGTATTCCAAGCACTTAAACCAGTTTATTGGTCTTGATCTAGTCAAACAGCTCTAGCTGAAGCAGAAATTGAATATAAAGATTTAGAAGCATATTCAATCTATGTTGGTTTCAATGTTGTTGATGGAAAACAATTATTAGAAAAAGATGATCAAATTGTTATTTGAACAACTACACCATGAACAATCCCAAGTAACTTAGCAGTTGCAGTTAATCCAGACTTTGAATATGTTAGAGTTGAGGTTAACAAGAAACACTATATTGTTGCCAAAGAACTTTTAAAGTCCATCGCTAAAGCATTGGGTTGAGATCAACCAAAAGTTGTTAAGACGTTTAAAGGCAAAGAATTAGAAAAGGTGATGTATGCTCATCCTTTATATAGTAAACCTTGTCCAGTTATCTTAGCAAACTATGTTTCTATGGAAGATGGAACTGGTTGTGTTCATAATGCTCCAGGATTTGGAGACGATGACTATCTTGCATGTAAAGTTTACAAGATTGAACCATTCTGCCCAATTGACAAATTAGGTAAGTTCACTACTGAAATAAAAGATAAAGAGTTAGAAGGTATCTTCTATGAAGATGCTAATGAAAGCATTGTTAAAAGATTAGAAACTTCTGGTAATTTATTAAAAGTTGGAAAGATTACTCACTCAGCAGCAATTGACTGAAGAACAAAGAAGCCTGTTTTATATCGTGCTACAAAACAATGATTTGTTAACATTGATAAAATCAAAAAAGATATTATCAAGAATTTAGATTCTGTTAAATTTAATTCAGAATCAAACAAGAATCACATGAAAGAAATGATTGATAATCGTTCTGAATGATGTATTTCTAGACAAAGAGTTTGAGGCGTTCCAATTTGTATCATCTATGATGATGAACAACCAATTCTTGATTTAGACTTATGCAAACACATAGTTGATATCTTATCTAAAGAAGGAACAAATGTTTGATTTGAAAAACCAGTTGATTATTTCTTAACAGATAAATATAAAGGTGGTAAATACACAAAGTGTATGGACACTATGGATGTATGATTTGACTCTGGTTCAAGTCATATGATGTTTGAACAACTAGGTTGAAACAAACAATGTGATTTATATTTAGAAGGCAATGACCAATATCGTGGTTGATTCAATTCATCTATTATTACATCAACTATTGTTAAGAAAACATCTGCATACAAACAATTAATCAGTCATGGTATGACTGTTGATGAACAAGGCAGAAAGATGTCTAAATCTTTAGGCAATGGTGTTGATCCATTAAAAGTTTGTCAAAAATATGGAGCTGACATTTTAAGAATGTGAGTTGCTAATAGCAACTATGCAGCTGATGTTTCTATTTCAGACAATATCTTAAAACAAATTTCTGAAATGTACCGTAGAATCAGAAATTCATTATTTAGATTTTGTTTAAGTAACATTAGTGACTTTGATTTTGCTAAAGATGCTAAATATTTCTTTAGCCCAGAAGACTTATTTGTTTTGAATCAATTAAAGGCTAATATTGATAAAATCAATAAAGCTTATGAAGTATTTGATTTCCAAGTTGCTGTTAAAACAATTAATGCCCATGTTATTGAACTAAGTGGATGATACTTTGACTTAATTAAAGATACTTTGTATTGTGATGAAGCAAATAATGAACGCAGAAGAACAATTCAAACTGTTTTATATTTCTTATTAAATAGTTATTTATGTTTCCTTGCACCAATTGTTCCTCATACAGCATGAGAAGTTCATGGCTTCTTTAATAAACCAAAGAAACAACCTAACATTATGTTAGAACCATGAGTTGATAAGCTTCCATTTGAAGTTGAACCAGTCAATGCTGCAATGTGAAACCAAATCTTCAAATTAAAAGATTTAGCATTCACTAAGATTGAGCAAATGAGAAATGATAAAGTTATTAATAAGAACAATGAAGCTGAAATAACTTTAACATTTAATAATCAACACAAGATTGATGCTCAATTATTAAAAAAGATTTTCAATGTAGCAAAAGTTACAATTGAAAATGTTAAAACTGATGAGATTAAGGTTGATGCAGTTAAAACAAAATACATTAAATGTATTAGATGTTGAAACTACTATCCAGCTGATCAAGTTCACGACGAACTATGTGAACGTTGTACAAAGATAATTAAGAAACAAATTTATCTTTAGCTATGAAGACTAGGTCCTTACCTAGTTTTTTATTTACATCTTCTACAATTTGATTTAGTTTGTTCTTACGCTTTGGTAATAATTGTTGTTCAATTGATTCATTGGCATTAGTTTTAACTAGTTTTGAGATATTAATTCCTAATAGTTGTATCATGCTTGAACCATCTCAAACTAAACCTAATAATTGCAAAGCATAATGTGCTAAATCTTCTCATTTATAGATGTTACGATTTAATGTTTCATTCTTAACTCTATTAACTTTGTTAATCTTATATATAACACCAATACATGAACCTGCCATTTTATATGCTTCCAGTTTTGTTTGTAATTCTTGAGCAATATATTTAAGTGTAGTTTCTATTTCTGTTGAATCATTTGTTGGATCTAGTAAAGTATGACTAACAGATTGACTTTTTGGGTCATTTTTGCTAGTATCAACAAAATCATCACCATTGCCTATAGCATTTTGTCATGTAACATATCAGTTACGATCTAGATTTGCTTTTAGCAATTTGATATCATCAAAGTTTGCTAAATCACCAATTGTTTTAATGCCAATGCTTTTTAATCTTTTAGCTGTTGGTGGTCCAACAAAAAACATATCATCAATCGCTAACGGTCATATCTTTTGTTTTATTTCTTGTTCTGTAAGAACAGTAGTGATGCCATGGGGTTTATTTAAATCAGTTGCCATCTTGGCTAGGAACTTGTTGTAACTGATACCAATAGAAACTGATAAACCCAATGTTTTATTTACACTTTTTTGCAAAAGCTTTGCTAACAAGATTGGATCATTATTAAAATGTTTTAATGTTTTAGTCACATCTAGGAAGCATTCATCAATAGACATTTCTTCACAAACATTAGAATAA
This sequence comes from Mycoplasmoidaceae bacterium, assembly GCA_024427125.1. Next base: position 42,418 of record JAKSVN010000002.1, on the reverse strand, counting down.
TGTTTTTTGATGTAACTAAAAAACTGCATGCTCATTTTGTCATATAGTTCATAATGACCTGGAACTACAGTTAAACCAGGATGTTTTTCTAAACCCATATATATAGGTTGTGCTGCTTTAATGCCAAGTTTTCTTGCTGGATAGCTAGCACACGATATAACTGAACGTTTGTTTCTACCACTAACAACAAAAACTTTCCCTTTTAGTTTAGGGTTCATAACCTCTTCACAACTGCAAAAGAAAGCATCAAGGTCAATATGAAATATTGTTCTTTTCATATTAGAACCTTCTTAAGTGCACTAAGTATTCCTTATTTTGTGCTTTAGCACCTAAAATTGGAGATTCAATTACTTCACTAATTAGAAAACCGTTTTGGTTAGCACATGAACAAACTCTGCTAATTGCTTGTTTGTGATATTTTTCAGGAATAATACCTTTACACTTATCAAGAATTTCTTTTGTTAATTCAAACTGAGGTTTGATTAAACAAATCATATCAAATGGATAATTAAATAATTTAGCAACATGTTCAATGATTCTTGTTGCTGAGATAAAACTAACATCACATGCAATGAAATCTACAACACCAAAGTCAGTAATTTGTGTTGTACAGAAATGTGTCTTTTCCATTAATTTGACTCTATCACATAATAATGAACGATCAAATTGGTTTGTGCCAACATCTACTGCAAACACTTTTTTAGCACCATACTCAAGCATTACTTGAGTAAAACCGCCAGTTGAACAACCAATGTCTATACAAACTTTGTTAGTCAAGTCTATGTTATAGTAAATAAGAGCTTTATGTAATTTATAAGCTCCTCTTGATACCCATGTTTCATCTTTCTTAATATTTAATGAAATAATGTCATCTTCAGTAACTAGACAACTAGGTGTTTTTTCAACAGCACCATTAACCATAACTCATCCAGCTTCAATGTACTGAACGATTTTATTTCTAGAATAATTTTTGTACTGATCTGCTAAAAATTTATCTAATCTAATAGCCATAATTTTTATGTCATAATTATTATATAATTAAACAACTATGGAACAACAATTTACAAAACGACAATATAGTGCATCCCAAACAACATTATTAACTAAGTCAATGTTGCTTGCTAGTTTGGCGTTTATTATCTTGGGTGCTTGTAGTTATGGTTGAAGTGTATTATTTGTTAATTCATTAGACTATGACAATATGGGAATTGGCCTAGGCATATTCTTTGCTACATTAATTAGTGGAATGGTTATTTCTATTTTATGAGTTAAGAATATGTTTCAATCTCAATCTATTGCCTTAACACTATTGTGTTATGGTTTATATATCTTAACTACATCATTAGCATTTGGTTGGTTATTCTCATTAGCAGCTAACTTTATGAAATTATGATGACTACCCGTAATGTTTGGTATTACTGGTGGCATCTTCCTAATGGCTATCTTATTTTCTAAGATTCTAAGCTTTAATAGTGTTTTAACTATGGGCAAAGTTATTGGTGCAACTGCATTATCAATGGCTGTTGCTCTAATCATCTTTATGGTTTTAGCTATTGTTACATCTGCTACTAGATCTGAAGGCACAGCAATAGCTGCTAATACAATTGGATCATTAATAATGATTGGTATGGCAGTTATATCATTCTTATATGTAATTATTGATATCTGACAAATTTCTAAAATGTCTGAATTCAATGATGAAGCTGGAGTTCAATCAAAGATCTTACCATGATTCTTTGGTTATAGATTATTAACTGACCTAGTTAATATCCTATTCATTGTCTTTATCTTTATCTTAAGATTTGCAAGGAGAAGATAATGAGTTGTATCTTTTGCGATATTGCTGCAGGAAAAGTTAAATGCTACAAAGTAGCAGAGAACAAGAACGCATTAGCTTTTTTGGATATTAGTCCATTAGCTAATGGCCACACAGTTATTATTTCTAAAAAGCACTATCCTGATTGACAAGCAACACCAACTAATGTTTTACATGACATGGTTGATTTAAGTATTGAAGTTGCTGATTTACTAACAAGAAAATTAAAACCTTGAGGATTTAATTACTTAAGTAATCAAGGCAAAATTGCTAGTCAAGCCATCTTACATGTTCACTTTCATGTTATTCCTAAATATGCTAAAGGACAAGGTTTTAGATTAGATTGCAATCGTGTTAATATAGAAGACGTTGAAAAGATTGCTAAAAAACTAAAAGCAAAATAGTATGGAAAAGAAAAATAAGTTTATTGATTTTGTTGCAAAACAAAATTATATTCGTGAATTATCAATTGCTGAACATATCATTCTTTGACTTAATATTGGCTTAAGTTTAATCTTTTTTATTGTTCAAATGGTTGTTTTTAAAGCTGGCAAACCATATGCTCAATGAAAAACATGATTAACATTGGTGGCCACAATTTTGTCTGTGTTCTCAGTTATGGCTGGCGCTAAACAAAGAATATTATGTCCATTTCTTGGTATTATTAGTTCAATTATTTTAATCTTTGTAGCTTGGGGCAATAAGTTGCCCGGTTCAATGATAATGTATGGATATAACATTGTGATGCAAACGGTAGTATTCATCATTTGAATTAGGACTTCAAAGGATAAGAAAACCATTCAACCAACACAATTAAAATTGTGAATTGTACTTGTTTATATTATTTGCTTTTTTGGTTTAACAGTATTATTTGCTTGAGTTGAAGGCTTGAATAGTTTTAGTCAATTTTGGTTTAAAGATGAACCATTGCCACTAGCTATTAGAGTATTTGATGCTATGGTGCTAATGTTTACTTTAGCAGCTTTATTGCCTATGATCAAAAAGTATGACTTTGTTTGATGAGTATATATTATTTGTGACATTGCCATAGCAATGACATGAGCATTAAAGGCAACTATGATGCCAGGACTGGATAAATTTAATTGTTGATCAATGTTCATCTCTGGTTTAAGTATGACGGCAACTTGTATCCTAGGTATCATTAACTGAAGAAAATCATTGAAGAAATAAGGTACAGCCTTATTTTTTATTAATTATTTACTTTTCATATATAATTAAGAAGCACATTCAGCAAAATAACATTATTTAACTTTAGTCAACAACGATTAAGTGTTAAAAGTAAATAAGCTGTAATCATCGAAATTATTAGTGTTGAATCTATAAATAAGTGTTATTTTATTGTTGTGTTAATAATATTTGAAAGGAATAAACTATGTCAAGATATACAGGTAGTATAAACCGTAAGTCTAGACGTTATGGCTTTTCTTTATTAGAAAACAACAAAGAATTTTCTAAAGGAAAGAAAAGAACATACGCTCCTGGAGCTCACGGTGCTAACAAGAGAAAATTGTCTGGTTATGCTGAACAATTACAAGAAAAGCAAAAGTTGCAATTCATGTATGGAATGAATGACCGTCAATTTAGAAGATTATTCTTAGTGGCTAAGAAAATGAAAGGTTCTAACGCAATGAACTTATTAATTGTTCTTGAATCTAGAATTGATAACTTAGTCTTTAGAATGGGCTTTGCTCCAACAAGAAGAGCAGCTAGACAACTAGTTAACCATGGACATGTATTATTAAATGGTAAGAAATGTTCAATCCCATCAACAATCTGTAAGATTGGTGACAAGATCTCTATTAAAGAAAAATCACAAGCATTACCAGTTGTAAAAGACACTCAACTAGCTAAACCTCTAGAATTTGTTAAAGTAGAAGGTACAGGTAAGACAGGAACATATGTTCGTCATCCTCAAAGAGAAGAACTAAACCCTGAAATCAACGAAACATACGTAGTTGAATGATACAACCGTTTGGTATAAGAAAAAGAGGTTATCCCTCTTTTTTTATTTGTTGATAACCTTCATACATTAATTTGGCTAAATCGTTTGGATTAACTTTACCAGTAAAACCACCAAAGGCAGGAATAACAATAGAGTTAATCTTGTGTTTTCTTGCTAATTGCAAAGTAGCGATCATGCAATCTTTAACTATCTTTGCGTCTTTAATCACTGAAGGTTTAATCATTGTAGGACAATGAATCAGTTTTATTTTAGAATTAGGAATAGCAATAATAAAAGCTGTTCCTGGTTTTTGAATACCATGATAATACTTAATAACATGTTCTTGCACTTTGCTTGTTAATTCTCAACCAAAGTAGTCGGAGATAGCATAATCATAGCCACCATTCATTACTCCTTTAGAGTTACCTGGACTAACAATGCAATCTACTTTATTGTTATCCATAAAATGACCAAAGTCATCAGTGATCACACTAAACTCGGGTTCAGAACCAAAGTATTGTGCTCAAGCAGCAGTTACTAATGGATTGTTATCTAATAAATATATTTTCATAATTAGATTATAAAAAATTCTAACCTTGCGGTTAGAACTTCTTATTTATCCGATTCTTGCAGCTTTGTGGCCTTTTTGTCAAATTAGTTGTTGATGTTCTGGGTTACCATTAGCTTTAATTAATAGGTCATTAAAGATTGGCAATAGAGCCATAACAATAGTCATGCCTCAGAATCAAACTAAAGTTTCAAGGTTAGTTAGAACATATCCGTTTGTTCCGCCTCTTACTATTCCTAGGCAGTTAGGAGCGTTTACAAACATACCTCATCCAGCTTTTAGTTGTCATAATGCTGAAATATCTTTAGTTGCTTCACCATCTAGTCTTCCAAGACCGTTTGCAATTGGAGCGGCCATAAATTGGACAAACCCAACAAATACTACCATGAATAGACAACCTAACACACCTACTGTTGCAGTTACAGGGAATGCTTTTTGTTTTTTAACAACAACTTTTTTAGTTTTTCTGTTAATTAAACCACCTAGTACTGTTACACCATAGATAATGTATAAGCAAAGTACCATTGATGTAGACGAACCATCAGCCATAGCATCAGTATTAAGAATACTTGATGGAATAACAAGAATAATTCATCAGAACATTACCATTACAAAGAATCAAACAAAACCAGCGAACATCTTGTTTCCAGGTTTAGCATGTAACAATGCTTTTGATTTGAACATAGCACCTTCTTCACATAGTGATTGGAAAGCACTAATTCCACCTTTCGCCATACCATTTGTACATCCAATTAAACAAACAAAGATGAAGATAGAAATGACAATTGTTAATATTTTGTAAGCAATTTCACTCTTTCCAACTATAAGGTTCATTAAACTATATACATCACCAGTTCCAGCAGTGATACATCCGATTGTTACAGCCAAATATAATGCTGAAATAATTGCTACACCTAGAACTACTGACAATGATAAGTTTTTTTCACTGTTTTCAATATCTCCTGAAATATTTCCAACAGAAATATAACCTTCAAATGCAAATAGGATTGCAGGGATTGCAGAAATAATTCCTAGAACATTAGTGTTGTCACCCATTTTATTTGGTTCAACTGATGAAGCCACATTATTTACTGTATCTCATCCAGTGTGTCCATTCATTGCACCAAATGCAATTCCTAATACAACAACCATTAGGATTGGAGCAAACTTAACAAAACTTATGATTGATCCAGCTTTTCCCATAGCGTTTGCTTTGAAATAGTTTAGAATCATGAAAAGAGCGAACAATGCAATTCCGATTACAAAAATTATAGCAGTTGTTCCTTCTCCAAAGTTGTACAAGCTAACGCTTGTTCAGCCTCTTTGTGGATCTCATTGTGAGATTAGTGGGGCAAAGCAGTTAAGGATTGCTTCACCAGCAAAGAACATGATTGCAAATGTATTTGCAGGTCAGAATATTAAGGAATATCCTGTTTTTGAGTATCTACCAAATCCATGGCCGCAGAATTGTTCAGCTCATCCACCAACACCTGCGTTTTTATTTTTCATTTTGCAGGTGGATACTTCTGCAAAAGATAATGCCATACATAATACGATAACAATGGAAATAATCCATGCTAGTAATACACCAAGTGCATCATTGTCATTTAATCTAAAAACAGTTTTGTTTTTAAAGAAAATACCAATACCAACTACGTTACCAATTATGTAAAGTATTGCAGCTAATAAACCTATTTTACCAGCCGTCTGTTTTTTAACTTTTGGCATATAATTTCCTTTCTTTAAATATATCTACTAATAATTATAAAAAAATAATGAACCAATGGTTCATTATTTTAAAACTATTTGTTTACCCTTTTGTCAGATTAATGGTTGTTTGTTGCTCTTGTCAAACCATTTGATCAATAGATCGTTGATGAGAGGCATAGCAAGCATAAACAAGAAAATAGACCAGTAAACAACTATTGAGTGTAGGTATGTTAGTTTATAACCTGTATTGCTAGAGTTATCTAGGAATAAACCCCAACCACAATCCTTATAAATTGTATTTCATCCTGATTTCATACCTTCTTGGATAGGAACAGCTAAGAATTTATAAAAACCACAGAAGATAATAAGGAATGAACAACCTAGTAGAGCTATAACGCATGTTGGGATAAAGATTTTCATTTTCCTTACTTCTACTTTCTTTGTCTTTCTATTGGCTATAGCTGGAATCATAATTATGACATACATTACATATAAACCAATAATCATAATGTATGAGCAAGCATCAACAATCTGGTCGGTATTTAATATAGCCGAAGGAATCATTGTTGCTACTCACCATATTCCAACAGCAATCATGAATCACATACCACCACCAAACATTTTGCTGCCTGGTTTTTTGTTTAATAAAGCTTTGCCTTTAAACAAAACACCTTGGTCGCAACTTGCTTGGAAGCTTCTCATCCCAGTGAATGTTATGGCATTTAAAACACCAATAATACAGATAAAGATGAATACTGACATAACATTCTTTAGAATGCCTGCCACTTGTTGATTGCCACTAAAACAAATATCCATCAAGTAATAAACGTTGCCTGTGCCAACTGTCATGCAACCAATTGTTATAACTAGATATAGTGCTGACACTATGACTAAAGCAAGAACCATTGCTAGTGGTACATTTCTTTCGGGGTTTTTCATATCAGCAGCAACGTTGCCAATTACTAAATATCCTTCAAAAGCAAATAGAATTGAAGGGACGGAAGTAATAATGCCTCCAACATTTAACTTGTCGCTATTTGCTGTTCATCCAGGAACAGATTCACCAGGTGGAATAGTATATCAGTGCCCACCTCATAGTCCACCATGATGTTCAACACTCATTAAACCAAAGACAATTCCTAATACTACAACTGCAATAATTGGGATAAACTTAATGATTCCAGTTATATTACTAAATCTTGCCATGCCTTTCGAAGAAAGGATATTTAAGAAAATAAATAAAACAAACAATGCTCCAGAAGCTAAAAAGATATAAAGTGTTGATAAATTACCAAAGTCAAATGAACCAGCTGTACTATTTGCTTGTCCTAAATCTGCAAAACAGTTAAGACATCCTTCCCCTGTAAAAAACATTACAGCAAAGGTATTAACTGTATAGAAGATTAGAGAATAACCTAGCTTGTTATATCTACCAAAGTGGTGATTTAGGTATCTTTCAGATCAACCACCAAAACCATCTGCTTTGTTTTTTAATTTACATGAACTAATTTCACAGAAAGATAAACTAATAGATAAAACAAGGATAATGGCAATTATCCATGATAATAAGATGCCAATTGGGTTACCATCGTTATTTTTAAATACTGAATAGTTCTTAAAAAAGATCCCTATTCCTACTAGGGTACCAAAAATCATCATAATAGCAGTAAATAATCCTATTTTACTAGCTGTTTGCTTACTAACTTTAGGCATAATATCTTTCTTTAATTATAAAAGAAAATGATAATTACAAGTAATTATCATTTAATTTCTTTTTTGTTATGTTCTTTTAAGTATTTATTTATCTTACTAAATGGTTTAGAACCTTTAAATGATTTGTAATAACCTAAAGGGCTAGGGTGTGATGAACAAAGAACTAAATGTTTCTTTTCATCTATTAGTGGTTTTAGTTCTTGTGCATTATTTCCTCATAGAACAAAAACCACATTATTACATTTGTCATTAATTAATTTAATCACTTCATTAGTAAAGGTTTCCCAACCTTGACCTTTATGACTATTAGGTTTTCCTTTATTAACTGTCATTACTCGATTGAGTAATAAAACGCCTTGTCCAGCTCAATCAGTTAATTCTGTATCTAGTCTTGATATTCCTAAATCATCTTTTAGTTCTTTAAAGATATTAACTAATGATTTAGGCATAACAACACCTTGGTTAACAGCAAAAGCTAAACCATTGGCAAAACCAGGTGTATGATATGGATCTTGGCCAACTATTACTACTTTAGTATCTTCTACATCAAAAAATCTAAAACAAGCAAATAGTCTTTCTGGTTCTGGAAAGATATCATGACTATTGCCTTCATTATTAATAAATTTGATTAGTTTTAAAAAGTAATCTTTATTTATTTCTTGTTGAATGAATTCTCTTCATTTCATATGTTAATTATAAAAAGAAAAAGTATGCAAAGCATACTTAATCTTGTTGATCTATTGGATCTAATGAGTCAAGGAAAATACTTGTATCTGCTACTCCTGTGTTGTCACCAAAGACATAAGCAAGGAACCCTAATAAGTTTTTGCTTTCTTCATTAGTGTTTTTAGCTCTTTTTCTGCCTTCACTAGATGATCTATCAATTAAACCTCTAAACTTGCTTGCAATACTATTAACTGTTTTTTGGTTAAAGATGTATGGTGAGTTTTCATCATCTTTTCTTGCATGTTTGAATCAGTCTGTTCTATTTCTATAGATGTCTAACCAATAAGCAGGTAACATACCTGTAATGCCATTCATTGCAGCAACGTTCTTGCTTCTCTTTGTACTATCTTTATAAATAGTTACATTGTAAGAAGCTAATGCAATGAAGTTTGATCCAGACATATCATCACTAGAAAGTCTTGTATCAACATCGCCATCTAAATAGTTAAATTTAATTCCATCTGCTTGAAGTTTAAATGATTTGTTGTGTGGAACTGCTTCAGCAGCTTCGCAATCAGTTAATTTCTTCATTGAAGTTTTTCATTGGCTGCCAATTGTTGACAACACTTGTTTATCACTTGAATAGTAGTCATTAACTAAGAATGAACTTGACTTTCTTGGATTTAAATAATTTTCAGTTATGTTGTTTATTTTAACAACAATAGGAACAGCATCATATTTAAATGTTCAATATTCATCTTCATCTTTATCTTTTAAGTCTTTTTTGCAACTTGTATAGTAATTAAAATCTTCTACAGAGTATGATGCAGTTGGATTAACACTTGGATCTATAAATGTAATAAAGTCATCACTTAGATCAACACGATCACTGCCATTAAATTCATATGAAGGCAAAGGGAATTTACTAAATTTAAAATTAATGTTTGATGGTCTTAGCATTGCTGAGGACTTCTTTGCTCCATTTAAATTTGCATTAGCAAATCCAAATTCATAGAAATCAAATAACTGACTACCAGGATGTGATGGTTTTGTACCCTCACCATATTTAAAGTTAACAATTTCAGAACCTCTAGAAACACCTTTTCCTCAAGCATATTGAACGCTTGCCTCATCATGTTTATCAATTTGAGATGATTGATATTGGAATGTTTGAGTTAGATAATTAGATAATGTTAAACCGATTCCGCTAATAAAGGAAATGTTTGATGATAAAGCAGCATTTCTTGCATTAGTAGATGTTTTCTTTTCATCACCATCAGTATATGAAGCAGTTGATTTAAATGCTGAACTGCCTATACCATATCAACCATTGCTTCCATTTACTCAATCACCATGTTCGCCAACCGTCTTATCTCATTTCATTGGCATTGAATAAGCATAAGGAGTGTTTGAACTTTGCTTGATTGTATAGTTTGATTGTAAATATTCAGCATATGGCTTACCATCATAATCCAAAAGATTAGAAGTTACACAAGATGAATATGGGCCATCACTATTAAAGACACCGCCAATGCCCATTGCAGATAAGTGTCCTCAAGATTGAGCACAACTTGTAAGCGTTGATAATGGAGTTATTGTTGCTGGTAAAGCAATTGCTGAACCAAGTAATAATTTAGTTAATTTCATTATTTAGCTCCTTGTTGGTTTCAATAATCAATGAATAGACCTGATTTAGTATTCATTGATAATGAGAAAGTAGCTTGAGCACCATTTCTGTGCTTAGCTATTTTTAATTCAACTGGAATAACTTCAGGTCTTTCTTTAGGACCTGCAGCTCTAATAGCTGGATCAGTTCCTTCAGCTTTCTTGTTTTCTAATGAAGATAGGAACATAACAATATCAGCATCTTGTTCCAATGAACCAGATTCCCTTAAGTCTGATAATTTTGGTGTTGCATCTTCACCACGTTTTTCAATATCTCTTGATAATTGCGCAAGAGCAATAATTGGAGCATCAATTCTTCTTGCTAGCAATTTCATCATTCTTGAGATAGTAGAAACTTCTTGTTGTCTATTAACTTGAACATTCTTTAAGGCTGGACCTTTCATTAATTGTAAATAGTCAATAATAACAAGCTTAATGTTGTACTCACTCTTAAGTTGTTTTAGTTTAGATTGAACATCAACAACTGAAACAGCTTGGTCATCGATTAAAATTGGTAATGTTTTAAGCTGGTCAATCGTAGATTGAACTTTTGCTCATTGAGCATCAGACATTTTTCCAGATCTTAATGATGATGAATCAATTAGAGCATTAATTGATACAAGTCTTTGACATAATTGTTCTTTTCCCATTTCTAATGAAAAGATAACAACTCTGTCTTTTTCGCTTGTCATGTTTTCTTTAATTCATCTTGCTGCATTATTAGCAAAGTTTAATGAAATAGCAGTTTTACCCACACCTGGTCTTGCAGCTAGGATAATTAGATCTCCTGGTTGGAACCCATTAGTTACTTTATCTAATCCTGGAAAACCTACTGGTGTACCAGTAATGTCTTGTTTGCGTTGTCTTAGTTTACTTACTTTCTCTAAGTACTTTGATGCAACTTCTTCCATTGAAATTAATTTATCAATGTGTTTTGATTGTGTAATGTCTAAAAATTCATTTTCTAGACGAGCAATTTGGTCATCATATTGTGCATAGTCAATTTTAGTGTTAATAACTTTTTGACTAAATGAATCAAGTTGTCTCTTGATACTTGCATTCTTAATTAATTCAAGGTTAGCTTTTAAATCATCACTAAATGAGAAACCAGTAACGATTTCATCTAAGTATGCTTGTCAGTTAGTAAATTGTCATTTGCTATTATTAGCAATGTAGTCAGTTACAGTGTTTTTGTTAATAGATTTTAAATGGCCTAGATAGATTTCCATTATTGCTCCATAGATTAGAGCATTTTTATCATCTAAGAAATCTTTTTGTGTTAAAGATGTTAAACATTCTTCAATAGAAATAGGATCATTGAAGATTGTTGTAAGAACTTCTTTTTCGCATTTAACAATGTAATTTTCAATATTTTGTTGTTTAGCCATAATTATTCTCCTGTAACATTCAATGTTAAATAAGCATTAACATCTTTATGTAATTTGATGGTAATACGATGACCACCTAAGCCATATGAGTTTGTGGCATCAACCATCATAAACTTATCTATCTTGATGTTATGCTTTGTAGCTAAAGCTTCAATAACTTGTTTGTTAGAGATTGAACCAAAGGCAATACCATGATTAGTTTTTAAACTAAAGTGTAGTGTAATGCTTTCAATTTTCTTCTTAAGCATTGTTGCTTGTTTTACTTCATAGTCATATTCTTGTTTAGCAGCTGCTACTTGCTTAGACACAATTTCTTGTGACTTAGCAGTACTGGCAATTGCTTTACCAGAATTAACTAAGAAATTACCATAACCATCTTTCACTTCGATAGTTTGGTTTTTCTTTCCTACATTTTTAACATCTTGTAATAGTATAAGCTTCATTATTCGTAAGTTTTAACAAATGGTAGCAAAGCTACAATCCTTGCTCTCTTGATTGCATTAGCAATCATTCTTTGGTGTTTTTGGCATAAACCAGAAACACGTCTAGGCACAATTTTGCAGCTAGGTGTTAAATAACGTTGTAGTAATTCAACATCTTTGTAGTCTACATAATCAATACCTTTAGCACATAAAAGACAAGGTCTTTTCTTTAACATTTTTCTTTTGTTTTTTCTTGGTGTTCTTTTTTCCATAATATTCTCCTAATTTTTGGATTTTTTAGGTACTTGTTTGCCTGTTGGCAACAAAGTTACCTTGCAATCCTTACATCTAGATATTCTTGTATTGAAAACAATTGAATAGATAAGTCCTCCAATAATTGTTAATCCTAGTAGAATTACCAATCAAATATGAACAGTAATTGTTTTTTCTTTGCCACATTTAGGACATCTATAGATTGCTTTCATAAATACTATTTGCTTTCTTCTTCATTAATTCAATCTAGTTCAGTTAAACCATCATCAACTTTCTTAGGTTGGTTAGGCTTAGTGAAGTCTGCTTCAGTATCAATAATCTTAGTTGCAAAACTATCATTAACTGAAACCATTTCTTCTTGATCTGCTTGTTTTGATCTTTTGACAATAGTCTTTAGACTATCAACAATGATTTCAGTAACATTAATGTTACGTCCTTCTTTGTTGACATAGCTTCTTTTGTTTAATCTACCATCAATTGCTACTGTATCACCTTTTTTAACATAAGATGCTAAGTAGTTAGCTTGTTGGTTTCATGCAACACAGTTAAAGAAGTTAGTATGATCTTTTCCTTGGATGTTATCATTACATGCCACAGAAAAGTTAACTAATGTCTTACCTGTTGATGTTTGCTTTGCAATTGGATCAGCAGTTAGATTACCTACTAGAAAGACTTTATTCATCTTTTGCTTCTTTCTTTGCTTTTACTTCAACTTTAGCTTCGTTTTCAGCAGCATAAGCAGCTTTCTTAGCGGCAATTAATTCTTCGATCTTCTTTTGTCTTTCAGCAAAGATCTTAGCTTTGTTCTTAGATCTTTGAACTTTCTTTTCATTATGAATTGCTCTTCAACCATAATTGTGTTCAAGATTCATAACTAAGAATCTTAAAACATCTTTATTGATTAAAGTTAAACGGTTAAATTCTCTAATGATTTCAGGTTTGTCACATGAAAAATTTAACACATAGTAATAACCTTGTGAACAATTTTTAATTTTATATGCCATTTTCTTAAGGCCTAACTTAGTTTCTTTTAAGTCTTTAGCGCCTTTTAAAATCTTTTGGCAGTTAGTTGAAACAGCATCAGCTTCAGCAGCTGGTTTATTGCCATCAACAACTAACATAATTTCATAGTTAGTCATTTATATAAGTCTCCTTGGGATATTTGCTACATTACTCAGTAGCATAGAGGCTTTATATATTATTTAAATATATAAACTTATATACATAATATATAAGGCGATATCATTATACATATTTTTCTCGTATATTACGATTTATTGTATAATTATTTAAGTATTAAAAATGCCGAAGTAGCTCAACAGGCAGAGCAACTGACTTGTAATCAGTAGGTTGTTGGTTCGATTCCGATCTTCGGCACCATTTAAAAAAGACTGGTTTTTGCCGGTCTTTTTTAATTAATGTAGTGCGTGAATCATTTCTTCTTTAAGATTGATTTCTTTACGGTGCAAGTACAATCTAATAGATTCAGCGACAATGAACACTAAACTAACAATAATATTAATATAGTTGGCTATTTGTCACTTGTCAATATCTGGAACGTGAATTGCAGGGACAACAATTGTTAAAAGTGTCATTAATTGTGGTACTGAGAAGATTAACATTGCTACTAAGCAAGGAATATAAAGAATTAACCAACGTCTATTTCTTTCATATCTGTTTAGATTAATAGTAAAGATAACATCAATCATTAACATAATAGCAAAGATAAATGTTAAGGAAGTTATTGCTGTAGATAATGTTTGACCTGATTTATCAACAGGAGATCCTTTTGCTAAGAACACAACAATGAAGATAAAATCAATTAGTGCTATCGCTAAACCAATAATTCCACCAACAAATAAACCTAGTTTATATTTATGGATTTGTTGTGCAGTATGAATTGGCTGTAATGTATTAATTGGCTTGCCATCATAGTCTGTTCTACCATAAGAAATAATCCATGGATTATCTTTATTATTTATTGTTTTTTCCATAGTTTACCTCTTTCTTTTTATATTTAACTTTGCATGTTGGTCCTTCACATATATTACATTTCCTCTCATGGAAAATGATATATAGGATAAAACCAATTACTGTTGGTAATAATGCTGTTGCAACAGCAACTTGACCAGAAGTCATTTTGCTGCCACAGAATCTTTTGCAATTTTCACAATAACGCATTTTTGTCTCCTATAATTTATTATATTATGAAGTTAAGACGAATAGATGATAAACCAAGAAACAATCATTGATATGTTAGATTGGGGCAATGGTTTTCAGAGATTCCTTTATGAGGATATATTTTTGCCATTGGGTTTTGAGCACTTAACCATGCATTCTATTTATTAGGCACACCAATTGGCAATGGTATGATGCATGTTTATGGTTGAAAAATCACAGGTAATCCTAAAATTTGAATTGAAGGTGACCCAAACTGTTGACACTGGAGTGGTTGAACACCTAAAACAGCTATAGATGATGCGATGTTTCCTTTATGTATCGAGTTTTGGACATTTGCATATATTTCTTTTTCTATATTTGTAACATTTGCTGCCTTAGTAGTAGCTAAGACAGGCAAACGAAACTATCTTGAATTTTTCATCACATCATTTGCATGTTGAATTCTAGGGGCATTAGTTATGGGGTTTGCTCCATCATATATGAATAGAGGAGCAGAAGGTGTTATAGACAGAATAAGCAACCATAATGACGTTTGGGCTAAGATGTACAAATGTATTCTTAGTCCACATGGTTATGAAAATGGCAATCTTGCTCCATCATTCCACTGGTTAACAACAGGCTTAGCAATGTGATTTGCTTGTAAAGATAGAGACAACGGCGTAAATAAACCATTAAAAGTATTTATTATTACTTGGTCAGTTCTAATATTCATATCAACTTTATATACTAAACATCATTATTTCCTTGATGGTGTAATGGCTATAGGTGTAATTGTAGTTGTTTGACCATTCATTCACTTCTTTAAAGTAAGTGATAGAATCATTAACAAATGTCCATGATTTGGCAAGGCAGTGTCAATGTCTATTCCGGACATCTACCATGCAAATAAGAAAAAAGAAAATAGGGGTTAACCCTATTTTTTATTTATATAATTAATTGATAAGTGAGGATATATGAAAAAAACAAAAATATTAATTCCAGTATTAACTGTGGCGTCTTTGTCAGCAATTGCAATGCCTATTGTTACTTGCTGTTCAAACAAATCGACAAACAAAAAATACAAAATTGTTTATGAAGATGTTAATAAAGTACAAGGCGCTATAGTTACTCTAGATAAAACAACATATACAACCAAGGAAATAGAGATGAAAGGTGTAATAATTAATGCAGAGGTTTCCGAAGGAACATCTGGATTAAAAAAGCCAGCATTAGTGCTTGAAAAAATCATTGTTGGTAGCAAAGAACTTGTTTTAAATACAGACTATTTTGTATCATCAGCAGATGAAAAAAATATGAACATTTCTATTAAAGAAATTAAATGTTCAGGAACAATGCGTATAATTTTTTCAGTTCAAGAATATAGCAATGTTCCAGTAACAATCTCACGTGTTACCCCTGCCACTAATGCTGATGTGGATTGGGACCCAAAATTTATTGATTTTGAAAATTGAGATGTAAGTACAAGTAAAATTAGTCTTTCAATAGATGATGAAACAAAAAAATTGCAAATAATTTCACTATGTGTAAAATATTCCAATTTTGGTTCAGAAATGAGCGAAGTTGATTTCACTGAATGCATTGTTCATAAAGAAACAGAACAATTATGAGATATTAAGTTAACAACAACCGGTATTACTAATCTTCGTTCTTATTACTTCGATTTTGATGTTGTAATTCTAGATATTTGATATAGTTTAACTGAAATATAAAAATAGGGATTAACCCTATTTTTTCTTTGTTATTTTTACTTCTTCGATGCTTACTCTACGTTTGTTGTCACCAAATCTTGTATATTTAACAATACCATTCTTTAGTGCATATAATGTGTGGTCAGTTCCCATGCCTACATTTTTACCAGGATAAACTTTTGTTCCTCTTTGACGGTAAATGATTTGTCCTACCTTAGCTAGTTTGCCATCAGGAAGCTTAGCTCCTAAAAATTTAGGATTAGAGTCTCTACCATTTTTAGTAGAACCTACTCCCTTTTTACTAGCGAAATATTGTAAATTAATCTTTTTCATCTTATTTTCCTTTACTTAGTTTAATGTATTTTTTGAAATCATATGCCATTGGTTTTAATTGTTTAACAATTAGAACAATGTACTCTTGATTAGTTTTAGTTTTGTTAATTAACTCTAATTTAACACCATTATTCTTTTTGTTGTAAGTAAGCTTAATATCTTTTGCTTTGAATCAACTTAATGAGCCAAAGAAGATGGCACTTACTCCAGCACAGACAATGTCTTTGCCTTTAGGGGCTTGACATGCATGTCCAGATAGTTGTATAGAGTTTTTAGTGTAACTAATAACAATCATTATCCAATAATTTCTTTTACAACTAATTTAGTGTATGGTTGTCTATGACCTGTTTTGTGAGTGTGGTGTTTTTGTGGTAAGTGTTTAATATTGACAATCTTCTTACCTTTGCCTTGTTTAACAACTTCGCAAACAACTTTTGCTCCGTTTAGATAAGGTTTACCAAATTTTGCATCGATCATTAAAACTTTATCAAAAGTGATTTTATCTTTTTCTTTTGCATCAAGTTTTTCAACATAAATTTCATCTTTAAGTTGAACTTTATATTGTTTTCCACCTGTTTCAAATATTGCAAACATAGTTTATATCCTTTCATGACTCGCCTAGTCTGAACTTAATCATATTTAGTGCGGTTGTAACCATAAAAATTAAAATATGGTTTATTTATTATATATGTAAATATGTTTTTTAATAAAAAAAGAGGTTATTGCCTCTTTAAAAAACACGTTGTTTCTATATACCATTTTTTATACTAAATTTAACTGAATCATAATTGGCGTTAAATTTCACTAATATTTCAATCTTATGGTTGCCCTGAGATTGGTTAGGAATCTTTATTGTTCAACTGTCATATTCAAAGTCAACAGGCTGTTCATCAACTAAAACATTTGCTACATCAACATTCAATTTCACTGGTATGTCCATTATGCTAGAATCTCACACACCAAAACAAGCAATGTCAGACCCATCAGCATGGAATTCATCAATACTTAATTTATAATATGCAATCTTGTGCCATTCCCGAGATAAAGTAGAAATTACTTCACCTTCTTCAACAAAAAAGCCTTGGCTTTTAATTTCTACAGGTAAAGGCAATTCAGGCATAGCCATATCATGTTCAAAAATCATATTTAATTCATTTCATGGTATGTCAAGTGATTGAAAATGAACTTTTATTAGCTGCCTATTATCAAAATATCAGGAATAGACACCAACTGATGTTTGAATTCAATAGCACTCGTTCAAATTATTATATTGATATGAACCACCTTCAGACAAGGATGCATTATACATGTCCACAAGTGAACTTGATAATGATTCAATATTTTTAAAATCTTCATCTTCTGCTGGCTGTTTTGTTCATTGAGTCGGATCTTCAGGCGATGGGAAAATTTTAGTGTAGCTAGTATCATCATTATTTACAACATATAAGTTTGGGCTTGTCTCACCTTTAGTACCCATCATATGATATATAAATGGAGAATATTCATAATCAACAATTGAAGTTTCTTCTAGGATATGTTCTTCATAATGAACTTGAGCAATCTTGATGCCGCTAAGTTCGATAGCTTCTTTCATTTCTGTTGCGAGTTGCTCATCATTAAGTTTTGGATTGTGAGGAAGTTGAAGCGGGTCCTTATCATAGGAAAGATTAAAAGATCCGACCCACTGACTAGTTCCATCAAAGTATAAAAATTCTAGTTTTATTAACTTTTTGTCGTAAAAATAAAGGTTTGCACCGTAATCTAAAGAAAGATCATGTGCAGAAATTGTATAACACTTTTTATTATTATCAAATTCAAATTCTTTTTCGTACGTGTAAGCAATAAGGTACGATTCTAATAGATAATTCTCTGATAAATCTTGAGGCATTAAAAACTTATCACAAACTGTTTCGCTAATTGACCATTCTGAATCTATAGAATTACGACTAATAGATGTAGCAGAATCATAGTTTTTAACTATAAAATTTTCTCTGTATTTACTTTCGGTTTTTTCCAATTCATATGATATTGATGGAGAACATTTATTTATAATGTCCGTTCTGTTACCATTTTTGAACAATTCGCCTTGTAGTTGCACATATTCATCATTTAATAGAGTAATAGCACTTAGCATTTCTTCATCAGTAACATAAGGGTCGTAAGATGGCTCTGGGTCTTGCAATGAGCTACATGCAGCTAAACTAATAGCTGGCACACTTACAATTGTTAAAACTGTTGGTATTAATAAAATCTTTTTCATACTTTTATTATATATAAATAAAAAAAGAGGGTTGTACCCTCTAAATTTACCGTGCTCCCTTTTCAAACGGTATACCCGTATGGGCTGGTGCCAAACTCTTTCTTCCTGAGAATAACAAGACAATTAATGTAATGATATAAGGAATAGAGAACACAACAAGTTGTGGAATACCTAATTGTGTAAATGTTGTTGTACCTGCAGCAGCATTAAATAACGCAAAGACAACAGCAAATACTGTAATCTTAGGAATTCTTCATCCACCAGTAATTAGAATAGCTAATGATAGATAACCCATAGATTGAACATCACCGCTGAAGGCAGTAATCTTAAATAGGAATAGGCCACCAGCTAATCCTGCCATAGCAGAAGATAATAGCACAGCTATTCATTGGTATTTAATAACCGAAATACCTTGTGCATCAACAGCATTAGGGTTTTCACCTACAGCTTTAAATCTTAATCCTACTTTTGTTTTGTTAACAATAAAGAAGATAGCAATAGCAATTAACAAAACAACAAAGAAGATAATTAAACTACTTCCAAATAATGATGGTCCAATTGGTAAACAAGAACTATATTGACACATAAGCCTTGAGTTAGCTTGACCAGGATATAGGAATTTAGCTAATGTTGGGTTTAAGAATGTTGATAATGCTAAACCCATTAAGTTAATTGCTGTACCAGCAATTGTATGATCTGCTTTCAGTTTAATACAAACAAAAGCATGCATTGCTCCCATGATCATCGTACTAATCATAGTTAATAGTAAGGCAACAATGATTGTTGCGAAAGGAGGAACACCACCTCAGAAACCGGTTGATGAATAGATACCAAAGAATAGAGCACCTACACACATCATTCCGTCAATACCAAGGTTAACAACTCCTGCTCTTTCTGACAAATAACCAGAAATTGCTCCAGCAAGCAAGATTGCTGTGAACAATAAGGTTAAGTCTAATAATGAACCTAAATCACCCATGATTATTTGCCTTTCTTTGTTCTTTGTTTAGCATTAAGCTTTGCACGCTTAGCTGCTAACTTCTCACGATAAAGTCTATCTTTTTCACGAGAAATTGCTTTTGCTTTACGTTGAGCCTTTAAAGCTTTAGCAGTTAAGATTGCTAATTTTTGTGCTTCTTTTTGTTTTTTCTTAGCAAGCTTAGCATCTTTAATTGCTTGTTTTTCTGCAGCACGTTTACGTTTTTCTTTGTTCTTTTCTTTTGTTTCTCTTGCTTTAAGCAATTGTTTTTGTAAACGTGCTTTACGTTGTTCCTTTGTTTCTTTCTTTGCCATAGCTATTCGCCTCCTTTCTTAAATCTATTTTTCCATGCTGCTTTACGTGTTTGTCTAATAGCAATCTTTCTTAATTCTTTTTCTGCTTTTTCATTAGCAAGACGTTGAGCAGTTCATTTATCGGCTTGAGTGGCCTTTTCAGTCAATCTAGCTCGATCAACAATGGATTCAATTTTTTTAGAAGCTTGATCACGAGCAATTTGGTCTGTTGTTACTGAATCCATTACATCTTTAGATCTAATAACATATTCTTCAGCCATTGCTTTAGCATCAGATGCTTGAATCTTTGTTTCTTCAATGCTTGAGCTTAGAGCATCTGAACGTGCAAGCAATTCTTTCAATTCTTTTGTTTCAATATCTTTAACATTGCAATCAATTACTCTATTGATTACTCTAGTATTGCTCTTCAATTGAGCGTGTAATCTAGCAACTTTTTCATTTAGACGTTTTGCTTTATCAAAGTATGGTTGAGCAGCTGCTCTAAAGCTATTTGCTTCATTAGTTCCTGAAACAATTCTTGAATCTAGATATCTAGTTTTAGATACTAATGAACCGACAGAAGCAAGTTGTGCTTTTGACAATGGACAGTTAATCAAGTGGCTAATTGCCTTGATTTCTGACTTAAGGTTTGTCATATATAGTTGGTGTAATGTAGTAGGGTTAAATCTAATACCCATAATGTTAAGAGTTTTATCTCTTGTAAAAGTCTTAACCATTGTGTCATAGTGTGCTTTAACAATATCATATGTTTTTTGGTAAGCTTTTAAATAAGCAGTATGAGCAAAGTCATATTGTTTTTTTGATCTAATTTCAGCTAAGCCAATAGCTTCAGCTTGTTGTTTAGTTTGAACTAGAGTGAAGTATGTTAACTTGTTTTGTTTAGAAATAGTATTTCTATATAGTAAACCTGTTCTTAGGTTTTGCAAGTAAGCAAGTTTAGCTGTTAATCTAATCTTGTGGTCATTGAATGGATGAGCTTTTTGTTTTTCATTAAATTCATGTAAGTATTGTCATAATGATGAACTAATGTTGCAACCAACTGCTTCTCTTATCTTAGACTTAATTTGACGATCAGATAATACTTCATCAGTTGGTTTAATGAATCATCCGCCCCTCAATTTGTTTTCAGGGTCTGCAACTAATAATTTAGATTTCTTGTCTTTAACAACATGAACCATGATTTGTTTATAGAACTTATCACCTGTTACCAAATCATATTCTAGATTACGTCATACACGATAGTCTGCATGCTTTTTAACAAATCAGTATCAAATATTTGCAAATTTCATCTTCACTTTAATAGGGAAGCTAAGTTTAAATGTTGATTTAACTGTTTGTTGTTTTTCATAGAAAATGAAGTATTTTCTTAAAACAGCACATTGGTCACTAGAGATAGATAATAGTTCAATATTAGACATGTTACGTTCATGTTTAATCTTGCTATAGTTCTTTCCTCTAAAGATATCAAGTGTTAACCAGTATGGTTTGATGTTTAGGAACAATGTAATAGCAGCAGCACCATAAACAACTATACCAAAGACAACGTCAGCTATATGGTTGTCAATTCCAATCATTTGAAGGTCACTTGTTGCTGTCTTAACCATTGAGAAGAACAATGAAACAGGGATTGATGCAACAGGGTTGCACATTGAAATTAGTCCTACTGAAATACCGTTAAATCCTTCTTGCGGAATAGCTTTAGCAGCAGCTGTCGCAGGCATATTAGGGTTAAAACCACAATATAGCATAACACCTAATAATCCAGCAATAGCACCTGAAATAGCCATTGAAGTAATCATGTTTGCCTTAACATTATAACCAGCGGCTAAAGCTCCAGTATTACTTAAACCTGTAACTTTTTGTTTTCTTCCAAACACTGTTAGGTTTAGAACCACAGCAACAAAGATAATAGAAATAGCAGCTAAGATTACTAATGGTAATCAACTTTCACCATGATATTTCAACAGAATATCATTTGGTGGAGCAATAATGAAACCAGCTCCATCGATTCTATCACTTAATACTGTTGACAATGTCAAGATTGACATAAAGTAGATAATTCAGTTGAACATGATTGATGAAACAACCTCATTAATCTTTAAGAAGGCCTTTAAAGCACCAACTAGTGCTGCAAAGAAGGCGCCAAGGCCCATACTTACCAAGATAATAACAAATTGGTTAATTCCTGGGCCAATACCAGCAAGGTGGCAAATTAATGTTGCTCCTGTTGCTCCGGCTACCATTTGGCCAGAGATACCAATATTGAACAGTCCGGCCTTATAAGCAAAGATAAAGGACATGCCACCGACAATTAGAATCATCATATTGCTTAGCAATGTATTTAAGAAAATAGAGTTGCTAAAACCAGATGTGAAGATGATTTTAAGTACATCCCCAAAATTACCTCATGTTCCACAAACAGAGCATGCAATAATTAAAGCAATGAAGAAAGCAGCTAGAATAGAAATGAACGTAGCTAAGATCTTCTTAGTTGTTGATTGTCTAACATCTGAATGCAAGAACTTTTGTCATTTGTTATGCATCGTCATCTGAAAGACAGATTTGTTACTATTCATGTGCCACCTCCTTTCTTGTTGAAGAAACTTGTGGTTTTCCAGTTCTCATTAAGAACTTACCAATAAGTTGTCTATCTGTCTTAGTCTTAAGACCATCATAGACAATATCTCCATGGTCCATAACTACAACTCTTGAAGCAATCTTCAAGATTTCATCAAGTTCATAACTAATAAGGATAACAGCCTTACCCTTTTTAGATTCTTCAAGAATATATTCATGGATGGTGTTAATAGCACCAATATCTAGACCACGAGTTGGTTGCACCATAACAATGATTGAGTGTGGTTTAGATAATTCTCTTGCCACAACAACTTTTTGTTGGTTACCACCAGATAGTGATCTAAACTTAGATTTACCTTTATTAGCACCTAAAACATTAAACTTAGTACATAAGTTGTTAGCATTCATGTTGATTTCTTTCATTTTTAAGAAACCAAAACGGTTATACAACTTGTTGTTAATTTGGTTACTAATAAGGTTGAAAGCCACTGTTTCATCTAAGATACAACCATATTTATGTCTATCTTCTGGAACATGACTTAAACCTAAGTTAGAAATAATATGAGGTGTTTCATGGGTGATATCAGTATCTAGCCCTGAAACATAGAAGGTAATTTTACCTTTATCAGGATGTTGCAATCCTGCTAAAGCTAAAGCAAGTTCTGATTGACCATTACCTTCAATTCCAGCAATACCAACAATTTCTCCTGAGTTAACAGTTAGTGATAAGTCATTAATTGCGGTTAAATTCTTATCACTTTGTTTGTGCATCTTAATGTGTTCAATCTTTAAGATTGGAGACAATCTGTTTTCAAAGTTAAGGACATTAGGGTTTTCAATCATCTTATGTCCAACAATTAATTCAACTAGTTTAGCTGTATCTACTTCTGAACGTGGGTATGTTCCTACAGTAATACCTTTTCTTAATACTGTAATAGTATCAGCAACATCTAATACTTCATTTAATTTGTGAGAAATTAAGATGATTGTCTTTCCTTGTTTCTTTAATGTTCTTAACATATTTAAGAAACCAGCAATTTCATCATCTGATAAAACGGCAGTAGGTTCGTCAAAGATTAATACTTCTGCACCACGATAAAGTAGTTTAATAATTTCTACCTTTTGTTGTGTACCTACTGATGCTTCAGCAGTTTTTTGCATTAAATCAATCTTAAATCCATATTCATTACAGATCTTATTGATTTTTTCAATAGCTGGTTTTTCATATAGCAAACCACGTCTTGTTGTTTCAGCACCAAGAATAATGTTTTGTAATAAATTGAAAGCTAATACTAGCTTAAAGTGTTGGTGCACCATTCCTAAACCAGCAGCATTAGCTTGCATAGCATTTTTGAAATCTACTTTTTTACCAGCAACATAGATTTCACCTGAATCTTGTTTGTATAAACCAAATAAGATTGACATTAATGTAGACTTACCAGCACCGTTTTCACCACATAGGGCATGGATTTCATTTCATTTAACATTAATGTTAACATTAGAGTTGGCAATAATCTTACCACCTAAGAAGGTTTTGGTAACATTACGCATCTCAATAGCAAACTTACTTTTCTTAGTAGGAGCAGCATTTTGAGATTTTTTATTTACAACTGGATGTTTACGTCTTTTAAATAAATCTAAAAATTTCATCTTGCTTCCTCCTTTCTAACTTGTAAAGTACATGTTATAGTCTAACCATTTCATAACATCAATTGGTTTAGTTTCTTGTTCGTCCATTTCTCTAAAACCTTTGCTTAGGTCAGTTTCATCTACTGGTCATAATGACATGTCTTTGTTAACAGTTATGTTAGAAATAGACAATAATTGGGCAATAATACCAATTGTATCTGTATAGTTGTTGTAGAACGCTGACAATTCACCGTCTTCATTGTAACGGTTGAATGTTTCAATATTCTTAAAGTCATAAATGCCATTAGTCATATCACCCTTTGGACCAGTATATTCAACTCCAAGAGCTTCTCAACGATCATCACCAATTAATGCTTTGTAATTTTCAATGGCAATCGGCCATGCTTCAGCAAATGTTACAAGTTGTCCACTACCATACAACAGATGTTCTAGAGCATCTAGAAGATAATAGAAGCCATCTCATGAGATAGAAACTAAACCATTTCTCAAGTTTCCACTTGTTTGGAAACCAGGACCACAAATTGCTCTGTCTGGATCAGGCTTTTCAGCATAGTCGCCTGTTCCGCTTTCATCTCAATTTTGTCCAAGAGCAATTAGTCTTGACATTTTTCTTGTTACAGATTTAATATCCTTAACAGCAGAGAATTTGATAATACCATTAGCTGTTGAAGGAGTTGAACCATCTTCAGCAACCGTTTTATCAACAAATGGGTCCTTATAGTTTGGTTTTTCTCTTGTTGAATCTGAACAACCATGGTGATATCTTTGATAGTCACCATCTTCCATTGCTGTGTCAACACCAATAACAATACATTTAGAGTTTTGGTTTTGAATTTCTTGAGCAGCATCTAACGATTGAGGACCAGCTACAACAATTAGTGCGCTTGCTCCTCTATTTAAGAATTGTTTAGTGATACCAATTGCATCACCAGCAGCAAATGTACCAGAGAAGTGATTTGCAGCTTCACCTAATTTGATTATTTTAATTGAATATTCATCATACAACTTTTGAGCAAAGTTTTCTTGATAATATAGCAACTTTTGAATAACTGGTTCACCAGATTCAAAAAGCTCTTTTAATTCATTTTTATATTTACTGTAATTTACTAAAGTTTCGAATGTTTTTCCAGGCTTTTCATTATCTTTCTCTAAATCCTCACGATGAGCAACATCAAGTCATCATGATGCACCATTTTTTAAAATACGGTTTTGTAATACCTCATGGTTAAATAATTCAATACCACGTTGGAAACCACCCATGTAAGTCAAAACTGTTGGCAATTGAACACCACCAAAAGCTCCAACAGAGATGTTTTGGTGTTTATTGTGATAAATTTGTAAATTGTGATAGAAGTAATCGCAAACAGCCATAGCTGTTAAGAACCCAGGTTGATCAGATCTAAATTGTACTGAAGCAACGTTTTGGTTGTCAGATACATTGGCATCCAACAAGATAAAAGAAGTTCGTTTTGCTATTTTATCTGTATCAGACGATGAACAAGAAGCATATGGACTATCGTTATTATGCACCATCATTTGATTCATTGGTGTTGCATGGTTAAAACCGGCTAGACCAATAATATAGTGGTCTTTCATCACAGATGTATAAATGTTAATAAATTCCATCGGGTTATCTTGTGATGGTTTAGATGAATCAGCATCATCAATTTTGTATGAAGACATTTTTTTATTGTTATTAAAGTCAACAAGGCCTTCAAACAATTGTTGATTAAATGAACGGTCCATTGTTACGTGGGTTGCACCATCAATAATCAATGAAGTGAATTTTTTACGAGCATCTCTTTGCGCTCCTGTTATAATACCACCTTCAGGAATGATTTCACCTTCATTATTTTTAATTCCTAAAGTTTTTTGTCTTTCTAATTTATAAGGATAATCATTTGCACCAGGGTGTCAACTAATTCAATCGTTAGGGTCTTCCATTTGTTGTTTAGGTAAGGGAACAGTTTCTGATCATTGCCCTCTATTCATATTGAATTCAGAGTTAATACGTTCTGAAGCATATGAACTAGACAAATATGCAGCATAACGTTTAGTAGAACTATTAAGCTTCATATATTGAATTTTAAATGTACTAGCTGATACACCAAAAACAATACCCGCGCTGCCACCTAATAGACATGTACTTGTGACAATGTCTCTTACTAGCGATTTGTGGGCTTTCAAGAATGATTTAAATTTCATAGTTATTTTGATCCTCCATTAATTTGGTTTAGTATGGCTTGACCATCTACTTCACCTTCACGTACTAATTTCATATTGTCTAAGTCAATAATTGTTGATGGTTGTTGACTTGGCATCTCATAAGGAACATTGTCAACAATGACAATATGATCATAGTGTGCTTTGAACACACTAAATACTTCTTGTACTGATTGAACAGGTTCTTGTCCTGAGATGTTGGCAGATGACTGGTACACCGGTCCAGTTAAACGTAACAAATCAATAAGGTATTGACATTTAGGCACACGGTAGCTGATTCCTTTTCACACAAAAGATATAGCTCCAGGAGTATAAGGTCTTATGGCATCAGCTAAAAAAGAAGGTAGTCCTAGTTCATCTACTGACGCAATGAATTTGCATACCTTCTTTTCAAGCGGTCTATTCTTTATAGTATAGATTTGCCCTTCATTAAGACTTATAATTCCTCAGACTGTATCCGTTGGCAAAATAATCGCCTTACCAGACTTCAATGCTACTGCCATCTCATTGATTTGAGTCTTTGAATATACTTCCATAGTTTAATGAATATATATATTCATTATACATAAAAGCCACAAACTCAAATAAAAATATAAATATTTTTATAAGAGTATTAATTTAATTACTTATAATAATGCTATTATTTATAAAAAATATAAATATTAATGGAGGGAATTTATGTTAAATAAAGTTATTCTTGAAGGAACAGTTACAAGAAGTTCTTGAGGAAAAAACAAAGAAGAAGGTGGATATTTCTTAAACATTAAGCAAGAAAGAGTTTTTAACAAGTTTAAATCTGTTAATTCTTTTTCTGCATATGCTAACAGACCACTAGCAGCTCAATTAGCTAAAATTATTGAAGCTAATCCAAACTGCAGAGTAATTATTGAAGGTAAGTTAAGAACTTACTATTCTAAGAAAGACAATTTATTTCACACGACAATTCTAATTGAAAAGTTGGTAAACTGAACACCAGCTGAACAAGCTTTGCTAGAAGCAAAATAATTCAAGATTAGGAGTTTAAAATGAAATTAAATTTAAAGATGGCATATGCAGTTGCATATGTCTTGTATAAAAAACATAAAGCAAAAATTGCTGATGTTGGCGAACTAGAAAACCATTTCTATGTTGACTTTGAATGTAAAGATGCAATTTCTATTTCTGATTTTAAAAAATTAGAAAATGAAATTACACAGTTTATCTATGATAAAAACAACACTGTTGAAATTAAACGTAAACAAGTAGAAGTTGTTAGAGACTGTCCATGCATGAAGAAAAACAAATATCTTCATTATCATGTTATTCATCATGACATGAGAACAATTAATATGATCAAAATTAATGATGAATTCCCTTTTGTTAACAAATTAGAAGACAAGAATGTTGCTTTTAATGAAATCAAATCTTTTAAATTAGAAAATGTTGCTGGAAACTATTGATTAGGTTCAGCAAAGAACAAACAATTGCAAAGAATTACTGGTTATGCTTATTCTTCTAAAGATGAATTAAAAGCTTATGAAGCTGAAGCACAAGATAGAAAAGAAAGAGACCACCGTAAATTAGGACAAGATCTTGAATTATTTACATTTAATGATCTTGCAGGACAAGGTGCACCTATCTGATTACCAAATGGTGCAGCTGTTATGTACCAAATTGATGATGAAGTTAGAAGAATCTTACTTCAATCTGGTTTCCAATTTGTTTCTACACCAATTTTAGGTAGTGACGAATTGTATAAAACATCTGGTCACTGATTTCACTATCGTGAAAACATGTTCAATCCATTAAAGATTGATGACCAAGTTATGGTTTTAAGACCAATGACATGTCCTCACCACATGCTAGTTTACAAATACAGACCAAGAAGTTATCGTGAACTTCCATTTAGAGTTGCTGAAAAAGCAATTCTCCATAGATATGAAGCTTCTGGTGGATTAATTGGTCTTGAACGTGTAAGACAAATGCAATTAATTGATACACACGTAATGATTAGACCTGATCAAATTGAATCAGAAATTAGACATTACTATGATGTTGTCATGAAAACATTAAAAGCTTTTGATATTAAGATTCATCGTGTTGATTTATCTCTTCACGACCCTAAGGATAAAGCTAAATATTTCAATAATCCAAAGATGTGAGCTAAAGCAGAAAAAGAACTTGCTGCTGTAATGGACAGAATGGGTATGAAATATGAAAAGAAAGTAGGAGAAGCTGCTTTCTATGGACCTAAGATCGATTTCCAAATGAAAACTGCTCTAGGTCACATTATTACAATGTCTACAATTCAACTAGACTTCTTGCTTCCAGCAAGATTTGATCTAAAATACATTGATAAAGATGGTAAAGAACAAAGACCTATTTTAGTTCATGGTGGAATCATTGGAACACTAGAAAGATTCATGTCAATCTTACTAGAAAGCAACAAGGGTGTATTCCCACTATGATTAGCACCAGTTCAAGTACAACTTATTCCAGTTGCTGCTGTTCATGAAAAGTTCTGTGATGAATTTGCTCAACGTTTAATGAATCATGGTGTTAGAGTAGAAGTTGATCACTCTGATGAAAGACTAGGTAAGAAGATTAGAAACGGACAAATCCGTAAGATTCCTTACCAAATTGTTTTTGGCGATGATGAAATCAAATCACAAACTATTTCTTACCGTGAATACGGTAAAAAAGATGTAACAAATGTCCCAATGGCTAAGTTTGGTGACATTCTTGTAGAAAGAATTGCGGCCCATAAATAATATGGAAACAACCACACACAAAAAGATTGTTGTCTTTGATATCAATCTTGACTGAAACTGTTATAAAAAGGAAGACCGTAGATATAAAGACCTTCCTCTTGTTTATCCATTAATAAAAAAAGCAAGTGAATGTCAAACAGTTATCATTCAAACAAGTGGTTGTTTAATTGATGCTTTAGACTTTGTCTACACTCATGAAATTACTAAAGGATATTTAGTGGCTAGCGGTGGAGCAATCATTTATGATATTGCTGCAGGCAAAGCTATTGAAATTAAAACATTAGATACCGATGATGCTCAAACTATTGCTCATCATGGCATTATGGCAAGTGTAAATCTTACAATTTACACACCTGATCGTAAATTCCTTTATATCTCTAATGATGTAAGTTACAAGATGATCAAAGGAATGTGCTATAGTCAACATGAAGTAATTCAATCATATGATATGCTACAAAAAACACTATCACGTAGTGATATTGTTGACATTGGTTACTACTTATTAAATGGTTCAGTAGATAACCAAAAGCAAAAGATCTTGCTTTATAACATTGACAAATATTGGGAAGATGAAATTTGCAAACTATCTATTAAAACAAACAAGACATCTAACTATGTCCATATTGGTAACAAAGACTCAACAAAGTTAAAAGCAATAGAAAAAATTATGTCATTAGTTGGTGTTGAACACTTGTCAGATGTCTTATACATTGCAGCAAGCTGTGTTAACAATGAGTGTTATGTTACTTTCAGGAATTCATTGATTACATCAAACTCTGATTTTATCAATGAAATTGGTAATAGAAAACAACATAAATATCTAGCCCAAGAGATCAATAATTTAGATCCAGAATTTGGTCTAAAATCTAATTCTTTTTGAAAATAATTCATTTTTAATATAAAATAATATATACATTAAGAAATAAGGTTTATTATGAAAGAAAAATCACATCCAGTACAAAAACTAACAACCTTTAAATGTGCCACTTGTGGTGCAGAATACAAAATTATGTCAACTTGCAAAGCTGACGTAGTTTCTATTGACGTTTGTGCTAACTGTCACCCTGTATTTGTTGGCAAATCAGTTGAAACAAATGTTAAAGGTAGAGCTGAAAAACTTGCAAGCAAGTTTGAAAAGAAGAACTACCAACCTAAAGTTAAAAAAGTTAGAGCTAAAAAACAAACTAAGACCGTTATTTCTAATTTGGATGATTTAGCAAAATAACTTTACAATAGAAAAAGACCACTTTTTGTGCGTCTTTTTTTATTTTGTTTTAGGAGGCGAATATGGAATACAACAAGAAATTATATGAAACAGTAGAAGGCATAGCAAAGAACTTTAAAGAACTATCTAATAAGGTAGAAACAGACACTTCTTTGCCATTTTCTGAAGTTAAAAAGATTAATATTCAGCTTAAGAAACATGAACCTGTTGCTGCTAAGTTTGAAGAATTAAAGAAAATTATTGCTGATGCAAAACAAGCAGAAGATATCTTAAATGACTCAAGCATCAAAGATGCTGACTTCATTGCTATGGCTAAAGCAGATCTTGATTCTATTAGAAGTCGTATTCCAGTTCTAGAACAAGAAATTAAAACATTATTATTACCAGTTGATCCAAATAACGACAAGAACGTTATTGTGGAAATGAGGCCAGCTGCAGGTGGAGATGAATCAGCACTATTTGTTTCTGATTTATTTGACACATATAAAAGATACTTTGATAACCAAAAATGAAAATGTAACATTATGGACGTTAGTCCACAAGGCAATGGATATTCATATCTATCTTTTACCGTTAAAGGTAGAGATGTATATTCAAAAATGAAATTTGAATCAGGTGTGCATCGTGTACAACGTGTTCCTGCTACTGAATCTAAAGGTAGAGTGCACACATCTACTATTACAGTAGCTGTGCTGCCAGAACTAGATGATATTGAAATTAAAATCAATCCAGCAGATCTAAGAATTGATGTTTATCGTGCTTCAGGGGCTGGAGGCCAACACGTTAATCGTACAGAATCAGCAGTTAGATTAACTCATATGCCTACGGGCATAGCTGTGGCTTGTCAATCTGAAAGAAGCCAAATTGAAAACCGAGCTAAAGCAATGAACATGCTTAAAGCTAAACTATGACAAAAAGCAGAAGATGAAAGAAAAGCAACTGAAGATTCTACTAGACGTAGTCAAGTAGGAACTGGCGAAAGAGCTGAAAAGATCAGAACTTACAACTATCCACAAAATAGAATCACTGATCATAGAATTGGTTTAACATTAAACAAACTTGATTTCATTATGCAAGGTGGAACGCTAGAAGAGTTGCATGACCAATTAATTGCTGATGAACAAGCTAAATTAATGGAAAAACTAAAAATTTAGTATGACATACAATCAACTATTTGAACAATTCAAAAGTAGATATGGTGATAATTATGATGTTATCTTTTTTGAATTAGTTTTTCATTGTTCAGTGGTTGTTAAAGATAAAAACGATTTCATTACTAATCGTAATGTTCCTATTAAATTTAAAGAAAGAAAGTTTTGAAAATTGTGCGATGAATACTTTGTTAAGCAAAAACCATTAGCACATATCACAGGACATGCAAAGTTTTGTGGTTTAGACTTTATTGTATATAAGAAAGTTCTCTCGCCTAGAGATGTGACAGAACAAATGACACAAGACTTTATTAATGCTCATAAGCAAACACCTGCTGCTCCATTATGAGATTTATGTTGTGGTAGCGGCTGCATTGGTATTTCTATAAAGAAATACTTGCCACAATTTGAATTAACATGTATTGATAAATTTTGAAAGCCCGTATTTAATACACATGAAAATGGACGTAAGCATCAAACACCAATGACATTAGATTGCAAAGATGTTGTTGCTTTCTTAAATAGTAAAAGCTTTGCAGGATATATTATTTCTAATCCACCATATATTAATTTTGCTAACTTTAACAATAACAAAATGTTTAAATATGAATCAAAAGATGCACTGATAGCTGAAGAAAATGGCATGTATTTCTATAAAAAATACTTTGAATGATTATCTAAACATTCATTCAAGGAAGCATGATTTGAAATTGGCTATGATCTTGTTGAATCAATTAAAATAGAGATTAGTAAATATTCTAACTTAAGTTTGCAGTTTAAAGCTGACAACTCTTATATCATAATTAGGCCTCTATAAATTATAGTTATTTATATATAATGCAAGTAGGAGGTATCTATGAACAAGAAATATTTGATGCCAATAACATTAGTTTGTGGTTTAACTACAGCTATAGCACCAATTATTACTGCATGTAATAAAAATGATGAAGGTGGAGGCGGCAAGCCAGTCGTTGATTATGTTGTTGATCTTGGACAACTTTTTAAAGGTTTTGAACGCAAGACACCTATTATTCCTGCTGAAGAAGAAGTGACTTTTGCTATAGAAGAGGCGACTACCGATTATCTAACCTATGTTAAGAATGAGCCTGATATCCTTATAGAAGATATATATTTTGCTATTTCAGATCAAACAGGAGTAAAAGATCAGCCTGCTTCAGGACAGTTAGGCATTGACATTAGTAATGTTGATCCAGAGACGGAGATAATTATTTCCCAAGGAGGGGAGACGATGCACCTTCCATATAAGAGAATAGATGCAGCGATTGTTGCAGACAACCTTGACTTTAAAGTAAATAGTGACGGAAAAATTATTCATTACCAAATAGATGGATATGTTATTTTCAATAATCTCTGAGTAGGACTTGGTTATTACAGCTCTGCTCCGTCACCAGATAGACGCTGATGTATAACCGTTTTACCCGAAATGGAGATTTACTACTCTATTGAGGAACACGCAGGTACTATGTCAGGAGTACCAAATTGATCGATTGATGTTGACTTGTCTTTCAATAAGTCAAGTGGTGATCTTGATCCTGATGAATTTGTACTGGATGAAATTTATAACAACAAAACAGATGATGAAGGATTGATGTTTCTTCTCACAAAAATAATGGACTCATTTGGACTTTTTCTTGGCAATCCAATTCCTCTTCAATTTTTAACATATGTTAACCCTACATCACCTGTAACAAATGAAATTTAAATTTAAGAACTCATTAATTTTACCTGCTATTGCTGCAACTAGTTTTATTCCTCTAATTTCATGCAATAAACCAAAGAATCAAGAACTAGACAAGATTGTTTGAATGCCTAGTCTATATTATGGTTATAGTCGCACAACCCAAGTCCATACCCCTGATGAAGTTGAAACTTCATCTGATGGATTAGGCTATTATTTTAGTTACATTATTAATAATAAAAATATTTTAATTGATGACTTTTTTAGCGCCATTGCTAAGATGCCATTAGACTTTGATACACCATTATGAGGAAAAATAGGTATTGGAATAAGAGAAATCAATGTAGAAAAAAATACATTTTCATTTAATTTTCTGTTTGATAATGTCTTATTTGAATATATGATGCCAATAGCTGAAGGTGTAAATCTTGGAGTAAGGGTAAACCTTAATGGTTATGTCACAGCTAAAGATGTTCCGTTCGATATAACTCATGATAATAAAGCTTTTGGGCCATGACAAGGCCATGAATGATGGTTGGGACTAGATATTACTAAAATCTTTTATTATCCTGACCCTGACATTCATTGATCTGTTTCTTCTAGAGGGCGCCTTGAATACGAATTTGATACACCAGGAATCATAAAAGGTAAAATAAATTTGAATGGTGATTTTAACTATGAAGCCGGGAAAGAACGAATGAAAGAACTATATGACACTATTGAAGAAGTTCTTGGTACGTCGTACATACCATTAGAATATATGCACAATGTTGTATCAAAAAACGACCCGGAACCAACAAGATAAAAAGAAAGTTAAAGCTTTCTTTTTTTGTATAATTATTAGGTTATGAATAAAAAGAAAAAAGTGACTAAGAAAGAAGTCAAAAAGAAAAAAATAACCTTCTTCTCTGCCATTTTATTAGTTATTGGTTCCTCAATTGGAGCTGGTGTTTTTCTAAAAAATGGTGAGGTATTAGGAAATGTAGGATATAGTGCTCCATTAGCACTAGTTTCATGAGTTCTTTCAATTTTCGGAGTTATTTGTATGGGTGTTTCTCTAGCAGAAATTGCTAGTGCAACAACAGACAGTAACTTAGGAATTATCTCATGAGTTAAGAATTTTTGCCACAAATATTTGTATAAAGTTTCCAAATATTTCATGGCTATTATTTACTTACCACTTAACTTTTTCTTGATGCCATATTATGTTGTCATTCAATTCCAAGACGCATTTGGATGGCAGACACAATGGTGAGTTTCTGCATTAATAGCTTTTGCTATTACAGCATGATTCTTCATCGCTTCTGGTTTATCAAGCAAATTAGGTGACATCCAAAACAAAGTTATTACTTATGTTAAATTTATACCATTAGCATTCTGTATTATTGCTGGTATCGCATTGGCAATTGCTGGGCAATCGACAATACCTCCTATTGCTCCGCAACAATACCCAACAACTCATTTGAAGCTTGCACAGATACAGCCAGTTTTAGGCATTTTAGGTTCCATCCCAGCCATCATCTTTAGTTATGATGGTTTCTATTCAGCAGCTGGTATTCAATCAGAAATGGAAGAACCTAAAAAAACACCTTTAGCTTTAGTTGTTGGATTATTAATTGTTTCAGCAATTAACTTATTGATTGCTGTTTCATTACTATTTGGAACTACAGGCAGTGCAGATCAATTAGGAAGAGTAAATGCATTAGCTTGATTCAATGAACACGGTTATCACTGAGTAATTGGTGTTATCCAAATTCTAATTGCTATTGGAATCTTAGGAATCATTAATGGTTTTGCAATTTACAACCCTTTATATTATCAAGATTTAATCAAAAGCGGTGAATTGCCATTTAGCGACAAATTAAGAGGAAGAATTACTACTCAAAAGCACAATTGAGTTGGACTAATCTATGCAGGTGTGATAACACTAGCATTCTTCATTATTTTCACCCTTATTGGTGCAATGGCATATTCTGACACTATTGGTTATGGTGGCACAACAATGATGACAATGACAGGGAAAATATCTATTGGTTATGACTCCGATTTAACTAAATTAGGAAATTGCAATACTTTGTATTCATTCTGTGATTTAATGGCCAACTGAACATCAATTATTGCTTTCTTGTGTGTTGTGTTTGCTACTATCGGAGCAATGAGAAACAGAACTATGGAAAAAGTAAAAGTAACAAAAGTTAAAGGCTTCTGATTCTGTTCTATTGTTTCAATAGTTGTGATTAGTATTGCTTGTCTATTCATCGTTGTTTCGGCTATTGCTGATATAGCAATTGTAGCAGGTTGAGCAAAGGACATTGGACAAAATATAAGTACAATACCTGATCAACCATATATTTACGAAAAAGCAGAATGATCTAAAGATATGCTTGGTGCAATTATGACTTTAGTAATGCTAGCTGTCTTTGTTCTAGTTTGTTGCATTCCAAGCAGCATTGAAATGCATCGCGAAAAGAAACAACATTTAGCAAGAGCTTAAATATAAATATATAAAAAGAGTGACTTGTCACTCTTTTTATTTTTATAATATAAGTATGACAAGCTCTGAATTGAATGCTGTTTTGACTGCTTTAGTTATCATCTTCATTTGCATCTTATGTGCAGGATTAATTGTCTACACTGTCTTTTTTGCTATTCACAAAAGTTATTTTAGAAAACAACTTAACTTAGTTAAGAAGTTTAATGAATTAATTAACGGATTAAATGGAATTAACATTTACAAAATCCAAGTTTTAGCTAGCAATGATTTAGGCGAAAAGTTAGATTTAAACAAGTACATTGAGATCTACAAGAAACTAAAAGCTAATTCAGTTACGATTCGTGCTAACATTGCTATTTCAGAAGCTGAATTAAATAGTTTCAATCTAAAGATTGCTAAGAAATATATTCAATTAATTGACAAAGATTTAACAAAAGCATTAGAAGATTTTACTCAATTGCAAAGTGCTTATGTTAACTATACGCAATATGGTCAAGCAATTGACATGACATTCCAAAACTACTTGGAAATTTATGAACGTTTAGCCGCATTCTATGATGCAAATGTTGACTACAACATCAACTTTAACAGAGTTAATTCATTGTTTGCTTCAATTAGAAAAACATTAGAAAACATTCCTAAACTATCAATCAAGTTTGATTACAAGAAAACAATTGATACAGTTCTAGACTTAGGAAGAAAACTTAGAACATTAGCTGATGCAATTCTTTTAGTTTACCGTTTCCAAATTGTTGATACATATTTGAAAACATCTAAAGAATATAACGACAAGATGGTCAAAGACCATTATGCTGAAATTTCATCAAGTGACTTGCAAGCATTGCAAAATCTTTTAACTATCTTTAACCATGCTTACAATAACTTCAACAGACATTATCGTATTCTTGATTTAGGCAAAGCCTCACAATTTGCTATCCAAGCAATTAGCACAATGAACCAAGTTAACCAATTTACTTATGTTCATATCAATACACCAGCATTGATTAATTTGTCAATTAGTGAAATCAAAGATCAAACTGACAAGATCTTAGCTAACAAAAATGATATTATTTCAAGTATTAGAGATCTAAAACAATACTTTGTATTGGAACCAGAAATCTTAGATTGCTTTGAAACAATTGAAAAAGATATTAATCGTATCTCTTCGCTAAATAGTGCTGCTAACCACATAACATATCATACTCATACAGAAAAAATTAGAGCAGTAAAGGACTTAGATAGTATTGCTAACCAAATAGTTAATAGAAAACTAGAAATAGTTCAAGCAATAGACAAGATTGATGACATGTTAGCAAAAGTCATTAAGACTGTCACAGACTTAAATGATCTATACATCTACTTCTGACAATTATTAACTATTGTTAAACATGTTGGTCCAAATAATGAACAAACACAAAGCCTTGAAACTTTAATCAATACTAACCTAAAACAAATTGAACAATATTCACAACAAATAGTTGCAGATCAAAAACTAGACTTTGATAAGATTGCCTATGAATTAAGTACAATCGTAGAACAAAGCCAGCAAATCTATAAACAATTAACTACAGAGTTAGTCCTTAAAACATATGCTTCTAAGCTCTTTACATATGTAAATAGATATAAAGGCATTAAACAATTGAAAGATAATTTTGCTGATGCAACTAAGTTATTTAAAGACAAAATGTATGCTCAATGCATTGACAAATTGCTACTAATTGCAAGAAATGCTAAAAAGTATAAGAACTAGGGAAAAATCCTAGTTCTTTTTATTTATTAAAAAATATATATAAATTTACCATTTTTATGTTATTATTATAGATACGTATGATACACACGGCTAAGTTGTATCTAAAAACATAGTAAAAATAAGGAGAAATAATGCCTACTATACAACAACTAATACGTCACAAACGTAAAAGTAAAAAATCAAAATCAAAATCTCCTGCGCTATTGAATACTTATAACTCTTTCGAAAGAAGACAAAAGTATTCCCCTGCGCCATTGAAAAGGGGAGTTTGTACCAGAGTTGGAACAATGACACCTAAGAAACCTAACTCTGCATTAAGAAAATATGCTAAGGTTAAACTAACAAACCGTGAAGAAGTCTTAGCATATATTCCAGGCGAAGGTCACAACCTTCAAGAACACTCTGTAGTTCTTATTCGTGGTGGTCGTGTAAAAGACCTACCAGGTGTGAGATACCACATAGTTAGAGGAACTCTAGATACACAAGGTGTAGCTAAGAGAAACCAACAAAGATCAGCTTATGGTGCTAAAAAGCCTAAAGCTGCTCAATAGGAGAATTAAATATGAGAAAACATCA
The DNA here is from genome assembly GCA_024427125.1 of Mycoplasmoidaceae bacterium. The sequence continues at coordinate 4,384 of JAKSVN010000002.1, read as the reverse complement.
AGCTGAAAAACGTCAAGTTTTACCTGATCCAGTATTTAATTCAAGAATTATTACTAAGGCCATTAACTTAGTAATGGAAGATGGTAAAAAAGGTTTAGCACAACAAATCGTTTATGGTGCATTCGATATTGTTGAAAACAAGACTAAACAAAAACCAATCGATGTGTTTAACAAAGCTCTAGACAACATTATGCCAAGTCTAGAACTTAAAGTTAGACGTATTGCTGGTAGTAACTATCAAGTTCCTACACCAGTAGGTGAAGAACGTAAAGTTGCTTTAGGATTAAGATGATTAATCCTTTATGCTAGAAACAGAAATGAAAAAACAATGACTGAACGTCTAGCAAACGAAATCATCGATGCTTCAAACGGTATCGGTGGTGCAGTTAAGAAAAAAGAAGATACACACAGAATGGCTGAAGCAAACAAAGCTTTTGCTCATTTAAAATTCTAGGAGATAGACTATGCCAAGACAATTTCCTTTAGAAAAATATAGAAACTTCGGTATCATGGCCCACATCGATGCTGGTAAGACTACTACATCAGAACGTATCCTATTCCATGGTGGTAAAACACACAAAATCGGAGAAGTTCATGATGGTGGTGCTACCATGGACTGAATGGAACAAGAAAAAGAACGTGGTATTACAATTACTGCTGCTGCTACATATGTTACATGAAAAGGATATGAATTAAACTTAATTGATACTCCTGGACACGTAGACTTTACAGTAGAAGTAGAAAGATCATTAAGAGTACTAGATGGTGCTGTTACAGTACTAGATAGTCAACAAGGTGTTGAACCTCAAACTGAAACAGTTTGAAGACAAGCTACAGAATATAAAGTACCAAGAATTGTTTACTGCAACAAGATGGACAAAGTTGGTGCTGACTTTGAAATGTGTCTAGAATCTATTAAAAAGAATCTAGGTGCTAAAGGTGTAGCAATCCAATATCCTATTGGAGCTGAAGCTAACTTCATTGGAACTATTGACTTAGTAACAATGAAATGTAGAATGTTCGATGGTAAACCTGAAGAAGATTACAAGATTGCTGAAATTCCAGCAGACTTAATGGAAAAAGCAAAACACTTTAGACAAATCTTAGTGGAAGAAGCTGTTAACTATGACGAAAAGTGTATGGAAAAATACTTAAATGGTCAAGAATTAACAGAAGATGAATTAAAGATGTGTATTAGAAAAGGTACACTAACTGCTGAATTCCACCCAGTATTATGTGGAACATCATTTAAGAATAAAGGTGTTAAAGCAGTACTAGATGCAGTAGTTGACTACTTGCCATCTCCTGCAGACTGTCCTTCTATTAAGGTTAAAGATGAAGAAACTGGTAAAGAACTAGAATTAAGGAACCATGATGAAGATAAGTTCGTTGCTTTAGCATTTAAAGTAGCAACTGACCCATTTGTTGGTCGTATTACATTCATCAGACTATATTCTGGTCACTTAAATGCTGGTAGTTATGTAATTAACACTAAACGTGGTATTAAAGAACGTGTTTCACGTTTAATAAAGATGCACTCAAATAACAGAAATGAAATTCCTGATATTTGTGCTGGTGACATCTGTGCTGTTGTTGGCTTAAAATCAACAACAACTGGTGATACACTTTGTGAAGAAGATCTAGATGTTAAACTAGAATCAATGAAGTTTGCAGAACCAGTTATTAGTTTAGCTGTTGAGCCAAAAACAAAAGCAGACCAAGAAAAAATGGGTATTGCTTTGCAAAAACTCGCTGAAGAAGACCCAACATTCAGAACATACACAGACCATGAAACTGGTCAATGTATTATCTCTGGTATGGGTGAATTACACTTACAAATTATCGTTGACCGTATGAGAAGAGAATTCAAGGTTGATGTTAATGCTGGTGCTCCTCAAGTTTCTTATAGAGAAACATTTACTAAAGAAGGATCAGCAGAAGGTAAGTACATTAAACAATCTGGTGGTCATGGTCAATATGGACACTGTGTTATCAAATTCGAACCTAACAAAGATAAAGGTTATGAATTTGTTAATGAAATCGTTGGCGGAAAGATTCCTCGTGAATTTATTAAGCCAATTGACCAAGGTATCCAAGAAGCCATGAAAGCTGGTCCATTAGCTGGTTATCCATTAATTGATGTTAAGGCAACAGTATATGATGGTTCTTACCACGATGTTGACTCATCAGAAATGGCATTCAAGGTAGCTGCTAGCTTAGCTTTAAAAGAAGCTGCTAAGAAATGCGGTCTAGTATTACTAGAACCAATCATGGCAGTTGACGTAGTAGTTCCTGATCAATACTTAGGCGATGCAATGGGAGACATTAGTTCACGTAGAGGAACTATTGAATCTACAGAGCAAAGAGCTGCCGCACAAATGATTAAAGCAAAAGTTCCTTTAAAGAACATGTTTGGTTATGCAACAGACCTTAGATCATTTACCCAAGGCCGTGGCAACTATGTAATGCAATTTAGCCACTATGCTCAAGCACCAAAGAGTGTAGTTGATGAAGTAGTTGCAGCACGAACTGGACAAAAAGCTGCCGCAAAGAAATAGTAGGTAAAACACAGGAAACCTGTGTTTTTTTATTTTTCAACATTCACTAATATATTTTTACCCAGATGTGATATATAATTTATGAAAGATTTATATATAAATATCTAAAAGGAGAAATATGAAAAAAGCAAAGAAAATAATTCTACCGATTGCTACAGTAGCAACTGTAGCTGGTGTTATTGCACCTCTTGTTGTTGCTTGTAACAAGGACCAAGGTCCACAATATGATGTTACTGTGCAAAAAGTAGATGGTGATGAAGGGATCACCAAAATCTGAGTTTCCAAAGGAAGCATCGGTGGCGATATCGAAATACAATGTTCATTTGCTGACACATTCTATGTTATTGACCCTTCAAATTCAAAAGTAGAAGTAAATGAACAAACTCTTGAAACAGGTATTGAATGAGAAAACAGTAAATTAACTATCACTCATGATGAAGCATGAACTGAAGAAACTAAAATTGTCGTAACGCTTGCTTCGACTCAAGCAGCATATGACATTACAGTTAATGGTGATGATGGCTATTCTATTGTGGAAAAATCAGGAAAAATGTTATTAGGTAAACCAATCGAAATCGTATATCAACTTAAACAAAGTTACGAACATACAGGCTTTGTGGTTACAATTGGTGAACAACATCCAACACCTGCTCATGAATGAACTAATAAGACATTAAAAATATGCCCAGATAAGTCTTGAACTCAAAACGATAAAATTATGATCGACTTGCAATCAAGTCTTGCTGAATATAAAAATGTTTCTGTGGAACAAGGTGAAGGTGTATCACTTGCAGAAGTCAAAACAAAGGTATTTCAACAATCCATTGTAATTAGTTATAAAGTGAAAGCCGATCAATTCGCTGTTGTTAAAGACTCAGTTAAAATATTTGTTGATGGTGCAGAAGCACAACCTAAATTTTCAGTTCATCCAACTGGACCAACAATCTCAATTAAACCAGAACAAAGTTGAACTGTAGATACAAAAATCGAGGTTATTGTTAGTGCTTATGAATTAACAATTGCTGGCGGACCAACCACAGATATAAATGGTACTGCTGGTGTGGCTGACTCTGATACAACTCACCCATTTGTTGTTAAATTAAATGGCAAGGAAGTTACTCCAAGCTATTCAACTAATCCAACAATTACTGGTGTTGATATTGTAAATAATTGTATTTCTTGAACAGCAGATGCGAAGGCAGGCAATTATAAATTTAATGTTGTCGCATCATACCAAGGTGCTACAGTTATTAATGAAGGAGGAAACGTTTTGAATTTAGTAGCAGTGCTTGATTCAATCACTGTAGATAATGAAGGTAAAACGACATACAAAGTTGGTGAATCGTTAAACTTAGATGATGTTGTTGTTACAGCTCACTATTCTGATAAAACAACTCAAGTTGTAACTGATCAAGCAACATTCAATCCTCCTTCACACAAATTCACAACGGATGATATTGGTCCATTCAAAATCACTGCCTCTTACAATGAAGGGGCTGTAACTAAAACTGGTGAATTTACTGTAACAGTAATTCCAGCAACTCTTGAAAGCATTACAGTTACTGCTCCATCAGATACAGAATATAAAGTTGGTGAGTCAGTAGACTGAACAGGATTCAAAGTTATGGCTAACTATTCTGACGGTACATCAGTTGATGTAACAAATCAAGCTACAACTGATCCAGTTAAAAGTTATGTATTCACTGCTGAAGATGCTACAGCAGGAGAAAAGACATTCACAGTATCATATACTGATGGTGATATAACAGAGACTGGTGAATTTACTGTAACAGTAATTCCAGCAACTCTTGAAAGCATTACAGTTA
>JAKSVN010000019.1 GCA_024427125.1 Mycoplasmoidaceae bacterium | reverse complement strand
AAATAAATAATCACCACTTGATTCTCAATCATCAACAATAATTTCATCTGTTGGTTTTGGTTCTGGTGTATCTGGATCACCACACCCCACCAAAGTAATTGCTGGTATAAGTGCTGTTAATGTTATTGGTAATAAAATAAATTTTCTTTTCATATATGTATATTATAAGTAATAGAAATCTATCAATGGGAAAGACTAGAAAACCTAAAATGTAATAAACAAATTTAAAAAACTTTTAATACGACACTGACTTCAAATAAAAATCAAAATGGTTGTAATATAAAATTATGTTTTATAGTTAGACTTGATCTAATAAACAATAAATATTTGCTTCAATATTTTTCGCAAAAATAACTCCAAAATAAAATATATCTGTTTTAGATCAAGGATTAGCGGGGGTTACTATTTTTATTGCATTACCTTCACCCGGTTCCCACTCACTGCTTGTTAATTGTCTTTCATTTAATATAACAATAGCTGTATCATAATCAATTTGAATACTTTCATGTGAAAGAGATTCAACAAAAAAGCCAAAACTTTCATTTTTTTGTTTGTCAAAAATAACTTGTGGCAGTTTTTTAAAATCAACACTAAATCAATACTGCTCACCTTGTTCAATGTTAAAATTATTAAAAGCAAAACCAGGATAATTCAAATCGCCAACTTTTTCTGTAAACTCTAAATCAACAATATCTTCTGGTGGCGTAGGCTCTGGTTCATCCCCACCACACCCAACCAAACTAATTGCTGGTGCTAGTGCTGTTAATGTAATTGGTAATAAAATAAATTTTCTTTTCATATAAATATTATAAAAAATAAAAAAAGACCAAATAGTTTTTATTTCTTGAGAATTTCACCAGTAATTGAGTCAAAGTGAAGTTTTGCAAATTCTGCAAGCTTTGCTTTTTTAATAATTTGCTTACCTGCAGTAATAATTTTTGTTTTTTCAACTGAACCTAATGGAAGTTTAATTCCAGCTTTAGCTGATAATTTATCCATGTATGTTAAGAATGCATCTCTTGCTATAACTGATGCACATGCAACAGACAGATATTTACTTTCTGCTTTCATCTCAATTACATTAATGTAAACTGGTTTGATGTTTGCTTTCTTTAGATAGTCATAATAATGTGGTCTAGCAACAAATTGATCTAGAATAACTTGATAATGTCTATCTTTTAACTTATTAGTTAATTTAGTTAACGCATCATTGTGACAAATAGCTTTTACAATGTTACTATTGTCAAACTTATCAATTATTTTGTTGTAAACAAGAGGTTGACAAACACAAATCTCAGCTTTAACAATCTTCTTTAATTGTCTAGCCATTACTTTAATTTGTTTATCATCTATCTTTTTAGAATCATTAACTTTTAATTCTTTGACTTTGTCAATACATTCATTTGGAACATAACATGCGCAAGTTACAACTGGTCCAAAATAATCTCCAGTTCCAACTTCATCCATACCAATCGTTCCATCTAAGCTCTTTAAATCTACCTTCTTAGAAGGTGTAGTAGCTTTTTTACCAAAGTTTATAATAGCAGATTCTTCACCTTGTAATAATAAAGTTCCGTTCTTAAACACACTGATAGCCAAATCTTTAGTTTTATAAAAAGCTAAAAGATTTTCATTCTTTAAATTTGTTTGTTTGAATGCTTTATACACAGTATCAATCTTTTTAAATTCAGTTTTAGTAATTTTACTTGTTAAGCTTTTCATAGTGTTTCACTGATTGATTATATTTTTTATCAATTAATTCTTTCAAAATTTCAGTTACTTTAGTATTTGGAATTTCTTTGTTTAATGTTCCATTAATATATAGGAAGCTTGTAGTCTTGTCTTTGACACATACTGCCAAATCACAACCTTTTGCTTCACCTGGCCCATTAACGATGCAACCCATAATTCCAATCTTGATTGCTAGATGTCTATCTTCTAGATAGGTATCAAGCTCTTTGACTCATTTTCTTGTATCATATTGATTTCTTCCACAAAGTGGGCAAGCTATTATGTTGTAATAAGGAATGTTAAATCCCATATTGTTTAAAAGTGTTTTAGCAATCTTAATTTCGTTCTTTCTATCACCATTAACTGAAATACGAATAGTATTTCCAATTCCTAAATTTAATAGTGGGATTAGGGCAATACATGATTTAACTATACCAGCATGATCTGGACCAGATTCAGTTACACCTAAGTGAATAGGATATTTGCAATGTTTTGCAAGTTCGACATTTGCAAAGTACGTAGTACTTGGGTCTGAATCTTTAATACTTACAATTAAATTTGTGAATCCATTTTTTTCAAAAAATTTAATTCAAGAATAAGCACATTGAACTAATTGATAAACTCTTGACCCGCTTGGATCAACTCTTAATGAACCACCATTAATTCCAATTCTAATGGCTGTGCCTTTAGCTTTAGCAGCATTAATGATTTCTAGTACTTGATCTCTAGAACCAATGTTTCCTGGGTTAATTCTAATTTTAGCTACATTTGCTGCAATTGCTTTTAAAGCAAATTGATAATTAAAATGAATATCAGCAATGATAGGTGTTTTAGTTTTTTTAACGATTTCAGCTAAAGCTGATGCATCTGCATCATCTAAGACAGCAACTCTAATTAATTGTGCCCCATAATTAGTAAATTGTTTAATCTGTTCAATTGTTTTTTCTACATCACTAGTTTTAGTTGTAGTCATAGTTTGGATAACAATTTCATTGTATCCACCTATGATTAGATTACCTACTTTTACAGCTTTTGTTGATGTACGATTTCTACACTTACTCATTGTTAAAAGTTTTTTTATTATATATAAAAAGAAAAAAATCGTTAATTAAAACGATTTTTATCATTAATGGGGCGTTTAGTGGGACTTGAACCCACGAGTGCCTGAGTCACAGTCAGGTGTGTTAGCCAACTTCACCATAAACGCCATAACTTGTCTAATAATTATACATACTTTTGACTAAATATAAGTATAATAAATTAAACACGTTAAATCCAAGACATGATTGCTTTATCTGTCGAAGTGATAACATAAAAAAGTGTTGAAAAATTAAATTTAAGGAGACATATTAAGAATATGGCTGTTTCAAAAGAAACTAAGAAAAACTTGGTTAAAGAATATGGAAAAAATCCAAAGGATACAGGTAACACTGAAGTTCAAATTGCAATTTTAACCGCTGAAATCAATTCTTTAACTGATCACTTAAAAAACAATCAAAAAGATTTTGCTAGCAAAAGAACTTTGTATGCAAAGAACTCTAAAAGACGTAATTTGTTAAATTACCTTAAGAGAACAGATGTTGATAAGTACCGTGAATTAGTTAAAAAACTTAACTTAAGAGCTTCTAACTAATTATGATAAACAAGGACAAAATATTAGATAAGTTAACTTATTCCAATGTTAACAAAACATTCGGAGCAATATTGTTTGTTCTTGTTTTTATTTTTACCTTTTTATTGACAGCAAATGATCTAAAGCCACATCAAACAATTGTATTAATTGTTTTTGGATCAGTTGTTGGCTTTGCTGCATTATGCTGAGGTGGATTAATTTTAATTGTTAAACACCATAAGAACAGCAAAGATCAAAATAAAAAGAAAATTAATAAAGCTCTTGATAAATTAAAAAAAGATGCTCTTGAAGAGAGCAAAAAACAATCAATTGATGAATCCAATAATTAATTATTTTGATAATAATTTTGCTGCAACAATATCACTATATTGTCTTTTTTTAATAGGTGTTGTTGGTATAACAACACTACTTTCCAAACTATGTGTTATTCTAAAAGAAAAAGCACATTTATCTGATGGTGTTGTTGCTGGTCTATTATTAGGTGCAATTACAAGTTTACCAGAATTGGTAACATGTATTGCTTCTGTTGTTGTTCACAAAACTGGTAGCCTTGGTTTTGGTGATATCGTAGGAAGCAATATATTTGATTTGTTTATTTTAGCAGTCAGTTTATTGATTTGTGTTAAGATGTTTCTTAAAAGAAAAGCCAACCAAATCAATACTATGACATTGATTTGTACTGGAGTCGGTACAATATTTGTTTTATTAGCTACTATAGCAACCAAGTTTATACCTGTATTAGTTTGACATGGTTTTAACTTCTTTAGTATTTTAATACTAGCTAGCTATGGTACATCTATATACTTTATGACTAGAAATGCAAAGGTCAAACCATCTTCAAAAGAAGGAATGACAGAAGCAAACCAAGCAAAGCATTCAAGATTGTTTAAGTTATCTTTAGGTTGAATTATTGTTCTTATATCAATTGTTTCAATATTACTAATTACATTAGCAGCTTTCCTAACATTCACCTCTGAATCTTTAATCTTTTATCATTGAGCATCTGTTTTTGGTAGTGAGGAAAAAGCAACATTTGGTGGAGCATTATTATTAGGTGTAATAACTTCGTTACCTGAAATTGTTTGTTGTATAAACCTTTGTATTCACAAAGAATATAACATGGTTATTGATACAATGGTTGGATCAACATCATTCAATTTAGCTATTTTAACTATTGCTAATTTAGTCTTTATTGGAGTTTACGAACCTGGTACAGAGATGTACAGTTGAAATAACCAAACCATCATTCAAATCATAATTTGTATGGTCACAATACTACTCTTATGTGCATACTTATTTGCTAATAGCAAAAGGATAAAAGAAAAGTTAAATGAAAAGCAATCATTAGCAATTAATTCATCACTTTTATCTCTTGTTATTATCACTTTTATAGTCTTTTTAATTCTTGGATTTGTGAAATAGTTATAAATATTATCTTTTTTACTATAATTTAATATAAATGGGAGCCAACAGTGAAAGATTTTGAAATGATCTTTATAAAAAATCCAGCTGCTGCAATGAGCTGCTTTTTTGTTTTTGCAGTTATTGTTGGTGTCCTTGCAACATTAGTAACAAAATTAGCTGTTGCTGTTAAAGATAAAGCAAAGCTTCCTGATGGAGTTGTTGGTGGTATTTTAATTGGTGCTATCACTTCTATTCCAGAATTTATTACCGCAATTGGTGTAACAATTGATGGTGTTTTGTATCCAGCTGAATATGACCCTTCATCTGTGTTTGGTGATGTTATTGGATCAAATATGTTTTGTTTATTGATCTTAGCAATAACTCTAATTGTTACTGTTAGTTTGTTTAGACATAGAGAAGCCGACCAAATAAACACTATTACTATTATTTGTTTAATCTTTGGTGCTGTAATGTGCATTCTAGCAGTATTATTTGAAAATAATGGAATTGTTTATGGACCTAAATTTGGTAAACCTGATAGTCCATTAGTATGACACGGCTTTAATTTCTTTTCTATATTTATTTTCTTGTCATATGCTATTGCAGTCTTCTTTATGATTGCTGGTTCTAAATTAAAACCAATGGCTACCGTAGGTAAAGGTGTTGCTACAAAAGTAACATTGCCTCAAACGCAAAAAGTCAAGAGATCCAAATTCCTAAAATTGGATATGTGACTTTTAATAGTTTTATTAGTTGTTGGAATTATTGTCTTATCTGGATCATCAATCGTTTTAGCTAGTGCATGTAGTGGATGTATTGAACATTGACAACTTGGTGAAGTATTTGGAAGAACATTGCTATTAGGAATAGCAACTAGTTTGCCTGAATTAATTGCCGTTGCAACATTGGCTTTTGGTGGAAGATATAACATGATGATCAACTCAATGGCTGGATCATGTGCGTTCAATATGATTATCTTATCTGTTTGTAATGTTGTTTATGCTGGTATGTGGCATAGTGGTGTTGATCCTATGTTCCCACAACCTAAAGAAAGCAACAGTGTAGTTGTTCAGGTTGTTATCTTTATTTTGATGTGTTTATTTATAACTCTATATCTAATAATGAACTCTAAGCATATTAAATCTAGATTAAACAATAAACAAATAATGGGTATAAACATTGCATTGTTAAGTTTGGTTATTATTGTATATTTCATCTTCATTGCTTTAGGTATTATTCAATGAACTACAATCCAACCAGCACCCGAACTATCGCAATTTGCAATGTTTATGATTTAAAAAAGAGGTTTACCCTCTTTTTATTTTGCTTGATATAGTATGAAGTAAAACTGCAGTTGCTGCCGAAACATTTAATGATTGTGTTTTGCCTGGTGCTTCTATATAAACTTTAAAATCAGCATTCTTTAATACTAAAGGACTTATTCCCTTATTTTCATTACCAACAATAATAACAACTTTACCACTAAATTTGATTTCATCAAGTTTATGTGCTTGTTGATCTAAACAACTAGCATAAATTCAGTAACCAGATTCTTTTAATTTATTAATAGTATCAGATAGGTTGGTTACTCTTATCATATTAAGGTTGCTTATTGCACCTTGAGATGTTTTAATAACAGCTGGAGTAATTTGGCATTGTCCATCCTTTTTATATATAAGAGCATCAATACCAAAACTTTCAGCAGATCTAATGATTGCTCCAAAGTTCATTGGATCTTCAATAGAATCTAACATTAGAACTAATGATGTTGATTGTGATTTAACTTTGTTAAGGAAAGAATCAATAGTTAAATTAGCTTCACCCTCAACATAACCAATTGCAAATTGATGGTTTTGTCCAGAAGCTAATTTTTCATAAAATGATTTATCATTATTAATTTCAACAGATGGTAAAAATGATTTAACCTTGTTATAGAAGGTTTTGTCTTTATTACTAATAGTAGCTTTTTTCAAAGTTTTATTAGAAATGGCATCTAGAATAGCTTTTTTACCAATTATTAATTGCATTATAGTAATCCTTTATCAATTAAAACTTTTCTTAATTTATCAGCTTCTTCAAAATTTTTAGCGTCCACAGCTTCTTTTCATTTTTTAATTTGATTAATAGATGTTATATGTTTTTGTGAATCATATTTAATTCCAAGAACATCTAGTTCTCTAGCAAGGATATTACATAACTTGTTAGATTCTAAGAAATTTTTCTCTCTAATTAATGTGTTTAACATTTTAATTTGTTCTAATAAAGTTGTAATTGCATTAGGCAAATTTAAATCATCAGATAATGATGCTGCAAATGCAGGATCAATTTGAGCAGCTTCAGAAAAGAACATATTATTTGCAACATTATATGTTTTAGCAACACAAATAGATTTAAGCACAGATTGGATTTCTTTGTTTGCTTCATCTAATAATTTCTTTGAAAAGTTAACAGGTTGTTCATATTTTGCTTTGTAGAAGAATCATCTTAAACCATTTGCATTGTCATCATTAATTAAATCTTTAACTAAAACAAAATTGTTTAATGATTTAGACATTTTAGAACCTTCAACATTAATATGTCCTACATGCATTCAGATATCTGCGATATCTCTTCCATATAATGCTTTGTTTTGAGCATTTTCATTTTCATGGTGAGGGAATTTTAAATCTACACCGCCACCGTGAATAGTTACATGGTCACCAATATATTTATTAATTAGAACACAACATTCAGTATGTCAACCAGGTCTGCCCTTTGATCAAGGAGATTCTCAATTAATTCCTTCTTCAGTTTGTTTTCATAAAACAAAGTCAAGTGGTGACTTTTTATTAGCCATGTTTTCTTTTCTGACACCATCTTTTAGATTTGCAATATTTTGGTGACTAACATGTCCATAGTCGCTTATCTTTGATACATCAAAGTAAACATCACCATCTACAACATAAGCAGCACCTTTTTCAATTAATTGTTCAATGTAATCAATAATCTCATCAATATGTTCAGATACATTAGGCATTAAAACTTGTTTAATGTTTAATAATTGGAAAATGTCCATATAAGCATGTGTGTATCTAGTAGCTAATTCTTTCTCACTAATGCCTTCTGTTGCAGCTGCTTTAATGATTTTGTCATCAACGTCAGTTATGTTTTGAACATAAACAACTTCTTTGTGTTGATTTAAAAGGAAACGATGTAATACATCAAATACAACCAATGGTCTAACATTACCAATATGAACATAATTGTAAACTGTTGGTCCACAGTTATATATAGTTACACGTTGGTCTTTAATTTCAACTAATTCGCCTGTACTTGAATTTAATATTCTCATAAATTTCCTTTTATATTTATTAATTGTATATGTTTATCAAATCTTTTCTGTAATGATTTTGATACCTAATTCTTTAGCTTTTTTATATTTACTACTAGTAAAATCGTTAGCAATTAAGTAGTCAATATCTTTGTTTACACTTCCAAAGAATTTTGCATCAAACTTTTCTTCCATGATTTTAATAATTTCATTTCTTGGAATTTCAAATGATCCAGTAATTACAAATTTCTTTTGGTAGTATGGACTTGCTGTATCATATTTTCTTTCAATTAATTTGGTGTTAACACCAACATCTTTTAATTTAGATATTAATTGTTTGTTGTTTTCAACTTTAAAGAAATCAACAATTGATTGTCCAACAGTTTCACCAACATCCTTAATCGATGTTAAAGCATCTAATGGCGCAGCAGCAAGATGATCTAGTGTTTTAAATGTTTCTGCTAAGACTTTAGCTGTGATAGCACCAACATGTCTAATTCCTAATCCATAGATTAGTTTATCTAAATTTGCTTTTTTAGAAGTTTCAACAGATGAAACTAAATGATCAAACATTTTATCTTTAATATGTAAATCAAGATTTAAGATTTCTTGTTTTTTATCTTTTAGATAATATAGGTCAATGATATTCTTTACGATATTGTTATCTCAGAACTTTTCTAGAATCTTGTTGCTTAGTCCATCAATGTTCATTGCATCTCTATCAGCAAAGTGAACTATATTTAATAATCCTCTAGCTGGACAATCAATGTTAACACAATATTGGTCAACTTCACCCTCAACTTTTTCTAGTTTGCTTCCACAAATAGGACAAGTTGTTGGTGGAACATATGCTTTAGCATCTTTAGGTCTTTTCTTAACATTAGGTCCAATAACCTTAGGAATAATTTCTCCAGCTTTAAAGATTTTAACTATATCACCTATACGTATATCTTTAGCAGCAATATATTCAGCATTATGTAATGTTGCAGCAGAAATTGTTGAACCATCCAATAATACAGGCGAAAGATTAGCAACATAATTTATTCTTCCAGTTCTGCCGACTGTTGTAGTAATATTTTCAAGTTTTGTTTCGACAACATTTGGAGGGAACTTATAAGCTATAGCTCATTTAGGGAATTTTGAAGTGTAACCAATCTTATCATGCATTTCAAAGCTATTCACTTTGATTACAACACCATCGATTGGGAAATCCAAGTTATTTTTCTTTTCTGTTCAATCTTCAATAACTTTAATAACTTCTTCAATACCATTACAAATTTTGATAGCTGGTGCAACATTAAATTTATTTTTCTTTAAAAAGTTAATAACTTCTTCTTGAGTTTTTAAACCGTATTGTTTTTCATTTGGTATTTGATAACAATACATTGTTAAATTACGCTTAGCAGTAATTTTAGGATCAAGTTGTCTTAAACTCCCACTAGCAGCATTTCTAGGGTTAGCAAATTTCTTTTCCTCATCTTTTATTGCAGCATTAATTTTTTCAAAGTTTTTCTTTGATAAAAATACTTCACCACGAATTTCAATATCATCTTGGAAGTCAATTTGTAAAGGAATGGATTTAATTGTTTTGACATTTGCTGTTACATCTTCGCCAATTAAACCATCACCTCTAGTCGCTCCAGAAACAAGTTGACCATCTTGATAGATTAAGCTCATGCTTAATCCATCTATTTTTGGTTCAACACAATAAACAAGTTCTTGATCACCAATAACCTTCTTAATATCTTTATCAAATTTTCTCATTTCATCAGCATTAAAAGCGTTGGCTAATGACATCATTTTGGTTTTATGTTGATATTTCTTTAATTTTGTACTTGCTGTTCCACCGACTCTTTGACTAGGTGAATCAGGTGTAATTAAATTAGGATATTGAGTTTCTAACTCAATAAGCTGTCTTAAAGTAATATCATATTCCTCATCAGATACAGTTGGATTATTAAGAACATAGTACTCATATTCCCATTTTCTTAATAAAGTTTTCAACTTATCTAATCGTTGTTTAATTTGATCCATAAAGTTAAATAAATTATAAATAAAAAAAGATTAGTAAACTAATCTTTTTTTGTATATTAATATCAATTATATTTTCAGTCTTTTAGAGCTTCAATTCTGTTATTGAAGATGACTTTTAATGTTAATGTGAAGATAGGAACAACAAATAACATATTAATATCTAAAGTATTTAATGGGAATCTACTTGCAGCTATTTTTAAAGCATGAACAACTAGAGGGTTAATGAACAAGATACAACTAATAATTCCAAACTTAATAGAATAATCTGTTCTGAATAATGGGTTAAAACGATGATTTTTCATGTTTCTAATCACAATATAAACAACAGTTATAGAAACAAACACAAAATACATCAATGCATTAAATATTGCTACCGCTCGAGATGATTTAATATTTATGTTCCATAAATATGTATATGTGAAAGTTAGGAAGTTTTTGTAATCAATATTTTCCCCATTTCATTTATAAATTTCTTGGAAAATAAAGAAATTTGAAACAAGAATTAAAGCAATAAATACAATCAAACCAGCATATATAATTTTGCCTGAATTACGGTGAATTGTTAAAGCAATTTTAGTATCTCATGATGGTGTTCCAAATCTTCTTAAGACAATAATTGCAATAATTGCTACAGCCAAATAAAGTGCATTTATTATAGATAATAATGAGTAACCATAAATAGACAATAAACTAAAGATTGTTAAGAACAATGGTCATGTTAAAAATAGAGCAAAATTTAATGAATTTTCTTTGTTTCTAATTACATAATACATTGAGAAAATTCACACTCCAATTACAGTGAAAAAGCTAGTACAGCTAACAGCTAAAAAACCTAGTAATAATGCGGTTAAATTAAATAATTTTAATGAGTCAGAATTTGCCTGTCTGAACATGACTAATATGTAGGCAAAAAGCAATAATAAAACTAATGCATCACCAATTGCAAAATTTTCAATAAAAGCTAAGACAAGAACAACAAATCCTAAGATTGTTATCAAAGATAAAGCTACTCTAGAAATAGAGGTTTCTTGTTTAATCATTCAAGTTGATAAACATGCCATAAAACCAGCAGTAATAATAGTTCATGATCACTTACAAAAATTGATTGCTTGGGTAGTTTTGTGAATTTTAAATAAGTCAGCTCAAATTAAATTTAAAACATTAGATATAGAGAAATTTGAGACAACATCATCAGGGTTTGCACCAAACCAAATAGGCTTTCAAATATGTTGTTGGAAGTGAGAATCACTTCAAACTTTAACTCAATTAGTTGCAAAAGCAGAGTTAAGATCTCTAAAGTTTAATCAGCATATTAGGATCATTAAACCAAAAGTTAAAACAAAAGCAACAATCTTTTTATAGTTAACAGATCAAGTTATGAAAATATATTTTCAATTTACTGCATATAAGACTAGTAAAATACCCTGAATTATGCCAAATACAACAAAGTAACTCCAGATCATTGCATGCCCAGCATACATCCAAATACTAATAATATAGAATATGTCTAATAATGCGATAAAACCTACAATAGTAGCTAAAAATGGATTGGCATTGATCTTTCATCTTTTGATCAATCTTCCAATAAAAAAAGCATTAATAAAATAGACTAATGGTACTACTAATATTGCAGCTATCATAAGCAAATTATAAAATAAAAAAGTAGGAAAATGTAGTGAACCCCAAAACGGTGACACTATAAAAAACGGAAAATTCCTTCAA
>JAKSVN010000018.1 GCA_024427125.1 Mycoplasmoidaceae bacterium | reverse complement strand
CTAATTGAAAATATTATTTTCAATTAAATAATATCAAAAAAACAAAAATATTTATATTTATTTAATATATTTTATAATTAGCAATATAAGAGCCAAGGTGCTAATGAGCAAAAATATGAAAAATATTAAGTTAACCAAAAGACAAATTGATCTATTAAAAATCATAGTTGAACAATACATTAATGAAGCAACACCAATCTCTAGTAAAGAAGTCATTCATGATTTCTTTAAGGACTTATCAAGTGCCACAATTCGTAATGAAATGGCATATCTAGAGAAGGTTGGGCTAATTGAAAAAACACATACATCATCTGGACGTGTTCCAACTAGTTTGGGTTATGAATATTATCGTAATGAAATTCTTCAACCATCACTATCAGTTGATTTAAAAAAGAAGTTAACTAAAATTTTTGCTAAAAGATTAACATCTATTGAAACAATCATTGATGAATCAATGGCTGTTATTAATGAAACATTACACCTACCATCAATCGTTACTACAGGTGAAATAAATGAAACACTTGTTAGAATTGATTTAATTCCAGTTAATAACAACATGGCAATCATCATTGTTGTTACATCAAGTGGTAACTTAACTAAAAATACTATTACATTTAATGAAGGCAAAGTATTAAATGATATTGCTACATGTGTAAGAATTTTTAATGATAGATTAATTGGAACTTCTCTAGAACAAATCCCTGAAAAAATTAATAGTTTAAAAGACATTATTAAAGAAAGTGTTGAAAACTATGAATTTATCATGCAAGGATTAATTCAAAAGATCTTTGATATTAAATATCAATATCACACATCAGTTCATGGAACTAAATACTTAACTACACAACCAGAATTTAAAAATGATGTTGAAAAATTAAATAAAGTTCTAGATTTATTAGACTCATCTAGTATTTGACAACAAATAGCTTATCAACAATCTAAAACAGGTAAAACAACATTAATTTCATCTGGTGAAAAAGTTGGTGCTAAAGAATTAGCTATAGCTACAGTTAATGTTAAAGGAAAAGATAATTCACACCAAATTTCAGTTGTTGGACCAAATAGAATGGATTATTCTAAAGTCCAAGGTATTTTGGATTTCTTAAAAGAAGAACTAGAAAAGAAATACAATGACTAAAGACGAAAAAATCTTTAAAAAATTTAAAACAAAGTATTCTTTTATTTTTAATGATGTCAATATAAAAAATATTTTGAATACCAGTTTTGATAAAAAAGGTAGTTTCATAGCATTCATTATTGCTTTTCTTGAATGCAAATTTTCTGAAAAACATGTTTATGAACAAATAAAAATTAATAAAGACGAATGAATAGAATTGTTCATGGATTTATATAGAAATCAAGAAATGATTGAACTATATAAAAGATTGGAAATCAATCCAATTGTTCCTTTGGAACATACAATCTCTTCATTTGATTGTTTTGATAAATTTATTACCAATTTCTTTTCTTTACTTAAACAACACGAAAACAATTTAAATGTTAGTGAAGATATTATTAAAAAATTAATTAAATCTACTCTAGGTTATCTTCTTTACAATTGCATCTCTTGTAAAATTCCATATGAATTTAAAGATATTTTAGTAGATCCAGAATATGATACTAAATACCAAATCATTCTAAATAATACTAAATTGTTTGCTACAGCTAAACAATACATTATAGATGTTTGTCGCAACAATATAAATGACTTAATAGTTTTACTATTAGGCTCTAATAATTCATTTACTAAATAAATTTCTTACCAGTTTGAAATGGATGATGTCCATTGACTATTTGATTAATAAGTAATGGTTTTTTTCCGGCCATTTGAATTAATTCAAGTTTCATAGCACCTTTGCCACATGCAACAATCATATTTTGATTTGTTAATTGAATAATTGTTCCAGGTTCAGCTGCTTGATAACCATCAATTGGTGTAGCTTTATGAACTTTAATTATTTGATCTTCAAAAGTTGTATATGCAATAGGAACATTGTATAGTCCTCTAATTAGTGCATCTACTTCTAAATTTGATTTTGATCAATCAATTTTTTCATCTTCTCTTGTGATGTTGTAACCAAAGGTTACCTTTGATTCATCTTGAACAATTGATTTTAAATTGCTATCAAAAAGGATCTTAAAATCTTTTGAAATAATATCACCAGCTAAAACACATAGTTTATCATATAAAGATGCATATGTTTCTTCTGGATCAATTGCAATGGTATATTGTTTAATAATATTTCCAGCATCCATTTTCTTATCCATATACATTAATGAAAAACCTGTGGTTTTATCTTGGTTAATAATTGCTCATTGAATTGGAGCACCACCTCTTAATTTAGGTAATAATGATGCATGTAAATTAACACATTTATATTTAGGTAATTCAAGAATATTTGAAGGAATGAATTGACCAAAAGCACATGTAAAAATCAAATCAGGTGCTAATGCTTTAATTTGTTCATATAAATTAGATACTTTGCTATCTTGTAACACTTTTAAATTGTGTTTAATAGCTAATTGTTTTACAGGTGAAAAGACTATGTCTTTGTGTCTTCCTACCGGTTTATCTGGTTGACAAATAACTGCAACAACTTCATAATCTTTTTGTTCTAAAATAGCAGCCAGACAAACTGCTGCTATCTTTGGAGTTCCCATAAAGATTACTTTATTTTTTATTTGCATTTTTTTGTGCCTTCTTTTGTTGTTTCATTAAACGTTTCTTTTCGCGTTTAGCTTCAGCAGCTTTTTGCTTAGCCATACGTTTTTCCATAGCAGCAGTTTTTGCTGCTTCAGCAATTCTAACAGGAGCTATTCATTCCATTTCTGTATCGTAATCTAATGCTCTGTTAATAACAATCTTACGATCATAATCCTTTTTAGATATCTTTGTATTAATAACTTCACATTCAAAACAACGTGGAGCGTCTTTTACACCAGTTTTAGAATCTCTTGTTTGGAATACAACAACAAATAAGTCTCTAGCAGCAGGCGCTTTTAGTTCTTTTTTACCTTGTGCTTTTAATTGTTGATTGATTTGTTTTCTTTGTCATTTACGAATTTTTAATTCGTAATTTTTATTTTTCTTATATAAGAAAGAACCATTTGGATTTACTGCATCTACATGGTCTCTTTTGCATACATAACTGTCAAGAATCTCTTTTCCTTGTTCATTGTTATCTTTTAAAAATTGTTTGATAGTTTTTCAAACTTCATCCTTGTTCTTTCTAGATGATAGAAAGGGGTTGGCTTCTCTATTAGCTTTACGTTTTCTATATCAAGCATAAATAGCAATACCAATTATTACTACTAAGATTAATGGCATTAATTGCATAGCTAACCTCCTATTAGTTTTTTAATTATATTTTATTTCCTATTAAAATATGTATTATAATTATAAGACAAAAAAATAAGGATTTATTCATATGGCAAATATTAAATCAAACATAAAAACAAAGAAACAATCTGATAAAAGACACGCTGCAAATCGTGTTGCTTTATCTAACTTAAAAGATGACACAAAAAAAGCTAAAGCTAACAAGGATGCTAAATCAATTAGCCAATTGTATTCAAGAGCTGATAGCTTAAGTAGAAAACACATAATTCATAGAAATAAAGCAAATAGAATTAAATCTAGAAATGCTAAAGCTGCAAACAAGAAGGGAAAATAATGAAATTAAAAAATAAAATTTTAATTGCATTATCACCAATTGCTACTTTGAGTGTAGTCACACCAACTTTAGTTGCATGTGCTAAAAGCAAAAGTTATGTAATTGAATACGGACAAAATATTAACTGTATTTATAAAAAAGGGTCTCCTGAAGAATATGGTAAATATAAATCAATGAAAACAATTGCCAAAGCAATTAAGAAAAACTCTACACGTGCACCTAAGGGTGAAATATCTGTGGCTGATGCTAATTCGCTTTTAACAAGAGATGGTTGAGACCAAGTCTTATATAACGAAATTGTTGCTGGTATGTCAATTTGTAAAAAACAACCATTTACATTATCAGATTGAGCCCCTGATACAGTAAGACATCAAGTATCTATGGGTTGAAGTATTACACCTGGTGCAATGCAAAAAAAGAATTTTAGTGCTACATTTGAATATGTAAGAGATGAAACAGAACCTAAAATTTATTTATATGTTTATCCAAGTGATTTAACACCTCCTATTGTTGTACAATCATACATCTTTATGGATTGCAAAGTAGTTTAATGAAAGGTTTACTATGGCAGAAAAAATATTATTAACAAAAGAAAAAGAAGCTGAAATTAAAAAAGAATTAGAACGTCTAATTCATGAAGAAAGACCTAAAGTAATCAAAGCTATTCAAGAAGCTAGAGAACAAGGTGACCTTTCTGAAAATGCTGATTATGATGCAGCTAAAAATAGACAAGCTGAAATTGAAGCAAGAATTAAAGAATATGAAAATATCTTAAACTTTGCAGAAATTATTGATGATAAAGCATCAAAAAAATCAGCTAACAAAGTTAAGGTTGGAACTAAAGTTAAAATCTTGGATATGTCTGATGATGAAACATATGAATACGCAATCGTTGGTGAAGTAGAAGCAGATCCAGATCAAGACAAAATTTCAAATGTTTCTCCTCTAGCAATGGCTGTTTTAGACCATGAAGAAGGTGAAGTAGTTGAAATTAAAGGTGTAGAAAAACCTTACAAAGTTAAAATCCTTAAAATATCTCGTTTATAAGATATAATAGAAAGCACGTTAAAAGTGCTATTAATGGACAGATAGCGAAGCGGCCAAACGCAGCTGACTGTAAATCAGCCTCCCTCGGATTCAGTGGTTCAAATCCACTTCTGTCCACCATTAATTGGGTTGTAGCCAAGCGGTAAGGCATCAGATTTTGATTCTGACATGCGTTGGTTCGAATCCAACCTACCCAGCCAATTATTGTCCCACTAGCTCAGTGGTAGAGCATTTCACTTTTAATGAAGGGGTCCGGAGTTCGAGTCTCCGGTGGGGCACCATAATGCTGAAGTGGCGGAATGGTAGACGCACAGGACTTAAAATCCTGTGATAGCAATATCGTGAGGGTTCAAGTCCCTCTTTCAGCACCATTGTTGCGGGTATAGTTCAATGGTAGAACTATAGCCTTCCAAGCTATTAATGTGGGTTCGATTCCCATTACCCGCTCCAATAAGGACGGTAAATAAACCAGGCAAGTCCTGGTTTTTCTTTTTATTTGTAATATAACTATATATAATTTTAATAACATTCAAATTATGAGAAAAAAATATTTTAAATTTGTTCAAATAGAAAAAGATATAGTTATCAATTTTTTATCAAAGCATCAAGAACTAACTAAGTTTGTTAATGCAGATATGCCTTTTTATGTTCGTGTATATAAAAAACCATATGCTGGTTTATTACACACAATTATTGGTGAAGGCGAAACAAGCGAAAACTTGATAACTAAATGAGGACAATTAATTGACTTTGCAGGAAAAATTAAACCTGAATGAGTTGATCATGTTAAGGATGAAATCCTAATCCAAATCCTTGGATTTGAAAAAGCTAATTTAATTAAGAAGATCACAACAGATATTATTAACAAAACATTGAATTTAAAATTGCTAGTTGAACAATCTGATGAAGCAATTATTAAAACTTTAAGACAATATCAAGGTTTAAGTGATAACACAATAAAGACATTTGCTTTATTCACATGTTTTAAACAAAATGTTTTATGTGATACTGATCCAGACTTTATTCAAGGATTAAAAATCTTTTTAAACAAACAAGATATAACTCCAGAAGATATCAATCATATCAAAGTTGAATATAATGGAAGTCTTACATTATTTAGCTTATGCATGTGAAAGATAAAGAATGAAAAAATAGGGTAAGAGTATGAATTTAAAAAATCAATCAATTGTTTTGTTTATTAAAGAAGAAATTTTTAAAGCAATAAAAAAACTAGCAAAAAATATTAAAACAGAAAGAATACCTGTTGCTTTAGAAGATATTAATGTTGACAAAACAAGAAATTCTAAATTTGGTGATTTTACAACTAATGTTGTAATGTCTTTTACTCTTGGTAATATTAAAAAAATAGATGCTGCTAAAAGTTTAGCTGAACTTATTGATCGTACTGCATTTGAAAAAATTGAAGTTGCTGGACCTGGTTTTATCAATTTCTATTTAAATAACCAAACTAAGTCTGCATTACTTAGTGCTATTGATTCACAAAAAGATGATTATGGAAATCATAAGAAGGCTAAACTTTGATATAACATTGAATTTGTTTCTGCTAATCCTACGGGATTACTACATATTGGACATGCAAGAAATGGTGCCTATGGTGATTCATTAGCCAGAGTGTTTGAGGCTAATGGAATTAAAGTTGATAGAGAATATTACATTAATGATGGTGGGAACCAAATTAATAAGCTTGCTCTATCTGTATTAATTAGATATTTACAAGATTATGGTAAAAATGTTGCTTTACCAGAAGATAGCTACCATGCTCAAGAAATTGTTGATACAGCAAAATTGTTAAAACAACAATATGGTGAACAATTTGTTAATGCTAAATATGATGAAAACAAAATCTTGGATGCTGAAGCAAACAAAATAATTGGAACCTTTGCTAAAACACACTTATTAAATATTATTAAAGACCACCTAGCAAAGCTAGGAGTTGAAATGGATTTATGATCACCAGAATCATATATCTATGAAAATGATTTAATTAATAAGGCATTTGCTAAACTTGGAAAATATCTTTATGATGCAGATGGTGCTAAATGATTAAAAACAACCGAATTTGGTGATGATAAAGACCGTGTTCTTGTTAAATCTGATGGTAACTATACATATTTCACTCCAGATATTGCATATCACAACCTAAAACTATCAAGAGGTTATGATAAGATTTTCAATATTTGAGGTGCAGACCACAAATCATATGTTGATAGAATGTCAACTGCAATTCAAATGCTAGGATATAAAAAGGAACAAATGCATGTTTGTATTATGCAAATGGTTCAATTAACTAAGAATGGTGAAGAATTTAAAATGTCTAAACGTTCTGGTAATAGTTTCACCACTATAGATTTAATAAATCTAATTGGCAAAGATGCAGCAAGATGATACTTAGTAAATCAATCATTAGATTCTCACATTACTATTGATGTAGAGAAAGCTGGTAAAAAGAACAATGAAAATGGTTTATTCTATGTTCAATATGCTTATGTAAGAATTAGACAAATCTTAAATAAGGTTAAGGAGAAGAAAGAATCATCAATTGATTTATTAACTCATCAAACTGAAAAAGAATTAATGAATCAACTATTCTTCTTTATGCCAACAATTGAAAATGTTGGAAAGACATACGAAGTTCACAAAATCTGTTTGTATCTAACTAATTTAGCTAAACTAGTCCACACATATTATGAACAAGTAAGAATCGGTGATTGCCCAGACAAGAAACTGATCGGTCAAAGATTGTATTTAATTAACTGTGTTTCACAAGTTATTAAAAACGGATTAAAGTTAATCGGTGTAGATGTAGTTGATAAAATGTAAAAAAGAGCTTATGCTCTTTTTTGTTTTTTAGATAAATACTTTTGAGTGTATTCAATCTCTGTCATATGGTGTTGTCTTGCTAATCTTCTGTTTTTAAGTTTAATAGTCAAGATTGCCACATTAACTAAAATTCCATTAAAGATAAGTGCACCAATAACTTTTCATCATCCTTCATTGCTCAATCCTAGAGCTAATGAATAAACAAGAGAAAATATGCAAGATATAGGTAAGAAAATAGCTCAATTTAATGACATACCAGATGTATCTTTAGTTTTTAAGCACTTAATGAATTGAGGTCAACTAATTGATTCTCATGAAATAGCACCAATAACACTAAGTGTTACAATAATGGGTTCCATTTTTTTCTCATTTGGACTTATGTCTTCAATATTAGGTACAAAGTATGGATTAGTAAAAATTGTCAAACAAGTAGCAAAAGTTGCTAGTAATATAACCAAACTAATTGCTAAAACTACCAAACCAAAATATTTTCTGTAATATATCTTACCTGTCTTTGCTAATTTTTGCTGTTGTTGCTTAAGCAAATATGTTGATAATTCCAATTCAGTTATCTTCATTTGTTTAGCTAACTTTATGTGTTTATACTTAACAATAAGTATTCAAATACCTGCGGTGATATCAAATACATAAACTAAAACGATAGGAATAGTAGCTCATTGATTTAATCACAATGGTATATCCATACTAAATCAATCAGACATTCGTGAAAAATAGAAAATCATGGCTCAAGAAAAACATATACAAGCACAAATAATTAAGAATACATATGTCAAAATTGATGTACCACTAGTATTTCTGGTTTTAAAAACAGTTAAGACCTGAGATCCAGAGATAATTAATGCAACTACTAATGTTATTAATCCAAATATAAAGGATACTATTGATGTAGCCATAAAAAAATTATAAACTAATTATTTTGACTTTCTCTTTGCATCTATATATCTCTTAGTGTATTTTCATTCACTTATACCAAGCTTTTTGGCTTTCATAACATTTCTAATCTTAAGAATTAAAACTAATACATTAATGATAACACCATTACAAATAATAGATGCTGCCATTGAACGTCAATCAGTAGAAAAAGTTAAAAATATGTCATAAGATAATGATACAAGGCAAGATGCGGGCATAAAAATTGCTCACCCTAATGAAATACCACTTGTATCCTTAGTTTTTAAGCACTTAATAAATTGAGGTCAGCTTGTAACTTCTAGAACTACAGCAGCAACTATGTTTAGTGCTAAAATCGATCATTCATACTTATTGTACTCAGCATCAGAAATTTGTTTTGGTATACCAACACTTCAAATAACTAAAGAGATTATTAGTAATAGAATGAGTACACAACCAGCAATAATAATTAGTGGGTAATACTTTTTAATTCAACTATCACCTTTATGCTTATCAAAAATTATTTTTGAATATGCTATTTCAGAGATGTTTAATTTTTTACACATCAGAAGATTCTTGACTTTGCAAAACAATACACAAGAAAGCAAAAACACACCCATGCCATTAGCTAATACAGCAGGAGCCAATCCAATAACATGGAGTGTTTTTTCATAAGCTTGCCTATGATCATAATCATGTCCTAAATGCTGGATGTTGGCAATATAGTTAACTAAAGCTCATATAAATCACAATAATGTTGCAACAAAAAATATGATGTAACTCGATAATGACGAACCACTTGTATTTCTTGTTTTAATGATTGACACCATTTGAGGGAACTCAATAGCAAATGTCATGATAATCATTAAAGCACCAAAAACTAATGATAATATATCTGATGTTAATGTATCCATAATTTATACAAATTATATAACTAATTGATTTTTACACAAGATAATAATGTTTTGATTGACAATCATATTTTTTGATTGGTAAAACATTGTTTATTGATTAATATTTGATTAAAGATATTCCATAAACCACCACAGATTATGTTTGTTCAAAAATCAATATAGAATAAATCTCCTAAATTTAAATTTTGTATTTCCTTTTTAACTAATTGCCGAATTATATCAAAAATATAACTAGCATAAGTTGTTTGCTTAATCATTGAACACATAGTTTCTCTATTCTTTTGAATAAAACCATTAAATGAACACACTAAATAGTAAATTAAGTGTTTTAAATTTATTGGTTTCAATTTGGATGGAATTGGTAATATTCCAGTTAATTGATCTTTAATTACATATTTAAGCAGTTGTTCTTTATTGTCAAAGTGATGATAATATGTCATTGGTGTAATATCTGCAACCTCACATATATCTAATACTTTAATTTTCTTTTCTTGTCTGATTAAATTTAATATTGCTTCTGTTAAGGCAATTTTTGTTTTGATTATTCTTTCATCCAAGTCTTCAAATGTGTACTTCATAACTCCTCCTTTCGGTGGAATTATATTTATTAAATATAAAATAGAAAATGAATAAAAAACACACTTGTTAACAAGTGTGATTTTTTTATTTTTTCTTATTTTTCTTCTTTGATAAATAAGATTTTTGTTTTAAATACTTTAAAAAGTATGCGTATTCAGACATATGTTTCTTTTCAGCCGCTCTCACATGAATAATTTTTAAGATCATCAAACCATATGCGGAAATTAATCCATTTAATACAGCCGGCAATAATAGACTTCATAAGAATGATCCATCTAAAATACCAATACAGAAGAAAGTTAGGTCGTATGCAGCAATCAATGTGTTAGTTATTGGTAAAATGACGGCATAAAATACACTAATTGATGTTGTGTTTTTAGATAGCAGTGCTTTTATGAATTGTGATACAGTCATAACAACAAAAGATAAGCATGCTACTACTGAAACAATAATTAATCAACCATATTTACCAGTAATCTCAGCAATAAATGATTGTCCAGGATTCATATTACTTACCTCCTTTTTGTTTTGCTTTTAGCAAGCGCTTTGCTAATTGTATTTCATTAATGTTATATTTTTTGCATAAACGTAAGTGATAGATCTTGATAATTAAACAAAATAAATTAAGTGTAACATTTATTACATTAGTTAAGATATTTGGTACTAATGAAAGTACAGATCAAGTTGTTCACTCAGGGTGATATTCAATTGATCTAAATGCATTACCTATGCCTCATGACGCCATTAATGCTGCACAAATGATAAATGAAACATATGCAACCACTGACATAGATGATGTGTTTTTAGTTTTTATTGTTCGAATAAATTGAGGAAAGGCATATGAACAAACACAGCCTAAAATAACTCAACCTAAAACTATTGCACCGATTGCTAGTATTGAATCCATAATATTCTAATTATAAATAAAAACACTCTAAAGAGTGTTTTTAATGTATTTATTTAAACTACTTGTTTAATTCAACCAAACCAGCAAGTTTTTCTTTAGCGTTTTCTTCAGAACCCTTGAATAACTTAGCAGCTTGTTCTGGAGCTTTCTTAACAAGTGCAGCATATCTAGCTTCACCTTTTAAGAATTCTTCATAGCTACCAGCAGGAGTTGGAGTAGAGTCTAAAGTAAACTTCTTAGCAGCTGTTGGGTTGTAACGATATAGTTGTCAGTAACCGGCATCTACAGCTTTCTTCATTTCTAATTGAGAGTTAGACATGTTGAAACCATGGTTAATACATGGAGCATAAGCAATAATGATTGATACACCATCATAAGCTTCAGCTTCAGTAATTGCTTTGATGAATTGTTGTTGGTCTGCACCAAGTGCAACTTGAGCAACATATACATCTTTATATGTCATAGCAATACCACCAAGGTCTTTCTTTCTTGTTGGTTTACCAGCAGCTGTAAATTTAGCAACTGATCCCATTGGAGATGATTTAGATGCTTGACCACCAGTGTTAGAGTAAACTTCAGTGTCGACTACTAAAATGTTTACATTTTCACCAGAAGCTAATACATGGTCTAAACCACCAAAGCCAATATCGTAAGCTCAACCATCACCACCGATGATTCATACTGATTTCTTAGATAATTGGTCTAAGTTAGTTAGAATCTTTTCCATGCAGTGACAATCATTGTCACATAATGGGCCTTGAGCTTTAGCAGCTTTTTCAAGAGCTGGAATGAATTGTTCAATATCAGCAGCATCTTTGTGAGCAATTACATCAGCAATTGCTTTCTTTAATTCAGGAGTAGCTTTTGCATTACCAGCGCAAGCTTCTAAGTGTTTGTATAGATCATTTCTTCTATATTTAAGGCCTAGAGCCATACCTAAACCAAATTCAGCATTATCTTCAAATAATGAGTTAGCTCAGCTTGGACCATGTCCTTCTTTATCTACACAATAAGGAACTGTTGGGAATGCACCACCATAAATTGATGAACATCCTGTAGCATTAGCTACAACCATTCTCTTACCAAATAATTGAGAAATAACTTTAATGTATGGTGTTTCACCACAACCAGCACAGGCACCACTAAATTCAAAGTATGGTTCTTCAAATTGAATACCTTTTACAGTTGTTTTAGCAAATGGAGTTGGTAATGATTTTAAAGTAGTGAAGAAGTCTCAGTTTGCTTTTTCTTCAGCTAATCTTTCATTGATTGGTTTCATCACCAATGCTTGTTTGTCTTTGTTCTTGTTTGCTGGACAAACTTTAGTACATGAACCACAACCAGTACAGTCAGCAGCAGAAACTTGAATTCTAAATTTAGCACCTTGGTTTCCAGTCATATCAACTGTTTTGAATGTTCCTGGAGCTTTAGCAAGATCCTTTGGATCTATTGCTTTAGATCTAATTGCAGCATGTGGACATACTAATGTACATTGGCCACATTGTAAACAGTTTTCAGGAACTCATTGAGGAGCTGTATTTCCAATTGCTCTCTTTTCAAATTGAGTTGTTGCAGTTGGAACAGCACCATCAGGTTTAAATGCACTTACTGGAAGCTTATCACCATTGTGTTGGTCAATAACAGCACAGAAGTTTTTATAGAATTCAGAAGCATGTGATAAATCAAATGGTTCTGGATTTGTATTCATATCAAGTGCTTTAACATCTACTTCGTGTAGATCGCTTGTAGCAGCATCAATTGCTTTCATGTTTGCAGCAACAACTGCATCACCTTTACGAGAGTAAAGTTTAATAACAGAGTCCTTCATTTGTTTTTCACAAGTTTCGTAAGGAATGATATTTGTAATCTTGAAGAAACAAGATTGCATAATAACGTTAATTCTGTTACCTAATCCTGCAGCACCTGCAACTTTGTAAGCATCAATTGTGTAAAGTTTAGCATTAAGCTTTTGAACTTTTTCTTTGAATGCTTTTGGTAAGTGTTTACCAATTTCTTCTGCTGGTCAGATAGAGTTAAGTAATACGCATCCGTTTTCTTTTAAACCTTCTAGAACATCATATTTGTTAACATATGTGAAATTGTGAACAGCGATGAAGTCAGCATGTTGTAAGAAGTATGGACTTCTAATAACATTGTCAGACATTCTTAAGTGAGAAATTGTTAAACCACCAGATTTCTTTGAATCATATTCAA
>JAKSVN010000017.1 GCA_024427125.1 Mycoplasmoidaceae bacterium | reverse complement strand
CATTCAAAAAACTGAAGACTAAAATTCATATGAAGGGGGGGTAAATTGAACGAAAGGGTGTGAAAAATGGTAAAAGAAAAGTCAATTAAAAAGGAATTGACAAAAGAACAAAGGATAAAAAAAGAAAGAAATAGACTTATAAAAATTTACAAATATTTACCAGATAAAGAATATAAAACTTCACAAAAATTAATTGACAATGTTGCATTTATGGCAATAACTTTAGAAGATTTAATGAATACCATTAACAATGACACTCTGGTAAAAGAAACAGTAAATGCTAGTCAAACTTTCGTTAAAGAACATCCAGCACTTTCTGCTTACAATAAAATGTATGCTAATTTTTTAAAAGGAATAACACAACTAAGTTCGTTACTACCAAAAAATTATGGTGATAGTAAACCATTGGAAGATGATGATGAGTTTCTTGATTTTATGAGAAAGAAAAAATGAATAAGCATAATTATATACGAGAGTATTATGAAAAAATTTCAACTGGTGAGATATTAACTTCAAAAAAAGTTAAAAGACAATATGAACTTTTAGTTAAAGAGTTAGATAATCCAAGTATGCTTGGTGACAACTGGAAGTTTGATATTGATAAAGCAACATATCCTATAGAATTTATAGAAAGGTTTTGTAGGAGAACACAAGGAACTAATATTGGAGAGCCTATTAAATTAGCATTATTTCAAAAAGCCAAGATACAAGCAGTATTTGGATTTGTAGATAAAAAAACAGGTTTCAGAAGATGTCGAGAGGTAGCAACAATCGAAGGTCGTAAAAATGGCAAGACAACAGAATCTGGAGGATTATCCTTATACGCATTAATGGGTGATGGAGAAGGTGGTGCAGAAGTTTATTTTGTAGCAACAAAAAAAGACCAGGCAAAAAAAGGTTTTATTGAAGCACAAAATATGGTAAGACAAAATCCAATGTTAGGTAAGCATTTAAAAAAAAGACAAACAGATTTGTATTTTGGAATGACTTATTCTAAAATGGAAGCATTAAGTTCAGATTCTAATACATTAGATGGTTTAAATACCAGCTATGGAAATATAGATGAATTGCATTCTATAAAAGATAGAAATTTATACGATGTATTAAAGCAATCAATGACTTCACGAGAACAACCGCTATTGAACATAATGTCAACTAATGGATTTAATCGTGAAACTATATTTGATGATCAATATGAAGTTTATGATAACACTTTATATGAAAAGAATGGTTTTAAATATGATGGAACTGTTCTTTCTTTTATATATGAACTCGATGAGCCAGATGAATGGATGTATGAAGAAAACTGGATAAAAGCTAATCCAGGATTAGATATTATCAAGTCAAGAAAAGAACTACGTGATAATGTCAAAAGAGCAATGATTGATGATAAGTTTAGAAGAACTGTTTTAGTTAAAGATTTTAATCTTAAGCAATCTGCAGAAAATGCTTGGTTAGCATGGGAAGATTTGAACAATGAAGAAACATTTGATTTATCTAAAATGAACTTTAGATATGGAATAGGAGGTGTGGATTTATCATCTACTACCGATTTAACAAGTGCAAAAATGTTTTGCATGCAAAAAGACAATCCTAACATTTACATAATTCAAATGTATTTTTTGCCAGAAGATTTATTTGAAGAAAGATGTAAATTATCTGAAAAAGGTAATGATAATGTTCCATATAAAATTTGGTATGAAAGAGGTCTATTAAGATTAACTGCAGGAAACAGAATAGATTATCATTACATAACAGATTGGTTCAAAGAGTTAAGAGATAAATATGGAATATATTTATATAAATGTGGTTACGATCCATGGGGTTCTCCATATTGGGTTGAAGAAATGAAAGCAGAATTTGGAGAAGAATCAATGGAAGCAGTAATCCAAGGAGCTAAAACATTTAGCATTCCTATGAAAAATTTAAAAGCAGATTTACAAAAAAAGATTATAAATTATAACAATAATCCAATTGATAAATGGTGCTTATCAAATACAGTAATAAAACGTGATGAGAATGATAACATTAGACCAATTAAACCAGCAAATCAAAGGAAAAGAATAGATGGTGCAATGTCACTTATTGATGCATATGTTATTTATTCAAAACATAAAGAAGAATTTGGAAATATAGTATAGGTGGTGAAAAAGACATGGCAAGAAGAAGCATGCTAAAATCAATGTTTGGTAAAGAAGAAACAAGTACCAAAAGTTTACAAAAATTTAAAATGGTCAATTCATATGATTCAACATTCACACCATGGGATGGCAACATATACAATAGTGATATTGTAAGATCATGTTTAAGACCAAAAGCAACAGCAGTTGGGAAACTACATCCAGTTCATGTAAGAAACAATGGTGATGATATAGTTTTAAATCCAAATCCTAATATCAAATATTTATTAAGATTTCCTAACAAATATATGAATATGCAAAAGTTATTAGAAAAAATGATGAATCAAAGAGAATTAACAAATAATGCATTTGCAATTATTTTAAAAGACAAATTTCAAAAACCAATTAGCATATTTCCAGTTCCAACAAATAAAACTGAAATGTTTGAAGATTCAAAAGGAGATTTATATATTAAGTTTTATTTTAGTGTTGGTAAACCAATGGTAGTTATGTATGATGATGTAATTCATTTAAGAAAAGATTATAACAACCATGAATTTTATGGTGAAGATGGATATAATGCTTTGAAAAATGTTATGAAAGTAATTGACACAACAGATAAAGGAATAGTCAGTGCAATAAAAAATAGCAACATCATTAAATGGTTAATGAAATTCAAAAGTGTTTTAAGAGAAGATGATAAAAAGCAAGCAATGGATAGTTTTGCTGAAAATTATTTAAGCATTGAAAAGTCAAATGGTAATAGTATTGCAAGTGTAGATCCTAGGTATGACATAGAACAAATAAAGGATAATTCATATGTTCCAGAAAATTCTACAATAGGAAATTATGAAACGAGATTAAAAAATTATTTTGGTGTTAATGATTCAATAATTTCTAACAAATTTAATGAAGATGAATGGAATGCTTTTTATGAATCTGAAATAGAATCAGTAGCAAAAGAATTAAGTGATCAATTTACTTTTAAAATATTTACAAAACATGAAATAGAATGTGGTAATGAAATAGTATTTGAAGCTAGTTCATTAGAATTTGCTAGTATGAGCAACAAATTAAACTTAAAAGAAATGGTTGATAGAAAATCAATGACTCCAAACGAATGGAGAAGAATAATGAATTTAAGTTCTGTCGATGGAGGAGATGTTCTCCTTCGTAGATTAGATACAGGAGAAAGTAAAACATTATCTGAGGAGGAAAAAAACAATGGAAAAGAATGAAAATGAAAGAATGAAAAAATTCATTGAAAAAGGATGGAATTTTAGAAATTTTCAAAATTTTGAAATAAGAGCTAAAGATGATAAAGATAAATCAGAAGATGAAGAAATGGTAATAGAAGGAGTTGCGTGTGTATTTGATACAGAAACAACTCTTTTTGAATGGGAAGGAATTGAATATAAAGAAAAAGTTGATAAAAATGCATTTAAAGAAGCTGATATGTCAGATGTTATATTCAATTATAACCATGGTGGTCGTGTTTATGCACGAACAAGAAATGATTCGTTACATCTCGAAATAAAAGAAGATGGAATGCACGTAACAGTTAAATTAAATCCAGAAGATGAAGGACATAAAGAATTGTATCGTGATATTAAAAATGGCTTGATCGACAAAATGTCGTATGCATATACAGTATCTGAAGAAAGTTATGATGTAGATACACATGTAAGAACAGTTTTGAAGATTAAGAAGTTGTACGATGTTAGTGCAGTGGACATTCCTGCATATGACAGCACTTCAATATCTGCAAGGTCAGTTTTAGATTTGGAAAAATCTGAAATGGAAAAGTTGGAAAACGAAATCTTGAAGAAGAAGCAAGAACAACGCAAAAGAATAGCTTTAGCAATTGAAATAGAAAGGAAGGTAAAATAATATGACAATTGAAGAAGTAAGAGATGAACTTCAAAAAGTAAACGATTCGTTATCAGAAATTATAGAAAAATTAAAAGATGAAAATAACGAAGAAGATACAGAAAGTTTAGAAGAAGAATCAAGAAGTTTATTAAACAAAAAAGCTGATTTAGAAAGTAAACTAAAACAAGCAGAAAGATTAGAAGAAAGGAAAGGTATTATGAACGATATTAAAAATGGTGTAAGTTCAGCAGTAAATGTTACACCAGCAGAAGAAAAAGAAACAAAAAATTACAATGCAACTCTAGAATATAGACAAAAATTTATGGATTATGTCCTAAATGGTGTTCAAATGAGAGGAGATGCTGTTACAAAAACAACAGATATTGGAGCAGTAATTCCAACTACAATTATGAACAAAGTATATGAAAAAATAGAAACATTAGGAATTGTTTATTCAAAAATAACTAAAACATCATTTAAAGGTGGTTTATCAGTTCCTACATCAAGCTTAAAACCAACAGCAGTTTGGGTAGCTGAAGGTTCAGGATCAGAAAAACAAAAGAAAACTTTTGGAAGTGTTACATTTGCTTATTACAAATTACAATGTAAAGTTGCATGTTCTTTAGAAAGTGCTACAGTTTCATTAGAATTATTTGAAGAAACAGTATCAAAAAATATAGCAGAAGCAATGGTTAAAGCAATTGAAACTGCTGTATTCCAAGGAACAGGTAGTGGACAACCAACTGGTATTTGTACAAGTGTTGATGCAGATGAAATCACAAATGTTAATTATAAAGCATTAGTAGGAATTGAAGGTAAAGTACCAGAAGCATATGATTCAAGTGCTGAATATTATATGACTAAGTTAAATTTCTACAATAAAATAATTGGTTTAGTTGATGATAATAAACAACCAATAGCAAGAGTAAATGTAGGTGTTGATGGAAAACCAGCTCCAGCATTATTCGGAAGAAAAGTTAATTTTGTACCATCTAGTTATTTAGGAAATAACTTAATGGTTGTAGGTGATCTAGCTGATTTCATTTTAAATAGTAATTTAGAAATTACTTTCAAAAAATATGTAGATGAAGATACAGATGATGAAATCAACAAAGCAACAATGCTTGCTGATGGAAAACTTGCAAGTTCTGATTCATTCCAAATAATTAAAACTACACAAAGTGCTTAAAAAAATATAGCAGAAAGGAGTGATTACTCATGAGAGAAATCATAAAAAAGAGATGTTACATTATGACTAATGTATTTGATGATGAAATCGATTCCTTAATTTCTGCTTGTAAAATAGATTGTGTCCAAAGTGGTGTTTCTGAAAGTGTATTTGAAACTAAAGATAATAAGTATGATGATCAAGTTGTTAATTGTGTTGTTGCTTTTGTAAAAGCACACAGAGGCAATGATAGAAGCGATTCTGATATTTATTTAAAAATGTATGAATCATATCGAAATAAAATGACACTTGAATCAGCTTATAACAGTTCAGAACAAATGGGTGATAATGATGAATAACTGGAACGAATCAATAAAATTAGTTAGTTATTCTGAAACAAAAGATTCTGATGGATTTTCTATTCCATCAAGTACAGAAACTAATCCTATCCCTGCTAATTTTAAAAATATAACACGTGCTGTTGAAGAACATTCCAAAGTTATGGGATATAATGCTAATTTAGTAGTTGAAATAATGGAATGTAATTATAATGGCCAAAGTTATTTAATTGATGTTCAAACTAGCAAAAAATATGAAATAAAGAGGACATTCAAAATTACAAGCGAAGTACTTGAACTAACTTGTAGTGATGTGTCAAAAAGTAAAAAATAAATGGCAAGTTTTGAAAAAGATCATGAATTGGCAGGGATGATTAGAAAAATAGAATCTTTAGCTAATAATGAACAAATTTATTCTGATTTAATTTCAGAAGGACAAAACATTATGAAATCAGAAATACAATCAGGAGCAAATCAACATGTTAAGACAGGGAAAATGGCAAGTTCATTAAAAAATACAAAGCCTAAAAAAAATAGTAATGGTGAATGGGTTGGTAGAGTCAAATTTACAGGTTCAAATGGTGTTTATACCACTAAAGCAGGTAAAAAATATGACATAACAAATTGGCTTAAAGCTTTTAGAATTGAGTATGGAACTTCAAAGCAAAAAGCAAAGCCATTTGTTAGACCAGCAATAGAAAGAAGTGAAAATGCTATTAGTAAAAAGTGGAATGAAATATATGAAAGGAAGTTGAAGGATTTAAAATGAATATAAATGCAATCATAGAACAAGTTTTTAATAATTTTACATTTGATGGCAAATCAATTCCAATTAGTCCAAGTATTTACAAAGGTGATGCTACTACTTATCTAACATATTACACTTATTCCACAAGACCAGAAGGATTTGCAAATGATTTGCCAATAGTTGTAGGTACATATGGTACATTAGATATTTATTCAAATAAAAATTATAAAAATTTGAAAAATGAAGTTAAAAGAAAATTAGTTCAAGAATGTGGTTTTACTTGGTTAGAAGATGGTATGGAAGATTATGAAGAAGATACAGAATTATGGCATATTCCAATATCATTTATGGTAGAAAGTAATGTCACATTTTTAAATAATTCAAATAATTAAGGAAAGTGAGGTATATTATGGCATCTATAGGTTTAAGAAGATTTAGATATGCTCCTTTAAATGCTGATGGTGAAACATATGGAGTTATTGGAACATTAGCAGGAGCAATCGAAAGCAAAGTAAGTTTAAATATAGCAGAAGCTAAATTAAATGCTGATGATACTATTAAAGAAAAAGTATCAGAATTTATAGAAGGAACATTAACAATTGGTGTTGATGATGATGATGATTCTATTCTTAGTCCATTATTAGGAGAATCTACAGAAACTTATACAAGTGGAAGTGGTTCAACAGCAAAATCAACAACAGTATATAAATCAAATGTTAATGATGTTCCAATATATTTTGGATTTGGTCAAGTAGTACCAAAAATGGTGAATAATACTAGAGTATTTAAAGTTGAATGGTTTCCAAAAGTTCAATTCAAACCTTATGTTACTGATAAAAAAACAAAAGGTGATTCTTTAGAATTTACAACACCATCAATTGAAGGTACTATTTTTGCTAACAATGAT
Source organism: Mycoplasmoidaceae bacterium (assembly GCA_024427125.1). The sequence goes on along the minus strand of JAKSVN010000017.1, from coordinate 8,698 downwards.
AATGATTGGAGAAAAAGAGCAACATTTGATACTGAAGCAGAAGCTAATACTTATTTAGATTCATTATTTGTTCAAACTGCATAAAAGAGGATATATGAAGGTAATAGTATTACAAAAATTCAAAGATAAATATTCAGGTTTATGGCACAAACAAAATGATGAATTAAATATAACTTCTGAAAGATATGAAGAAATCAAAAAGTTTGTAAAAATAGTTGATATAGATAATAAAAAGAAAAAGAAAAAAACAGAAGCTAATCTCTAGGGGTTGGCTTCTTTTTTAATATAGAAAGGAAAATAAATATGGGAAATGAAATCAAATATTTAGAAACAAAACAAGGTAAATATCCATATGCTTTTACATTAAATGTTATGGAATTAATACAAAATAAATATGAAAGTTTGAATAATTGGAAAAACGTAATGGAGCCAGATGATGGAACAGAGCCAAGTATTTCAGCAGTAATATTCTTTTTTACTGAAGCTATAAATGAAGGAATAGACATGGAAAATGAAAGACTAGGTGAAGATCGTAAGTTTATAACTGCTAAACATGCAGGTAGAATTATTTCCGAATTAGGACTTAATGAATCTGCACAAAAAATAAAAGAAGTAGTAATTGATTCAAATAAAGCTGATACAGAAAGTTTAGATGATGAATCAAAAAACGTGATAACCACACAGGATCAATAACAATTGATTTTGTGTGGGTTTTGTTCGTTGGTAAAACATTGTTAGGATTTACAGAAAAAGAAGTAGGGCATATGACTTTTTACAAATGGAATAAATTATATGAATATTATAAAAGATTTTATAATTTTAAAATTAAACAAGGAATATTCGAAGTAGAGCCGACCGAAGAAGAAAAACTTGAGTCATTAGAATGGTTTAAAGATTAGAAGAAAGGAAGGTGATTATATGGCTGGGAAAAATACATTTGGTGGTACTGTTACACTTACAGGTGAATCAGAATATAGAAAAGCATTGTCTAATATATCAGCACAACTAGGAGTTGTTTCTAGTCAAATGGGAAAAGTTACAGCAGAATTTGGAAAAAATGATAAATCAGTTTCAGGTTTAACAGCCAAAGAAGATGTTCTTAATAAAAGACTAGAAGTTCAACAACAAAAAGTTGCTACTTTAAGAGGTGCTTTAGAAAACTCGAAAGAGATGTATGGTGAAAATGATACTAAAACATTAAAATGGCAACAATCATTAAATAAGGCAGAAGCTGATGTAATTAAAACAACAAAAGAAATCGATTCTTTAGGAAATGAAATGGAAAATGCTGGAGAGCAAGCAGAAAAATCAGGGGATGGATTTACTGTTTTTAAAGGAATATTAGCAAATTTAGGAACTCAAGCAATAACAGGAGCATTAAATGGTTTAAAAAATCTAGGAAGTTCAATAATAAACGTAGGCAAGCAAGCCATAACAAGTTATGCAGATTATGAACAATTAGTAGGTGGTGTTGAAACATTATTTAAAGATAGTTCAGGAATAGTTCAAAATTATGCTAATAATGCATACAAAACAGCAGGATTATCAGCAAATGAGTATATGGAAACAGTAACTTCATTTAGTGCAAGTTTACTACAAAGTTTAGATGGAGATACCAAGAAAAGTGCTGAAGTTGCCGATATGGCAATAACTGACATGTCAGATAATGCTAATAAAATGGGTACAGATATGTCTATGATCCAAAATGCTTATCAAGGTTTTGCTAAACAAAATTATACCATGCTAGATAACCTAAAATTAGGTTATGGTGGTACAAAAGGGGAAATGGAACGTTTATTATCAGATGCTGAAAAATTAAGTGGTCAAAAATACGATATTTCTAATTTAAATGATGTATATGAAGCTATTCATGTTGTTCAAGATGAACTAGGAATAACTGGAACAACAGCCAAAGAAGCAAGTACAACAATCGAAGGTTCTTTAAACACAATGAAAAGTGCATGGGCAAATATGTTAACAGGAATCGCTGATGATAATGCTGATTTTGAATCATTAACATCAAATTTGATAGACAGTGTTATGACAGTAGTTCAAAACTTATTACCAAGAGTACATACAGTTATTGAAGGAATGGGTAATTTAGTATCAGGGTTTGTTGAAAACTTGGTACCACAATTAGTTCCGATGTTAGCCGATGCTATTGCCGAAATGACTCCAACGTTATTTGATTCATTAACTGTATTAATTGAATCAATAGTCGGTATGTTACCTCAACTAACAACAACAGTAATTCAATTAGTTAAAGATTTAGCAACAACACTAGCTGATAGTTTACCAACTTTAATTCCTATTGTAATTCAATCTGTTATAGATATAGCAATGGCTTTATTAGATAACATTGATTTATTAATAGATGCAGGAATCAATTTAATCATGGGATTAGCAGATGGTTTAATAAATGCTTTACCTCAATTAATAGATAAAATTCCAGTAATAATTGACAAATTAATAATGGCAATAACTAATAATTTACCAAAAATAATTGAGGCTGGTATAAAATTAGCAATAAAATTAGCTGAAGGTTTAATTAAAGCAATACCAAGTTTAATTAAAGCAATACCAAAAATAATATTATCATTAGTAAAAGGATTTGGAAATTATGTAAGTAATTTCAAATCAATTGGCTTAAATATAGTAAAAGGTATATTGAATGGGTTTTTAAATGTAGGAAGCTTAATATGGGATACAGTTAAAAAATTTGGTAATAAAATAATTAATAGTATTAAATCTTTCTTTAAAATTCATTCTCCAGCTCAAAATGAACAATTAGTATGGTCATCTAAAATGATTGCTCAAGGTATTGGAGTTGGTTTTATAAATGAAATGGATAAAGTTTCAAAAGATATGGCAGAAGCATTACCAACAGATTTTGACATTCAACCAAATATTACAACTGGATTTGGAAATAATAGATTAGTTGTTGGTTATGATGGTGAAAATGAAAGTAAAAGTAGTAATTTTACAACTATTATTAACAATAATTCTAAATTCACAAGTCCAGCAGAAAATGCTAGATTAGTTCGTAAAGAATATGAATTATATCAATTAAAATATGGAGGTGCTTAATATGGGAATATTAACCAAAACAAGAAAAATTATTTGTGAAAATAGTTATGGATATAAATTAGAGTTTGGTTACTCTTTCCCATACTTTTTAAGCAAATATAGTGGTGTTCATGAATATTCTGGTAATGTGGCTACAGTAAAATCTGCTTTTGGAGTTGGTGTAAGTTATATTGGAACTTCAGTAAATCAAAGAGATATTAATCTTGTAATATCTTTTAAAGATGATGAATTATTAAGAGATAGAAAAAATCAAATATATAATATCTTTCCACAAAAAGATAAAGGAACTCTTTTCTTTTACGAAGATGATATTATAAGAAAGATTAATTATTATGTTGAAAAAATCAATTTAGTTAGACAAGCAGGAGGTATTTATAATGCTTCAATTGATTTAATATGTCCTAGTCCTTATTTTATGGATTCAGAAGAAACCATAGTAGAATTAAATAACTGGAACAAATTGTTTAAATTTCCATTTGAAATACCAGATGGAACAGGATTTGAATTTGGTAGCAAAAATGAAAGTACAATGATGGAAATAATAAATGATAGTCACATTCCTTATGGTTTAACAATAACATACAATGCTAATGGCAATGTTAGTAATCCTAAATTAACTAATACTTCAAATGGTGAAATAATGGAAATTAAAATTGATCTAACAGCAGGAGAAAGCATAGTCGTAACGACATATAATAATGAAAAAGAAATAGTTCATATAGATACTGATGGAAATGAAACATCAATCAACAATACTTTAGTATTTGGAACAAAATTTCTCCAAGCTAAAAATGGCGTAAATAAATTTGTACCATCTGCTGAAACTGGTGGAGAAAATTTAGATTGTTCAATATCTTACTATAATTATTATGAGGCAGTATAATGAAAGTAATAGAAAAAGATAGCAATGTAACTGGAAATGGTAAAAGTATTATATATGCTAATAATAAATATTATATGTTATCAGAATCGCCAGCAAAAGTATGTGTATCTGAAGATTTAGAAACTTGGACAGAATATAATTTAAACAGTTCATATTTAAAACCACAAGAAATAGCATACGGTAATGGAACTTTTGTTGTTGTAGGAAATGCAGGAAGCACTGATAAAACATATATCTACTATTCAAAAAACGGTAGTACATGGACATCGGTTGAAATAAACACAGGTGTTAATTTTTCAGTTCATATTAATGGCTTAAAATTTGTAAATAATAGATTTATAATAGTTTTGGGAATAAAGTATGTTAATTCAGAAACTGGAGCAATAACACAAACAGAACAATGGACATATACAAGTGTAAATGGAACTTCTTGGACAAAATTTTCAAATACAATATTAGGATCTACAAACTATGACATTATGGATATAATGTATAACAATGGTTTGTATGTAAAAGTTGGGTGTTCTGGAGGGATTTGGACATCAACTAATCTAAAATCATGGACAAAGGTGCCATCAGGAACAACTAAAAAATTAGTTGGTATTAGTTATGGAAAAGGACAATTTGTAGTTGTTGGTGATTCAGGAACCATTTTAACTAGCAAGGATGGTAAAAAATGGCAATTACAAGATAGTGGTGTTACAAGTTATTTAATTAGATCTAGATATGCAAATGGAATGTATATAGCTATTGGGTATAATGGCACAATGCTACAATCCATTAATGGTTCAGAATGGCAAAGTATTAAAAACAGAGATTTAAAAGGTCTTCTGTATGGTATGGCATATGATAATGTTAATAATATGATGGTAATAACAGGTACTAGATATTCAACTTCTGGTACCATTCCATTATTTTATTTAACACTAACTAGAGATATTGGAACTCAAGATGATGAAGATTCCAGTTTGTTTTTTTATAATACAAATTTAGAAATGCAAGGTATAATTGATTCATTTATAAGTCTTAGATGGAGAAGAAAATATTTTGAAGCTGGCGAATTTGAGATAGTTTTACCAGTTACTGAAAAAATAAAAAGTTTAATTGATCATGATATGATTATCATGAGAAATAATTACACAGAAGCAGGTATTATAGAAACCATAGAATATGATGATAATGGAACTGATGAAACAGTAACTATAAGTGGTAGATTCTTAAGCAGTATTTTGGATAGAAGAATAGTAAAATCTAAAATAAATTATACAGGTTACGTAATTGAAGGTATGAATACTATCGTCAATGCAATGACTCCCTTTACTACTCAATGGGAAACAGTAATAGTATCAATGAGTTCCCCAGCAATAACATTTCAGGTAACATATAAGAATGTTTATGAATATTTATGCAAATTATCAAGGTATTCAAATATTGGATTCAGAATAGTTCCAAATGTTGAATCTAAAGTTTTTATGTTTGAAGTTTACAAAGGATTAGATAGAACATCAGAACAATCTACAAACGAAATATTTGCTTTTAGTGATGATAGAGGCAATATAGAAAAAGGTTCTATGCTTGTTTCAAATAAAGATATGGTTAATTATGTTTTAGTTGGTGGTACTGGTGAAGATGATGAAAGAATCATGGTTACTGTTACCAAAAATAAAACAGGATTTAATCTACATGAACATTTTAGTGATCAAAAATCATTGAGTAATAAAGATGTAACAACATCAAAGTATAAAGAAATGTTAACTTCTGCAGGTAAATCTGAATTGAACGAAGGTACACTAAAATTTGAAGTTACTGGAATGGATTTAGGAGATTATAAAACTAAATGGAATCTAGGTGATGTTGTTGATGTAAAAAAAGAAGAATGGGGAATATCAACTACATATAGAATTACAGAAATTGAAGAAATAATAGAAGATGGTAAAAAAACAATTTATCCTACTTTTGCAAGTCCACTTGCTGAAGGATGGGAAGATTAATAAGGAGGTAATAAAATGGCAGAAATAAGTGGATTTTTTAACTCTGTCAACAATGATAGAGTTTACGATGCAACTGATGTAGCAAGATTCTTAAAAAAATTCTTTACAAATGGTGTTTTTAACAATTCTTTGCAAGTAGTTGCTAACGATAATATGACAGTATCTGTATCAGTTGGTCAGGCTAATATAGAAGGTTATAGTTATGAATTAAATGCAGTTAAAACATTAGATATATCTGATGCAGATTCAACATTATCTAGAATTGATAGTGTTATTTTGAGATTAGATCTATCTAATAGACAAATAACTGTTCAAATACTTGAAGGTTCAACTGCTACAGAACCAAGTCAACCTAACATAGTTCGTTCTGGTAATATATACGATTTGAGATTGGCTAATATTTTAATTCCAGCAGAAAGCACTAGAATAACAAGTGAAATGATAACAGATACTAGATTTACTTCAGATTGTGGGAATGTTACACAAGCTGTTTTATCATTAGACACGCATAATATATTTAAACAATATGAGGTAATGTTTAATAATTGGTTTTCAGGACTGCAAGTAGTCTTAGATGGCGATGTTGCTGGTCATTTGCAAGATGAAATTTTCAATATGAGAACAGCAATGGGAATAGAGATTGACACATATAACTCTAGTATTATTTATAATGTAGGTGATATAGTTGTTAAGAATCATAAGGTTTATGAATGTATTGAAGATAATGTAACTGGAACATTTGATATTTCAAAATGGAATTTTATTCCAATATTAGTTTCTGATGAAGCAGGTGATGAATAATGGCTTGTTTTTATAGATTTGAAACAGTTGATATACCACTTTTATTAAAACCAACAGGTGTTTTGTACGATTATAGTCATATAGTAGTAAGTATTGTTCAAAATGGGATAACAAAAGTTAATAAACATGAAAACGACCTAGAAATTGACACAGAAAACGATACAATTATTATTTCTCTTTCCCAAGAAGAAACTAGTAAATTTGTAGGAGGTGTTAGAGATCCAAGAGAAGCTTTAATCCAAGTCAATATTTATTACAATGATCATGAACGTGATGTATCTACAGTTGGAACTATTAATGTGTTTGACAATTTATATGATAAGGTGATTGACAATGAATAATTCAATATCAATGACAATAACAAATATTAAAGAACCTATTGGTATAAATGTGGAAGATGAAAATAATAATATAGAATTTGAAATAAAAAACAATACTTCTGGAACTAAAGATTATGATAAACTTAGTAACAAACCAATGATTAATAGTATAGAATTAAAAAATAATAAATCATCCGAAGATTTAGGGTTGCAACCTAAAGGTGATTATGCTGAGGAAAGAATAACAAATTTAGAAATAGATGCATTATTCAATTAAAAAAGGAGGAATGAAAAATGAGTAAAAAGTATCTAGATTTAGATGGCATGAGTCATTTAAAAACTAAACTTGATGCAACTTACGTTGCGAAAGTAGCAGGTAAAAATTTATCAACTAATGACTATACAAATGAAGAAAAAACAAAATTAGCTGGTACCGAATCAGGAGCAGAAAAAAATGTGTTATCTGGTATCCAAGTTAATGGTAATACTATTACCCCAACTAATAAGATTGCAAATATACCAGTTCCAACAAAAGTAAGCCAACTTCAAAATGATAGTGGTTATCTTACACAACATCAAGATATTTCTAATAAAGTAGATAAAGAAGATGGGAAAGGATTATCAACTAATGACTATACAAATGAAGAAAAAACAAAATTAGCTTCATTACAAAATTATACTTTGCCAAAAGCAAGTGCTAATAATTTAGGTGGAATAAAAATAGGTGATGGTTTAAGTATTGATAGTGATGGAGTTGTAAGCGCAGATGTATCTGGAGAAATACCAACAAAAGTAAGCCAACTTCAAAATGATAGTGGTTATCAAACTGCTAATGATGTTTCTAGCGCAATTGATAGCAAAATTTCAAGTACTTATAAAGCAAAAGGATCTATTGCATTTGCTAGTCTACCATCTTTGATTAAAGCTAATGAAGGTTTTGTTTATAATATTACAAATAGTTTCACTACTACATCTGATTTCGTAGAAGGAGCTGGCAAATCATATCCAGCTGGTACTAATGTTGTAATAATTAATACAACTGGTAGTACTTATAAGTATGATGTATTATCTTCTTTTGTTGATTTATCTGGATATGTATTAAATTCAGATTTAGTAGCTATATCAAATGCTGAAATAGATGCATTATTTGCATAGGAGGTAATCAATGTGAGTAAGACCTATTTAAATAAATCTGGATTAGAAAGATTAGTCAATAAAATTAAAGGAATAATTCCAATAAAAGTTAGTCAACTTCAAAATGATAGTGGTTATCTTACACAACACCAAGATATTTCTAGTAAAGTTGATAAAGCAGTAATATATTCAATATTAGGTCTTGATACTGATACATATAGTTCTAGTTCAACATATGCTGTCGGTGATATGGTTATATATAATAATGCAATTTATGAGTGTAAAATAGCTATTACTAGAGGAGAAAGTTTTGATATTAATAAATGGGATTTAGTCCCAATAATAGTTAATTAATAAAGAAAGGAAATATAAATATGAAAAATAATAACAAAATACTTGACATGATTTTAAAAAATCGTGTAGCCTTATACATACATACATACATACATACATACATACATACATACATACATACATACATA
>JAKSVN010000016.1 GCA_024427125.1 Mycoplasmoidaceae bacterium | reverse complement strand
GTGATTGAAGGAATTTTCCGTTTTTTATAGTGTCACCGTTTTGGGGTTCACTACAGCTTAGTCCTTTTTTTATTCTTTTAACTTATTAACTTTAACTAAATTATCAAATCTAGTTTCTAAATTATCAATTCTTGCATCAAGTCTATTAAAGCCTTTATGCATTTCTTTCATAACATCCTCAAGAGTGATCTTATGACCACCTTTGAGCTTGAAATTGCATTCGCAATTATCATATTTGTTAGATTTTAGAATTGATTTCATTTCTTTAATCTTCATTACGATTATATCAGCGTACAAGAGAAACTACATTGGTTTTAATACTAACTTTGTTACTTGTTCAAAAATCTTTCTATTTTTAGTATCAGTAAGGAATTTAATTGTTCCTTCTTTACCTTGAGCTAATTTAGTTTCACCAAAGTAAAACCATGAACCAGATTTTTGGATAATGTTGCTTGCAATAGCAATTTCAATGATTTCTGCAACATTATCAAACCCTTTATTAAAGTAGATGTCTAGATAACAAGATTGCATTGGTGGTGCAACTTTGTTCTTAACTACTCTTGCTAATGATCTTATACCAATAATATTGGTACCTGATTTTAAAGCTTCTATTCTTTTTAATTCAATTCTCAAACTAGAATAGAACTTCATTGCTCATCCACCAGGTGTTGTTTTGTTATCACCAAATAGTATTCCAACCTTTTCTCTTATTTGATTAATAAAGATAACAGTTGTCTTATATTTAGCCATAACAGTTTGAAGAATTCTTAATCCTTTAGACATTAAACGAGCATGAAGGCCAATATTTTGATCTTCATATTCACCATTTAATTCTGCTTCAGGAACTAAGGCTGCGACTGAATCAACAACGATTAAGTCGATCATTCCTGTTTTGATTAGTGCTTCTACAATGGCAAATGATTGTTCACCAGTTTCTGGTTGAGCTAATAATAATTTTTTAGTGTCAACTCCGTTGGCTATGCAATATTTACTATCCAAAGCATGTTCAACATCAACATAAGCACATTTGCCACCTGCTCTTTGGCAGCTAGCAACAGCTTGCAATGCTAACGTTGTTTTGCCACTGCTTTCGTTTCCATAGATTTCAATGATTCTACCTTTAGGGTAGCCACCTACACCAGTAGCTTTATTTAAATTGATGCTACCAGAGGAAATAACTTCACAAGCAATAGCTTTTGAACTGTCAAGACTCATAATTGAGCCTTTGCCAAATTGAGTCTCTAGTTCTTTAATTGTTTGTTCAAATAATTTTTGATTTTGCATATGTTTATTTTTCTCCATACACACCTTTATCTACTATGAGATAAAAGTTAGGAAAAACTTTTCAAAATGTTACAAAATTTAAAAGTTAAGTAAGTTTGATAATAATTCGTTTTAGTGCATCATTTGTGAGTAAAAGCGTCATTGAAAGTTACAATATCAGCCATTTTTTCAACTAAAGATATTTCTTTATTTTTTGCTCGATTTAGAATACTTTCGTAGAAACTAAGCATTTCTTGATAGTATTTTGAGTGCTTAGTTAATAAGTTATTTTTATGTGATTCTAAGTCACCAATCTTATTTAATATTTCTTTAACTTTTTGATCATAATCAACATTCAAGATTTTGTCATAGCTAATTTTATTGCCATTTGTTAATTTTGGTAGAACCAAGAAGTAAACTAGATAAATGGCACTAATTGCAAAATTAGTAAAACTTAAACCAATGTATGCACAACTATATTTAGTTGGTTTATTAACAGCAAACAAAATACCTGCTATAAGCATAAAGATAAACATAAAACCAGCAATTGTTATTCACAAAACTTGGTATTTTGTTTTACTAAAGATTCTGTTCTTACTATATATATAGTTAGAAAAAGCTAGAAAACCTCCAGCTAATGCTAAAACTAGAACTAAACAAAATCCAACAATTAGAGCAATTTCCATATTATTTCTTAAGATCCTTAATTAATTCTCATAATTCAGATAAAGTAAATGCTACGCATTGATTAATCGTATCTACCCTATCATTGTATTGAGAAGTGAATTGAAGGCCATAGACTTTATCAAAAAGCATAATGCAGATAAAAGCCATACCACTTGGTTGACCTTCAATTGGATGATCAGTACTAGCATTTCCAGTAACAGATATAGCAATATCTGATTTAAAAGCTTTTTGGCAACCTTTTGCCATAGCTCTAGCACATTCTATAGAAACTGTACCATGTTTGTCAATAAGCTCTTGTTCTACTTTTGCTAATTTCATTTTAGCATTAGCATGGTAGGTTACTAAAGAACCTAAAAATGATTGACTAGCATGTTCTACTAAAACTAAGTTAGAAGCAATTGCTCCACCAGTCATAGATTCACATGTACTAATAGTTAAATGTAAATCATTTAATTTCTTAATTATTTGCTCATTAATTTTGTTTTCCATTGTTTTTTAATGCCTTATTAATATCGATAAAGTAAATGATTCCTGAAGCTACAGACATAACTGTTGCTAAATACATCATTAAGTTTTGTACACCTCAATATAAACCTTTATAAGCAGGTTCCATTTGTACTTTTCAATATGGACAGTTAAAGAAGAAGAATATTAAGACTAAACCTATCATTTGTAAAACAGTTTTGAATTTTCCTCAATAGTTTGCTGCTACCACAGTTCCTTTTTTAGCAGCCACCATCTTTTGTGCATCAACACAAACATCTCTAGCAATCATGACAACTTGAACAAAGATAGGAACAATTGTCATTCATGCAAAGCAAATAAGGACAGAGTTAACTAAAACTTTGTCTGCAATTGGATCTCATAGTTTTCCAAAATCAGACACTCAATTAAATTTTCTTGCAATCTTTCCATCAAGGAAATCTGTGATTGAAGCAATCACAAAGAAGATTGCAGCAAGTAAGAAATATAAATGAACTTCACTATATTTTTCACCGCTACTAGTTTTAAAAGGACTGATAAGTTGGTAAATAACAGGGTTATTTCCTATATTGTATTTTTCAGCAATCAATAATCCAATAATTACTGGAACTAAAAGCATCCTTAACACTAATAACATGTTAGGAATGTTTTGTTTACAAAAGATTTTCTTTTGACCATTCATATTAGAACCTCAATTCTCCTTCATATCTTGGGAATGGGATAACATCTTTTACATTATCTACTCCAGCAATGTACATTAAGAATCTTTCAAATCCTAAACCAAAACCAGCAGATCTAAAGTATCCATACTTTCTTAGATCAAGATATCATTGCAAACCTTTAGTATCAATGTGCATTTCTTCACAACGTTTAACAATCTTGTTATAGTCATCTTCACGTTGACTACCGCCAACGATTTCTCCTACACCAGGAACTAATAAGTCACAAGCTGCAACAGTTTTACCATCAGGGTTAGCTTTCATATAGAAAGCTTTGATTTCTTTAGGGAAGTTTACGATAAAGACTGGTGCTTTAAAATGTTGTTCACATAAATATCTTTCATGTTCTGAAGCAAAGTCTTTACCAAAGAAGATGTTAGCATCTTCAAACTTATGACCATTAGCAATAGCTTCTTTTAAAATATCAACAGCTTTTGCATAATCTAATTTAACAAACTTTTTGTTTAACAAAGAGTTTAATACTTCATAAGTATTGTTGTTGTACTTCTTGTTTAAATATTGAATTTCATCTTTACATTTATCTAAAACTTTACCAACAATATTTTTGAACATTTGCTCAATTAACATCATTAGTTGTCTTAAGTTCATAAAGTTAATTTCTGGTTCAACCATTCAGAATTCAGCTAAGTGTCTATTTGTATGACTTCTTTCAGCTCTGAATGTTGGACCAAAGGTATAAACCTTTTTCATTCCTAAAGCATAAGCTTCAGCATTTAATTGTCCTGAAACAGTTAATCCTGCTTTAACACCTTGGAAGAAAGAATTGTTTGGATCATCTTGAATAATAAAGTTTTCTCCAGCGCCTTCACAGTCATTACTTGTAATGATTGGACTAGCTAGGTAAATAAAACCTTTAGTATGGAAAAAATGATGAATAGCAAAAGCTAATTCAGTTCTAATTCTTTGAATTGCTTGAGTTGTAGTTGCACGAGATTTTAAATGAGCAATTTCTCTTAGAAATTCATTTGTATGTTCCTTGTTTTGTAATGGATAATCTTCATCAGCAAGCTTAAGAAGTTTTACTTCTTTAGCTTCTAGTTCAACACTACCTGCTTCTCTGCCAGGTTTTAAGTTTCCTTTAACTTTAATAGCTGAAGCTAATCTAAAACCTTTGATTTTATCAAAGTTAGATAAGTTTTCAGGTTTACAAACAATTTGAAGATTCTTGATGGTTGTACCATCATTCATTGCAATAAATACAATCTTACCACTATCACGGTTGAACTTTACCCAACCTTCGATAGTAACTTCTTGACCAATCAATTTTTGGTCTCTTATTGCTTTAGCAATATCTACGTGTCTCATATAAAAAACCTCGACTATTAAATTATTATACTAATAATTTAATTGTTCTTAATCACTTTCACTAAAGCGGGTTTTAAAATATGGTCATATAGTTTGTATCCAGTATGGATAACTTCAACAATAATGTTGTTTTGTTTAGAAGGATCTTGAACAGTTTCAAAGCATTCCATAACAGCAGGTTGGAATTCTTGGCCTACCTCAGGTTTGATTTGAGTGATGTGTCAGTCTTCCAATAAATTGTAGAATTTAGTTAAAAACATTTTGAAACCTTTTTGATAATTTATCAACTTCTCATCAGTTAATTGATAGTTACATGCAATTTCAAATTGGTTAATGACATCAATTAGATCTAGAGCTTGGTCTTTAAAAGCATACTTCTTAGCTTCAGCTAGGTTAGCTTTAAATTTAGCATCATTTTCATCTTGCTTTAGTTTGATAAGTTTGTTTGCTTCATCCATCTTAAGAATCAGTTGATTCTTGTATTCATTAGCTAGAGTAGTTAAATCATTTTTAAGAGCTTGAATGATTTTTTCACGATCAGCAATCTCTTTGTCCTTGTTAGACAAAGTTGTTTCAAGATCTATGATCTTTTTTGCCAATTTAGATTCTTGAGATTCTTCTGCAACTGGTGCAGTTTCTTTCTTAGGTTCTTTCTTTGGTTCGATTTTTTTATCTTTTTTGCTCATTATTGAATCTCCTTCTTAGCTTGATCATAATATTTTGTAACTTGATCATTATTATTGTTCTTTTCTAATATTTTATTTAATGTTTCTAGTTCATCTTTTGAATATTTATTTGGTGTTGCATATTTGATAATAGCAATTAATGTTCCATTACTTTTACCAAAGAGTTTAGATTTAATATTCTTAATTCCTGAATTAGCAATTTCAAATTGTTGTCCATCAGCAGTTCCTGCTGGTAGTTTTAGCTTTTTAAAACCATATGGTGTAGGAATATCTATTTCTCCACCTGTTATTGCTTTTAAAGGATCGATGACTACTTGTGTATATAGTGTCTTACCATCTTTTTCAAAGATCTTACTTGGTGTAACATTGATTCTTACATATAGGTCACCTGTGTAATCTTTATAGCTATGACCTTTACCAGCAATTTTTACAACTTGTCCATTTTCAATACCTGGATCTATTTCTATTTCATAGGTCTTTAGTTCTTCATGATATTTCTTACCTTTACATTTAGGGCAAGGTTTTTTAACAACCTTTCCCGTTCCATTACAATATGGACATGTTGTTTGGCTTTGCATTACACCAAATGGTGTACGTCTTGATTGAATTAAAATACCACTACCCTTGCAGTGCGAACAAGTTACTTCTGCACCTTCTTCATTAGCTACACCTGTTCCTTTACATTCATCACATGCAGATTTTATTTTTAATGTAATATCACGGTTACAGCCTAAAACAGAATCTAAGAAATCAATATTGATTTCAGTTTGGATATTTAATTCATATGGAATAATTACTTGGTTAGAACGTCTAGAAGTTCTTCTTCTACCTCCACCGAATAATCCACCAAAGATGTCACCTAAATCAACATCTTCGTCTCCACCAAAGGAGAATTTAACTCCACCTCTACCACCACCAAAGAATTCATTAAAAATATCAAAAGGGTTTCCTGCAGAAAAACCTTGTTGGTTTAGTCCTTCAAAACCAAAACGGTCATATGTTGCACGTTTATCTTTATCTGATAATACAGCATACGCCTCATTAATTTCTTTAAACTTTTCTTCTGCATCAGGTGCTTTGTTACGGTCAGGATGGTATTGCATAGCAAGACGTCTAAAAGCTTTTTTGATGTCTTGTTCTGTAGCATCCTTGCTGATTCCTAATACTTCGTAATAGTCTCTTTTGTTTGCCATAAATAATATTATTATGTATATTATATAAGAAAATTAGCACTCTAAACAAAAAGTGCTAATCTTTCTTTTTTAATCCTAATCTACGATTATGCTTTAGTTTTAAGAATCTTCTTGATTAGTTTAATTCTTTCAGGATTAGTTTCTTCGTAATTTAATTTATGAAGTAATTCTTCCTTAGTTAACTCTCTTAGAGTTTGTTCATAGTTGTCATCTTGTTCAACTACAATTTTTTCAGTTGGTTGTACTTTAATTTTTTCTATTTCCATAATTATTCTCCTGTATTCTTGTCTTTG
Source organism: Mycoplasmoidaceae bacterium (assembly GCA_024427125.1). The sequence continues at coordinate 12,506 of JAKSVN010000016.1, read as the reverse complement.
TTTAAAATATCTTCAGTTGGTTTGGCAGCTTCATCCACATCTTTCATTAAATTATCATATTCATTTGCACCAGAATCCTCGACAGCTTCAACTTTGATTGTTGGGACGGCTCATGAGTTTTGTAAGCCGCTATCGCCCTCAAATGCATTGTCAAAGTCTGAAGCATAGTTCTTTCCTGCTAGTAAGAATGATATCTCTATTTTCTTTTCGTCATTATAGTTTACGCCTGCTACGAGTGATAGTTTATCATTCTTAGTAATTTCTGCAAATGACTTGTTTACATCAGCAAGGATTGATGTTGGTGCTTCCTTAGATAAACTTATGTTTACAATAACTTGTTTACAGTTGTTGATGTTTACATCACCAAAGCTACGTTTGATTTTTAAAGCTATAGCTTCTCTGATTCTCATTTGGCTATTTGTGCTACTATCTAGAGTTAATCTATTAGCCATGAAGAATTTGTTTTCTTTAAAGAAAGTTTTTAAATCAGCAAAGTCAATGTTCATTGTGCTTGGTTTAAAGATAATGTTGATGATATCTTCGATAATATCGGCAATCTCTTCATTAGCCAATTGATAAGCATCATAGAAACTGATATCTTTATTATTACTAATAATTCTTTCATTACTAATTGTTGTGACAGAGTCAGAGTAAACAATTAATGTTTGTAAAGAATTGAAAGCATTATTGTAAATAACATTCCCTTCACAAGCAACTGATGGCATATTAACAATTGAAACAGTTAGGATACCTAACTCTTTGGCAATTTGCGCAAGTTCTGGTGCTCCACCAGATCCGGCTCCTTTTCCCATTCCTGCGATTATAAATAAGATATCAGTTCCTTGTAGTTCAGCTTTAATTGCCTCAGCATCATGTTGGACAGCTTGTTTACCAACATCTGGATTTCCTCCAGACCCATAACCTTTTAATTCTTCTTTATTAAGAAGGAAGATGTTAGGAACATTCTTCATTAATTTTAATGAACATAAGTCAGTGTTAAGAGCATAAATCTTTGCAGCATCTGTAATATTTTTATGATTAGCTGCAATATGATTGATGACGTTACAACCAGCACCACCAATACCAATTACTTTAATATTAAAATTATTATTACCTTCTTTGTCTAGATCAATATTAGTAAATGTATGATTAGTTGATGGTTGACTAACAACTTCTTGGTTTGAAGTTTGTTGTTCAACATCTGTTGGTTGAGTGAAATTTTGATTTAGTTGATTATCTTCCATGATCTACTCCTATGCTGGCAAATTAATTGGCTTAATTTTGTTTTCAAAGTTAAATTGAGTAATTTCATTGGCATTGATATCAATGTTAGCTAAGCTAACAATTTTGTCTAGATTAATACCATCTAAGCAAACATCTTCATTAACAACAAATTCAAAACCATCAATTGCATTGATTGGTTGATTAGAAATAACTTGAATAGTTTGGAAATTTCTGTAATCAACATAGTTGTTTATTTGCGTTCTGATTTCATCACGATATAAAGCTAATAATTCTTTAAGATTAACTTTGTTAAATGATTTTGTTTTTAAATCATAGTTTTTAACAACAGCAATATCATCTTGAACACAAGATGCTAATTCATTAGCAACTTTTAAAACATCTTCTATTTTCTTGATAGAAATATTAAACTTATCAGCAACGTGTTGTTTAATATCTTCTAGGTTCAAGTTAATTGTTTTAACATTGTTAAGTCTTTTACCATAGTATTCACAAGCAATAACTCTTGATCCATCAATGTTCAATGTTAATTCGATTTCATTTTTGTTTGTTTTTTGTAACTTGTATAAGTTAGTTGAATTAACTACGGCAACATTGCAAGCCTTAACTGCTTTAATATATTTTTTATATGTGATATAGTCACTTGCACAAACTTGACAATTTACTCTAGCCACTTTTTCGATTTCATCATAGTTAATACCTAAAAAGTTAATTTCATTAACAAAGTAATTATCAATCTTAGCTTTTTTGTAAATTTCTTTTGCAATATCTTCTTCACAGTTACAATCAACAAATTCTTGGTTAGTGAAACTATACTTTGTAATTTGTGCGTCATCAAAGATAATTTCTACTTCTTTTATGTTGAATCCAACAAAGTTAGCAGCATTAGTTAGTAATTCAAGAATCTTAAATTGTAGGTTAGCTTCATCTACTTTTACTTGGTGAGCAAAGAGAATGTTGTGTTCATTATCCACATCATTCATGATGATTAAAGCAATATTGCTTTTACTTAAATATAATAATTTTCTAATTTTTTTACTGTCTCTCATTTTTGCTACTTATATTTTTTCTATGACTCTTAATTTAGCACTATGGCTTCTTCTGTTTTGTTGTTTTTCTTTTTCAGTTGGAACAACTGGCTTTTTAGTTATTAGTTTGAATTTTGGTTTTGACATTTTGCTCAAAGGAACATTTTTGCCATATAAGTCTTTTGCTTCTGTTAGACTTCTAAAGTAATTCTTTACAATCCGATCTTCTAGTGAATGGAAAGTAATGACACACAATCTTCCTTTAGGTTTTAATTTCTTGCAAGCTTTTTCTAATGCTTCTGAAAGAACATCTAATTCTTTGTTAACTTCAATCCTCAAAGCCTGGAAATAAACTTTTGCTGGATGTTTTCTTGCTAAGGAACCAGGACATGCTTGAGCAATAATTTCTGCTAATTCAGTTGTTGATGTAATTGGTTTGTGTTCACGATTAGCTATAATTGCATCTACTACTTTATTAGGAGTACGCACGTCTGCATATTTTTTAAATAAATCTATTAATTGCGCACGCGAGTAATTATTAATAATGTCAGCAGCTGTAACTGAACCATCAACATCCATTCTCATGTCTAAAGGTCCTTCATGGCTATAACTAAAGCCTCTTGTTGGATCATCAAACATCAAACTACTTACACCTAAGTCCATGATGATTCCATCAACTTGTTGATTGACGATTTGATCTAAGTTGACAAAGTTATCTTGAACTATAGTTACATTCGCGTTATCTTTAAATAATTTATTTAAGTGGTTAATGGCATTTACATCTTGATCAATGCAGGTTAAAAGGCCTAATTTAAGTTGGCTAGCAATTTCACTACTGTGACCACCAAAACCAGCTGTACAATCGACGTATAAACCATTTGGTTTAACTTTAAGATTTGCTAAAAGTTCATTTAATAGAACTGGCGTATGTATTTTATTTAGTTGAGTTTTCATCGTCAATTCTTTCAGCTACTGCTTCAAACTTACTATCTGTGTCAGCTTGGAACTTTGCATATGCTTTAGCATCTCATACCTCAAGTTTGTTTCCTAACCCAATGATGATTACATTCTTTTTAAGATTTGCTAACTTTGTTAAAACATCAGGGATTAGAATACGGTTTGCCTTATCTAGTTCAATTTCGCTACTATTAGCAAGAATTTGTCTAGCAAGGATACGTGAGTCTTTTTTATTCTGTGAATAAGATAGGATTTGATTTGATCAAACTTCAAAGTCTTCTTGACTTCTAAGTTCAAGACAACCTTCAAAACCTTTAGAAGCTACAACAATACGATGAGAAAACTTAGCTACTAGCTTTGCTGGTAGACTTAAACGATTCTTTTCATCGATTATGTGATTGTAAGTTCCTAGGAATAGCATTTCCCACTTTTCTCCACTTTCTCCCACTTATTATATACATAATAATAAAAAAATAAAAAAATTTTTGTAAATATTTATGTAATAAATATTTAAAAAGCGTGTGCTTTTACGCACACGCACGGTTTTTATTTTTAAAAGATATTAGTTTTTAAAGTGATTTACAGCAAATAAATACATCATAAAACTTAGAACATTTACTGGATGCTTCTTATAAACATGAGTTCCAGCTATGTCAAAGTGAGTAAAGTCTTTGCAAGCACAGAATTCCTTTAAGAATGCTGCTGCTACACCATTAGAGCAATTTCTTTCCTTGACTCCATTAGTGCAATCAGCAATTGCACTAGACTTGTTTACAGACTCAGTATATTCAGGATATAGTCTTAGACTAATAACACCATCTCCTGATAATTCTGCAGCATTTTGTATAGCTTTAACAGTAGCTTCTGATGTTGATCAGAAAGGTGTTGCAAAGTCACCAAAAGCAACTTCAGACAGACCCGTTAAAGTAGCAACAGAAAATAACTTTGTTATTTTATAGTGCTTATTTGCATAGCCAATTGCATCAGCTAGGATCATTCTTCCTTCAGAGTCTGGAGAAGTGATTTCTACAGTTCTACCAGTAGTTGATGTATAAACATCACCAACAACCATAGAACGGTCAGAAATCATATTTTTAGCAAGTGGCAAGAATCCCACAACATTTACTTTTTGCTTCATAGAAGCAAGAGCAAACATTGTGCCAAAGACAGAAGCTGCACCAGCCATGTCTTGGTTCATATTTTCCATATATCTGTTTGGTTTTATTTCATAACCACCAGCATCATACATCATTCCTTTTCCTACATAAGCAAGGATGTCCTTGCTTGCTTTGTTATTTAGGTATTCAAGAACCACCATAGCAGCTGGTTCATCACTACCTTTGTTTACTGCTTGAATTAAGCCCATTTTTTCTTTCTTTAGATCAGATAAAGTTAAAATTTTAACTTTTAGAGCTTTGTTTCCTGTGGCAGGCATAACTTTCTTAATTTCCTTAACAAAGTCTGCTATGCCTAAATAGTTAGCAGGCAAAATTTGATAGTGTCTTGCTAGGTTAAATCCAAATGATGTTGTATATGCGCTATAGACAAGATCTTTGTATTTTGCATTGTAGATAACATTTATGTTATTTTTCCTAGCATTTGTTTTTAATGTGAAAAGTTTTCCACAAAATGCTTGAAGCTTTGTAAGAATAATTGTTGCTAGAGAATATCCACAATTTACTTTGTAATGATCTAGGAAACTACCAAGATCAAAAGTAACATCCTTATCCTTGTACTTTAATAAAGTAGTTGATAGTTTTCTTGTAAATAATCTAGTACACATTGGACTTTTAGTAAAACTAAAAGTTATAGTGTTACCTTCTGTTGTGATTTCATTCTTGTTTCCAGCTTTAGCTTTAATTAATAAAGCTTTCTTGTTAATTGGTTTATTAAATTCCATATTAATGCCCCTTTCTTTGTTTATAACTTTCTTTTCTGATCTTGTTGTATTTTTCTTCTAAATATTTATGTTTAGCTTTTTGCTTCATCTTATAGATTTGTTGTTTAAGTTTTTTCTTATAACCAGGTTTAACCTTTTGGTTCTTCTTGTTATAGAGTTTAGAAATTTCTTTTTTCATTTCTAAATCCACAACTGGTTTAGATTTACGAATGTTTATTTTCTTTTCAATCATACGACCATTATTTATTAAATAATATGATCAGTTTACTTTATGTTCTAAACGAGAAATTTGATAATCATATTTCCTGTCATAGATAACATAACTATTCCCTGTATATTTACCACGTCCGGTTCTACCTGAACGGTGTAAATATCAGATATCTTCTTTTGGTAAACCAAAAGAAATTACTTCACTAACACCATCTATATCCAGCCCTCTTGAAGCTAGGTCAGTTGCTACTAGGTATTTAAATTCATTATTGTTAAGTTTAGAAAACATTTGTTTTCTATCTCTAGTTTCCATGTCTTTGTGTAGCATTCCTACTTCAAGGCCTTTTGCTAAAAGCATAGAATAAATTTTTTCTACTTCTTGTTTAGTGTTAGCAAACACTATACATATATATGGATTGATGATATCAATTAGTTGTTCTAGTGTTTGATATGGATCGCTATTATCTTTTTGATAAACAACACAGTGTTTTATCTGTTTATTTTCAAAAATATTCTTTTCTAGTTGAATGCTTGTTAGGTTTTTAACAGCATGCTTAAATGTGTTACTTACATTACTATGTATTGATGCAGAGCAGAAGACCTTTTGTACGTCATTTGTATATAGATTAAGCTTAGAAAACATGTCATTAATTGAATTAACAAAACCATAGTCAATTAACATGTCTGCTTCATCTAAAACAATTTGTTTTAAATATTTAAAGTTAACACCCTTTGCAATTGCTTGTCTTATCTTTTCTACTGTAGCAATTACAATTTGACTAGGGTTTTTAACCAAATTATCAATCTTTTCATTTTTGTCTAGTAAAACAATTTTAATTGTTTTGTTAAATTTAGTAAGAGCAAGGATGTTGTTATAAATTTGTCAAACTAACTCTTTAGTTGGTGCAACAATAATATATTGTATGTTTCTATTGTTCTCATCAATATTATTAAGGATAGGTAATAAATAACATAATGTTTTTCCTGATCCTGTTGGAGCAGAAATAACTACGTTATTACCTTGATTAACTAATTTAAAAGTCTTTTCTTGAACAGGAGTTAGTTCAACAAAATGATTATTAGTTAAAGCTGTATAAAGCCAAAGCTTTAATGTTAATGATGAGAACTTCATAATTAAATAATGAAACTTAAAATCTTTCCTTTAACAAAGATTGTCTTCTTAATTGGTTTGTTACCAATTAGATTTTTTATTTTTTCACTAGTTAATGCTAATTTAACAATTTCTTCTTGTGAAGCATTAGCGTCAACTTCTAGAGTGTCTCTTAATTTACCATTAATTTGAATTGGTAAAACATATGTTTTAGCAACTAAATATTTTGCATCATATTTTGGTCAAGTGCAATCTTTAGTTATTGATGTTTCCTTGTTTGTTAATTTTTGATATAAGTGTTCTGCAATGAAAGGAGCAAAACAACTTAACACAGTTAAGAATCCTACAAGTTGATCTTTACAAAGTGTTTTTGCTTTGTAGCAAGCATTAATATAAACCATCATTTTGCTAATAGCAATGTTAAATTTGTAATCATTGATTGCATCAGTTACTTCTTTAACAAAGGCATGATAAGCAACAGTTAATTCTTGATCTGGTTTGCCAAATGGTTTATCACTTGTAAACAAGTTATAAACTCTATCTAATCATTTTCTACAACCCATTAATCCATCATCAGATCATGGCATTGTAGCAGTTAATGGTCCCATAAAGACTTCATAAAGTCTTAATGTGTCAGCACCCAAATTCTTAACAATTTCATTTGGATTAATGACATTACCTCTAGACTTAGACATCTTTTCACCATTAGTTCCTAAAATCATTCCTTGGTTAACAACTTTTTGGAATGGTTCCTTTGTAGGAACAACACCAATGTCATACAAGAATCTATGTCAGAATCTAGCATACAATAAGTGTAGAACAGCATGCTCTTGTCCACCAACATATAAATCAACAGGTAATCAATGTTTGAATAAATCTTTAGCTTCTTTTGAATCTAAGTCAAGATAACTACCATTATCTTGTTTTAGTAAATAAGCCAAATAATATCAGCAACTACCAGCTCATTGTGGCATTGTGTTTGTATCTCTTATTCCACCTTCTACTTTTAATCAATTATCTAAATTAGCAAGTGGACTTCTTCCATCTTTAGATGGTTTAAAGTTTTTACATTCAGGTAATTTAACAGGCAATTGATCAATTAAGTGTGGTTTACCATTTTTGTCAAAGTAAATTGGAAATGGTTCACCTCAATATCTTTGTCTAGAGAAAATTCAATCTTTTAACTTGTAGTTAATAGTAGTTGAACCAAGTTTGTGTTCAATAATAAATTTATTAATCTTGTCTATTGCTTGTTTAATGTTTAAACCATTAAGTATGTCAGAATTAATATGTTTACCATCTGTGGTAATACATTTTTCTTTGCCTTCAATTACAGGAACAATATCTAATTTATGAACCTTAGCAAAGTCATAATCACGTTTATCTGCAGATGCCACACCCATGACAATGCCATTGGCATAATCATTTAAAACATAGTCTGCAACAAAGATTGGAACTTTTTTATTGTTGATTGGATTGACAGCATAGCTACCTGTAAAGACTCCAGTCTTTTCTTTTCCTTCTTGTCTTTGTAATAATGTTTTAGCTTTAGCTGTTTCAATATATTGCTTAACAGCCTTAGCATTATCTTTAGTTGTTAGTTTTGTAACTAATTTATTTTCAGGAGCAATAGCTATAAATGTAACACCATAAATAGTATCAGGTCTTGTTGTAAAGACTTCTAATGATAAATCATTAGCTTTAAATTTAATATTAGTTCCAATTGATTTACCAATTCATGTACGTTGAATTGTTTTAAGATTTTCAGGTCAATCAAGATCATTTAAACCTTCAAGTAATTTATCAGCATACTTCGTAATCTTTAAAACTCATTGACGCATTGGTTTCTTAACTACTGGGTAAGAACCACGTTCAGAAACCATCTTGCCATTTTCAACAATTACTTCTTCGTTAGATAAAACTGTTCCAAGTTCTTCACACCAATTAACATCGACATCTTTGATTTCAGCTAAACCCTTTTCAAATAATTTTGAAAAGATTCATTGTGTTCATTTGTAATAATTCGGATCAGTAGTATTTACTTCTTTACCATAATCAAAACTAAATCCTAATGATTGAAGTTGTGTTCTAAATACTTCAATATTCTTTTTTGTAAATTCAGCTGGATGGTTTCCTGTTTGAATTGCATATTGTTCTGCTGGTAAACCAAATGCATCTCATCCAATAGGATGAAGAACATTAAAATCATTAAATCTTTTATATCTAGAATAAATATCAGTAGCTGTATAACCTTTTGGGTGTCCCACATGTAAACCTTGTCCAGATGGATAAGGAAACATATCTAGGATATAACATTTTGTCCCTTTTGCTTTAGGATCAAAATGATAAATATCATTTTCTTTTCAGAATTTTGCTATGTTTTTTTCAATTAAGTTGTGGTTGTACATAATAATTTATTCTTTTTTACACTTAAATATATAATATTATAACTATTCTATGAAAGATACTAAAACTCTTATCGAAGAAATAAGAAAAGAATTAGAATCAATTAAGCCATTTATTAATGCTGATGGTGGTGATGTTAACTTCGTTAGCTTAAAAGATGGAGTTTTAACATTAGAAATTTCTGGTCATTGTATTGGTTGTATGAGTTTTGATGTAACTTATACATATGGAATTAAGGCAAACATGATGCAAGTCCATCCAGAAATAAAAGATGTAATCTTTACAACAAAAAAATCGGTCTAATTAGATCGATTTTTCTTTTTTGCTTGTTGTGATTGATAGACATGGAACATTAAATGTTTGTTTTATTAAACTTGCCATAAAGTCACAGAAACAATTTTCTAAATCATGGCCAACATCTAATGCTTTTAACTTATAGTTAGTCAAATCTTGTCAACCATGATGTTTGATATCTCCAGTCACTAACAAAACGTTTTGTTTAATTAACTCATCATATTTTGGTTCAAACACAGATAAACCAGCACCAGCACATATTACTATTTTGTTAAATTTGTCATTAACATTTGCATTAGTTGTTAGTAAACTAACATTAAATGTTTTTTTGAATTGGTTGGCGATTTCTTTAACGCTTAAGGTTTTACTAAAAGAACCAATAACAAATTTGTCTTTTTTGTATCAACCTAATTTTCTTAACCTAAGTTTAGTTCCAATTAGAAAATTCATTCCCATATCAGAATTATCAAAACAAGTATGTAAAGATAAGACGGTTATTTTATTTTCCTTAATCTTATAGATTAACCTTTTATAGAATGTAGAAATTTTGTGATCAGGATTCTTAGTAAAGATTGGATGATGAGAAACAATTAATTTAGCATTTTGTTTAATTGCTTGATCAACGATTTTCTCATTTAAATCTAAACATGTAAAAACTTTTTTAATTTCTTGGTCGAGATTTCCTTTGTTTAGAAAACCTGATTCATCTCATTCCTCTTGCAATGATAAAGGATATTGCTTTAGCAAATAGCTAGTTATTGTTTTTATTTTCATTAGATTTTTTCCTTAATTGCTTTGTATAGAGTTGCAAAAGAAGCTGAAACTTTGTGCAACTTCTTAGCTTCAATTTTTTTCTTTGTTTCTTTTACAAACTTTAATCACATCTTTTTATCTTTTTGTTTTGTTAATAAACCAAAGTAGGCATCAAATGCAGTTAATTTCTTAACATTGCTTCCAGGTTTTGCACAAATAATTTGGTAGAACTTTGTTCTATCCAAACAAACAATTTCATACAAAATCTCTCATTTATTTTTAGCTAAGTATTTTCTTAGTTCATGAACATCACAATTTGCTTCTAACAAATATTTTGCCTGTCTGTTGATATTGCTATCTCTCTTTTCTAGAATATCAATAATTGTCTTTCCACCCATTCCTGCAATAACAATGTAATCAGGTTGGATAAAGACTTTTTTAGTGATGTCAATTAAACCATTATTTAAAACATTAATTGTTTTAGTTGTTAAATGGTTTTTAGCTAAATTAGCTTTACCAGCATTATGTGGTAATCAGTTCTTTTCAATATTAACAACTTGCTTAACAGTTTTATCTTTGAGTAAATTAATAGCTAGCAATGCGTGATCTGATCCTACATCATATACGCATTGACATTTGTCAATTAAATTGCTTAGTTGTTTAATTCTGTTCATCTAATATATAGCTTCTTAATTTCTTTGATTTTGATGGGTGTTTTAGTTTTCTTGTAGCTTTAGCTTCAATTTGTCTAACTTGTTCACGAGGAATTTTTAGTTTTTCTGCAGCTTCATCAAGACTGTGAACATATGTATATGGTTCAAGACCATATCTCATTCTCATAATCTTTTCTTCTTCAGGAGTTAGTGTTACTTTAAATAATTGGTTGATATCTTCTTTCAATAAAGATTCTTTTGTATATTGAACTGGAGAAGTCAAAACATCTTCTTTAACAAAGTCAGAGATTTGACTGTCTTCATCAGAACCAACAGTTTTGTCTAAAGACACTGGGTCAATATGAATACGTTTAATGTTAGCAACTTTTCTAGTTGTGAATCCTGCTGCTTGTCCACCAAGCTCATCAGTGATTTCTTCAATAGTAGGAACTCTACCCAATCTTTGTGTTAATTCTTTTTCAGCATTTGTTACACGATGAATTGTTTCAATCATATGAGCAGGAATTCTAATAATCTTAGATTGATCAGAAATAGCTCTAGTGATTGCTTGTCTAATTCATCATGTTGCATAAGTTGAGAACTTATGACCAAGTTTGTAATCAAACTTAGTAATGGCTTTCATTAAACCCATTGTTCCTTCTTGAATTAAATCTTCAAATTCAATTCCACGGTTTAGGAATTTCTTAGCAATTGATGTAACTAAACGTAAGTTACTTGTTACTAATTGATCAACAGCATATTTTCTTTCAATTTCATTTTTAGAATTTAATAGCTTTGCTATTTCTACTTCTTGTTCAGCAGACAACATCTTAGATTGACCTAATGTTGTTAAGAATGATTTAACACCATCATAGTCATTTCCTTTTGGACCATGAGTAACAATCTTACTTACTTTTTGTGATTTTTGAGTTGATAAGATTTTTTCAGCATCAGCAATACTAAAGTATTTTTTGCCTTCATAGCCTTTAATAGTAATGCCTTGTTTAACAATGTCATTAAAAAGTCTTTGAGTTAGTTCTTTAGTTAGTGCATAACTACCAAACTCAGAGAAAATCTTGTTTAAGACAACAACATTTCTACTTCTTTTTTTAAGTTTTACTGTTTGAATGATCTTCTTTTCAATATCCTTAAATTCAAATTCAGATATCATCTTATGTTTAGAATAAGATTCTAGAATTTGAATTCTAGGTGCTGTAGAATGAACTACTTTTGCCTTCTTTGTAGTTTTTTTAGGAAGTTTCTTATTTACTTTTTTTGCTGTTTTTTTGACAACAACTTTTTTAGTAGCCTTTTTATTTGCTACTTTTTTACTTTTCTTTGTCTTTATAGCCATGGATTTTGTTAGTCCTTATCTTTCTATTATACCCCTTAAAAATTAAAAAGTAAAAGTAATTAATTACTTTTACTATCTTAGGAGTGTATGTTTTTAACTGAAAATTTCTCCAAAAATTTATCCTAAAATTGAGAAAGAACTTCTGCTAGGAATTGGCGATAAACGCATAATAGTTGTTCTGCGAAAGCCATAGTTAGTTGCTTGTGCTGTTTGAGGTCTTGACATACTCACAGCATTCATTACTAAACTTGAAAGAGTTGATACGAGGATACCAATTCCTAAAGCGATTGCATAAAATGAACCGCCAGAATTATTCTTTTTTTGCAATAAAGATAATTTTTTTATAGTTATTCACCTCCCACTTTTTCCTTTACTTATAAAAAGAAATTTAAACAATAAATTTTTATAGTAACAAGCATGATGGTGCATTAAATCTAGTCTTTTGGATGTTATAAAATATTATTTTTTTGCAAAAAATAATAAGTATTAAGAAAGTCTTAATAAAGTTTATAATCTTTGTATTGATAGGAAAAAATATGAACAAGAAAATTTTAGTTATTAATGCTGGTTCAAGTTCTATTAAATTTAGAGTTTATAA
>JAKSVN010000015.1 GCA_024427125.1 Mycoplasmoidaceae bacterium | reverse complement strand
GCTGAAGGTGAGAAATTAAACCTTTCGACACAAAATTGATGAGATTCTGAATTATTAAGTGATGGTGATAGACCAAATTGGATACCTTATGAATGTAGGGTTCAACCAGCTTATGAGAAAATTAGAGATCAATTTTTCTCTGAAACACAAAAACTTATTACTGATAGAGTTATCACATATGATAACTACGAAACAGTTAGAAAATATGTTCATGATATTGCAGCACAAAGCAGGCAATGTCCAGCTGAAGGCTGACTAACTGATGAATTAAAAAACAATATTGATTTAAAAAATACTGGATGAACAGATATTTCTAAATCATATCAGTTAGAACATTGTTCAGATGCATGAGATAGACTTGTAACAATTCTACCAGAATTGCATTACACAATTAGATATGATAGAAACTCTAACCCAGACACAGTTGAGGGTGGTGAGTGAGAAGATTTACAAGCTCACCAAGCAAGCTATGATTGAGAAAGTTTAACTAACAGAGTTAAAGTTCCTTTAGGTTATGATGGTAAGAATTCAGTAGCTTTTAAAGCAGAGGTTGATGTTGTTACTGCTGAAAACGAAACTGCTCCTATGCATGTTGATACATGAAGAGGAAATTTCGACGCAAGTAATAATCCTATTGATACTAATATAACAAATAACCTTTTACCTATTGAATTCTTATTTGACAATACTGTTCAATTAAAAGAAGATCCAAAGGATGAACATCCAGATCATAATGACACTTACTGACATTTTGATAAGAACATGAAAAAATTATGTAATGTTCAAAATGAACCAGATAAGTCATTGAATTTAAGAAATGATTGTTCTGAATATCTACCTTCGGTAATGTGAGAATTACTTGATGGTTCAATATCTGGAAAATTACAACAAATATTGAAAGATGAAAAAGGAAATCCTGCAAATGTATTTGCTTACAAAAACATTCAAGGCGAATTTGACTACAATATCAATGATGAATTTATAAAGGTTCAACCTGATGATAAGAATGGAAGATTAATCATTAGATTAATTAATCCAAATGATCAATCTATTGTATCAACAGTAGATTTGAATGGTTTCTTAAAAGATGATGGATATAGCGACATTATTTTCCCTTTTGGAAAAATCTTCTGCACTATGACAGGAACTGCAACTGATAACATACAAGTTGAAGTTTTAAATCCAAAGATTGATACAGTTCTAGAATACGCTGTCGAAGAACCAAGTGTTGCTACTGTTACTAAAACAGATACAACTGGAAGAACAATAAAGATTTCTGGTTTAGTTTATGGAATAACTAAAGTTAATGTTGCTTTAAAAGATGCTGCTGGCATGACTTTATCAACCACAGAATTTTGAATTTATGTTGATGTTAAGCCAGAAGCTATGGATTTAGTCCAACCATTTACTGAAGCAAGCATTAAGACAGGGACAACCGGTGTTGCTGAAGATGGACAAAACTTTAAGGTTGAAGTTTATTCTGATAAAGAAAAAACCGAAAAAGATTGTTTACAATATGCAACTTATAGACTAATTGGTGCTCCAGAATGAATTGGAATTTCAAATTCAGATATTTGAGAAGATCCAAGAACAGGCGAAATTATTTATATTGAAGCAGGTTACATTTATGTAATTGATGCAAAAGCAGGAACTTACACATTTACTGTTGAAGCAACCAACTGAGTTGATGAAACTTTAAAAGTAAGTAGTGAAACTATTACTTTAGTTGTTAGTGATAATCCTATTCCACCAAGTCCAGAACATAAAGTTAATGTTCCGGCTATTGTTGGTGGAACTGTTGGTGGTGTAGCAGTTGCTGGATCAGGAACTGGCTTTGGTATTTTTGCTTATAGAAGAAGAAAAGGACCAAGCACTAGACACAATAAAGGAGGCAAATAATGCAAGTTATGGAACAAACAGGAACAAAGAAAAGATTTGGAAGGTTCTTTTATGATCTTTCCAAATATTCATTAAAGGAGTTAATTTGTAACTACTTTGTTTTCTTTGGTTGAATTTTAGCTTTAATAATTGAAATTATTAACTGCTCTGTTCATGCAAGTTATATTAAAGCTTTATCAGAAGGACAAATTGTTGCACAACCTTGATTATTTGAAAGACTAACAAGATTTGCTTTTGTCTTTTTGGCTATGACAATTTTTGGTGGAATCATAAAAATTTGATGAAGCCATAAAAGAAAAAAAGGAACATTGCTAAGTTATTACGAAACTTTAGAAACAAAACAAAGTTTTGAAATTGAACAAAAAAATCCAACTACTTGGGTTATTAAAGGACTTTATATTTTCTTGGCAGTTGCTGGAGCAACAATTGTCATGTTAGCGGTTTGATATTTTTAGAAAGGAGGGAAGATGTTTTGATTTCTTAATCAAATTTTAGGAGCGTTGATAGCTGGTATTCTTTACCCGCTATTAATCACGGCGCCTTTACATATACTAAATGGTATTTATAAAGCGTTTAGTTTTTGTTGTGGTGCTGATCTAGGTGAAATTCTATTTAATTCACAACAAGGCAGAATGGTAATAGATGTAAATTCACCTTTATTTAAATTCTTAATTACAGCAGTAATTATTAGTTTAGTTCTAATGGTTGTTTTCATTATTGCTCTAACCATTGAACACTTAGCCACAAAGAAGAAAGTCAATTTCTTATCTAAATTGAAATGACCATTACTTGCTATTACTAGCACAGTAACTATTCCAGTAGCGTTCATTTTAATTTCTTCTTTGTCTTCTGTGTTAATGGAATTAGTTGGTGGGACAACTATTCACTATTACATAGAAGCTGCACATGTTAGCGACATTATAACCAATATGACTAATGGTATAAATGGTTTAGCTGATTCATTAAATATACAAATTCAATTAACCGACAAAGATGGTCAATTGATAATGGCCAATGTCCAACAGGCTATTCAACTAATTGAACAGGCAGTAATTCAAATTCAAAAAGAAGCAGCCTCTGCAAATTTACAAGACATAGTAGAAAAGTGTTCTAGAACACTTGAATATCTTTCTAATGTTAGAAATACTTTAGGTAATATGTCTAGCATTCAGACTGAATTTAAAGAGGTGTTGGATTGGATTGCCAATAACATTAAATCTGGTCATGTTGTTACTTCATCTGAAATAGCAAATAAATTAAAAGATGTAGTTGCACAATTAACAACAGTGCAAACATCTTGATCATCTGCTATAAATGGTTTATCTGAGGTTTTAAAAGGAGCTCAAACATATAGTTTCCACTGTTTAGAAGAAACAGTTAAACTGGGTGATTCTGAATTTGTAATTAAAGATTTACTAGAACCTTTTATAAAAATTGCTGATAACCCTTGAATAACTGATCCACAATATAGTATTTGACTCGAATTTAATAGGTTATGAATTGATGGAACAGGAACTGAACAACTTAGTTTACTTTCAGTAATGTTTAATGGTGGTGAATGAAAAGGCATTATTGGAGGAGTTGAAAGAACTGTAACTTGTGGTGAACAATCATATTTAAATTGAATTTTGGTTTCATTAGATCCTAGTGAATGTAATACATTCGATCTAGTAGTTAAGATTTATCAATTAGTTACTGGAAACACTGATGCTAACTGGGCATGAACTATGCCTTGAAATATGTCTAAAGGTGTTTCATTAATTAATGTTGGTGTAGGTTTTATTATCATTGTTGGTGCAATCTTTGTCTGTGGTTTATTTGGCTTAATGGCTGCAAGAAGACTAATAGAACTTGCAGTTCTAGCCGTATGAAGTGTAATTGCTGCCATTATAGGAATCAAAGATGATGGTGCTAAATTTAACAATACTGTTAAGTTAATCATAGTCAAAATGTTCTGTATTGTTGTAGCTTGAGCAGCATTTAGCTTGAGTGTAACTTTGTTAAGCAGTATTACTGGTTGAATTGAAAGTCATAACAACATTGATAAGACAAGCTTAGCTTGAGGTGCTGTAACAGCCATTGTAATGGTTGGAGGTTTGCTTGGTGCTTACCACATGTCAATGTTATTACAACAATGAATGGGTGATAGCACAAGCCTTCAAGGAACTATAGCAGATATGGGTGCTATGGGTGCAATGATGGGTGCAGGTAAATTAGTAGGAATTGCTGCTTTAGGAGCTAAAGGAATTGCTGGAGGTGCTAAAGCAGGTAAGAAGAAAGCTAATATCAGAAAACAAGATAAAGAAGGATTACTTTCTGAACTTAAAGCAATGAAAGCTGAAAAGCTTGGTTTAGGAAAAGCTAAATACGAACTAAATAGCAGTGGAAAGATGCAATTTGCAGGCTTTAAGCTAAACGATAAGATGAAAGGCTCAAAAGATGCTTTCAATAAATTGCAAGTTGAAAAGAAAGAATTTAAATTATTTAGACAACAACGAAAGAAAGGAGCAGATGCATAATGAGAAGTTCAGTAGCAGTGCCAAAGACTAATGCTGGAAGAGAAAGTCAAAACAAAGTTTTTCTTTGGTTTACTTGACTAGATTTATTGATCGTTGCCTTAACGGCAATACTTCCTGCATTTTTGGTTATCTTTGTTGGTGGTGTAACCAACTGATGAATCTTATTAGTTATTGCTGTAATGATAGGTTGATCAGTATTGATCACTTATCCTTTTGGTGGTGTAAAGATTTACTATTTCTTATGGGATGCAATTTTTAGATGAGGCTTTGCCACAAAGAAACATTACAAAGCTGAAGAAGCTAATAAAGCATTTGGACAATTTCTTCCATCTAAAGATGGACAAGAGCCATATGTAAGGTTCTATGAAAGAAAAACAAAAGGTGCTTACTCGCAACAAATTTGTTGTTTCTATGAAATTATTCCAAATGATATATCTTTAGCTAATGAAGATGAACTAGAAATTTTTCTAGACAAATTTAATTCATTATTCACTTTGACTGATGACATTAATATTTCTTTAGTAAAAATTGACTGACCATATAACTTTGCTAAAAATCTTGAATGGTTAGAAACTAACCATGAGATTTGAAAAACTAATTACAAAGTTAAAGATGTCGATTTAAGACAACTAAACTTAGTTGAAAAAGTAGAAGAAGTAGCTTCTTTGCAAAACACAAATAATATTACGCAAAAAAGATATTTCTTAATTGTTAATAGTGAAAGCGAAGATAAAGCTAAAAGAGCTTTTACTTTGTTACAATCTGAACTTTATGATGCTGGACTAAGAGTATATCCAGCAACAAAACAAGCCACAGAAGCTTGTATTAGTAAACTAATGCCAAGCATGGAAGCCAAAGAATCTTTAGATTTCAATGCAAGAAACTATGTTATTGATAAGAACGATAAGAAGAATGCTAAATATTACAGAACTGTAATTATTACTTCTGTGCCTAAAATAGCACAAGCATTTTGAAACCAATCAATATTTAATATTGATAATGTTACAGTCCACATGGTTATGAAGTCGATTGAAAAGACCGCAAGCATGTGAAACAAAGAACCAAAGCAAAGGTATATTACTAGACTTAATACTTTAGCTTTAGATAAGAAAGCTAGAAACATTGTTGAAGAAGCAGCTAAAGAACATGAATTGGGATCAATTCAAGATTTAGCTAATGATGTGGCTAATGGTGATGAAAAGATCAAGATAGTCAAATATCTTGTTACTTTCTGATCAGATTCTAAAGCTGGTCTTAAAGCAAGAGAAAGACAAATTAAGACAGCTATTAATAAAGCCAAAATGAAAATGAATTATTGCACATGTAAGCAATGAGATGCTTACAAAGCAAACATTCCTACTTTCGACAATGTTTTAGAAAAAGAATGCAATATGATGCTTGGATCAACTGCATTAACTTTAAGTTACCCTTTTGTTTATTCTGATTATCTAGATGAAAAGGGTGACTTATATGGTTACAAAGTAAATGGTGCTAACCCTTTAATGATTGACTTTACAAAAGTTGATGACAAAATAAATATGTGAAACACTTTTTGCTTTGGTAAATCTGGTGGTGGTAAAACCACTGCGGTTAAAAAGATTTTAAGAAACTTTATTGTTAACCCTAGATTTAGAAAGATATTTCTAATTGATGCAGAAAATGAATATACCTTAGCAGTTAAAAACTTCAAAGGTGATGTTATCGACTGTTCTGGACTATCTGCCACTGGTGGAAAGATTAATCCATTTGAAATCTTTCTTACATCTGATGATGAAGGTGTAACAGATAATCACAATACATGACAACAACATTTCTTCTTTCTAGAAGAATTCTTTGAAGGTTTATATGCGAACGAGTTAGATCAAGAATCTATGTCTATTTTAATAGATATTGTTGTTTTAGCTTATCACAAGAAAAGAATTTACCCTTCAACTGATTTTAAGAAGCTTAAACCAAAAGACTGGCCAATATTTACTGATATTGCTAATGAAGCTGAAGCTTTGCTTAAACAAGCAAGAAAGAATCCATTGAAGTCAAAATACAAAGTATCAAGCCTAGAAAGCATTTATTATCCTTTGGCTCAATTTGCTAAGGATGGTGTGTTTGCAAGTCTTTGAAATGGTGCAACTAACATAAAGTTAGACAACAGAATTATTAGCTTCAATATTCAAAAGCTAAACAAATCTGGTGTGCCACAAAGAATTAAAACAACACAAATGCGACTACTTTTAAGGTTTATTGAAGATCTTTGTATAGAAAACAAAGATTACAACCAAAAGCTTGGACTTCTTTACGATGATGATAAATGTTATCATACAGCGGTGTTCTGCGATGAGTTCCACCTTCTTATTAATAAGAAGTTCCCTGCTCCGCTTGAATGATTCTATGGTTTTATTAAAAGAATTAGAAAGTATAAGGGCCGTGCTGTTTTGATTACTCAAAACATTAACGATATGGTATCTGATGGTGAAATCATTAGATTGACTACAGGAATTATTAACAGTTGTCAATTTATGTTTATCTTTAAGCTTTTAGCTAACGACATTAGTAACTTAGATAAGTTATTGGCTGAAGTTGGAGGTTTAAAGAGTGAAGAAGTAAACTTCTTAAAGACTGGTGAACAAGGGCAAGCAATCTTTGCTTCTGGTAATGATGTTCATATCAAGATGAAGTTCTTGTGAGAAAAGAATTTAGAACAAGATTCTTTAAATACAGACATGAGTGGGTATGAACAATTCATCGAAAGCAAAATTAGAGCCGATAAAGCGGCGAAAGAAGCAAAGGGTAAGCAAATACCCAAACAACAAGAGAAAGTGGCTAGGAGGGCTTAAAAATGGTTAAAAAACAAGAAGTTGAAAAAGAAACACAACCGATAGTTCCATACAAAAAAGTTTACATGTCACTAAGAGATTATGAGTCTTTGGATCAGCTTGCCAAAGCGACAAATGATAAGAAATCTTATATATTGCGTGAAGGCATGCTCCTATATGCAGAAAAAAAGATGGAAAAGAATCCAGTATTCTTAAGAGCTAAACAATATCTCGAAGAGATAGATAAGAAGATTGGAAAGTATGAAGTAAATCTTAGCAAGCTAACAGACAAGATAGATGCTTTATGAAAAGCTGTTGAGAATTTAAGAAAGAAGGTGTAGTATGGCAAACAATAAAAAATTTATAGAATCAACACGCAAGCTTGTGCAAGAACAAGCATATGATGCGATTAATCAAGCTCTTGATGAGCTTAAACGCAAGCTAATTGAAACTCGAATAAGATTCGATCAATTAAGTGAAGTAGTTAAAACTTATCAAAGGAGTAAGAAATAATGGCAACAGAACAGATTAAGGTCGAAAGACCATTCAAAGGCTGAAAGAAGCTTACCGCACAAGACAAAAAGAAATATTTTAATATCCTGCGCAATGTAAACAAATTTTGTAACGAGCATGACATAAGTGCAAAAAATTTTACATATTATCTTTTTGAGATAAAAGACAAAAAATACATGGTAACTTCTGATGCTTTTCTATATCGATGTTTTGGACAAAACATTGGCACAACAGAAGCTAAAGAATTTAAGATAGACAAAGTTATCTATGCAAGTAAATTCAGAATAGTAGAAATTTATAAGAATTTATTACTAGGAAAACAACTTGATGAAAGGGGTCGAGTAGTCAAGAATAGCAGTGGAAAGGGTCTGGAGGTATAAATGTCAATTAATTACAAACAGATTGCTAGATTTAGGGCTATTGCTAAAGCAAAGAAAGAGAAGAAGCTAAGAATCGAAGCCAATGCTAAAGAAAATAAAGAAGCTTTAAAGAGCGTGCTGACATACGCACAAATAGATTTAGAAAACTATTTTAATAGTTTGCCAGCAGAAAGTAAGGACTTAAAGGAGTCGGTGCAAATATCTATAGATAACATTGAGGCAACTTTAGACTTACTAGAAAGATATGATTTAAAGCTTGTTGAAAAACAACAAACAAAACAAAAAGAAATACAGAGGTAAAAAATTATGGATGAAATATTACTATATCTATCACTAAAATATGATGGAGAATGAATGGCTATCTATGATAGTCTTCAAAAGAAAGAAGAATTAAATGTTGGACAAATTAAGAAAGCTACAGCTGAAGTTGGTGCTAGCTGAATTACTTTAATTAGTTCTGACTATCCAAAAAATCTTAAACAAATTTACAAACCACCATTTGGTGTGCTTTGTTATGGAAAAGACAGACTTTTACATAAAGACTGTGTAACAGTTTATGGAAAGTTTGATGATCTAAATAAAGAATATATTAAAGAACTTAAGGCTAACGATGTTGGCACTATTTGAGTCGATAAGTCTAACAAAGAAATGAAAAGCATTATGAATGAATTTCCTAGTGGAAATATCTTTACTTTGCCTGAACTAAAAGATAGAGCAGAGAGCATTGATGCAATGATTATGGACAATGTCCAAAAGGATGTTAGAAATACTGGTAATGCTTGAGTTTCTGAAATTTGAAAAAGAAACCCTGAGGTTGACTATCACACTCAAAAGGATGAAAGAATTAATCTAGGATTAAGTCTAAAGACTTTAATTGTTTCAGAACTTAAAGGAAAAGAACTTAAGGCTGTATCTGACTACTGTCAAGTAGAAGATATTAAAGTTGGTATTGTTAAAGAAGCTTATACGCCTAAAATGGCTAATGCTTTTAAAAACAATAAAGTTTTTATTCTTGAAGAACCTAGACAAATGCGTAAAGTATTTGGTATAGAAGAAAAGAATAAAGGCATGGAAATGGCAGCGTAGGAGTATTTATGAGCACGAGAAGTTGAATTGGTATACAAAATGATGATGGATCTATAGAATCCATTTATTGTCATTTTGATGGCTATGTTAGCCATAATGGTAAAATTTTGTTTCAAAACTATAAAGATGAGAAACAAATAAGAAAGCTTATAGCTTTAAAAGGATTAAGTTGTTTAGGAACTGACCCTGAAAGAAAAATGACTTTTGAGGAATACAACGATAGAACTTATAAACAAAACCAAGACATAAAAGATACTTGTATCTTTCATCCTAATGATAAAGTTTTCGTTGACAAATCTGAAAAAGCTTTTTATGAAAAGGCTGATTTCTGTATTGAATACCTTTACCTTTATAAAAATGGTAAATGGTATATGAGAAATTGAGCCATGGATAATGAGGGTGAATATAAGCTTAATCCAGAAGCTGAGCTTTCTAAAGCTTTTAAATTTGAAAAGCTTAACGAAGAACAATTCAACAGACTTTTAAACGCTGAAAGCTTTAAAACACACAACATGGATAATAATCAAAAGTTGTGTGGTGCTAAATTAAATAAATACACAAATGAACTTCATTATGAAGTTAATTCGCTTGAATATGATGGTCAAAGATGAAATAGGACTAAACCTAGAGAATATCATACAAACATTACGCCTGAATTTGCAAACTACCTTTTAAATGGTAGGACTAAAGAAATTGAGGGCATTAAAGTTAATGAGTGTGATATTAATACAAACTTTGGTTATCTTTTAAGAAAAGCCGATGTTGCTGGTTGAATTTCAGAACATAAAACAGAAAAAGGAAAATATTATTTTCACAACAGCAACGACTTGGGCAATATTGACTTTTTAGATCTAGAAGATGAAAAGCTTCATATTACTGGAAAGATCGGTATTGGTAATGGGTTAAATATTTATTTAACACAACCAGAAGACTTTGATTTAAAAGATGCCGTTTCATTTAAAACAGCAGTTAATGAAATTAAAGACTGCTGATCGCATGAAATAAAGGCAGATAAGAAGTTTGAGGTGAAATTGTAATATGGCTAAAGAAAAGAATTTATATTTATTCTTTGATCATGAATGAAGATACCAACATTGTGAGGTATTTAATAAAAAAGATTATGACTTGTCAAATGATGGATCAACAATGCAACACACTTTTGATTTTTATCAAAAAGAGAACTTTGAAAATAAACATGATTGATTCTTAAACGAACTATTAAATGACCAAAAGGTCATAAAGCAAAAGCTTAGTCTAGTTCTAATGCTCAATAAAGCAGATAAAAGTATTTGTGATTCAGTAAATAGCTTAATTGATGATAAGAAGAATTTGATAAATGATGGCTGTGGCAATTATTTATTAAAAATAAAGCTTCCAGAACAATTAGCTAATGATGTCGGACATGACTTAAAAATTCTTAGTTCAATGGACTGATCACACAATACTGGTAAATTATTTGACTGTGAAAAGATATGCAAAGATAACGAAAAAACCTTAATCGATATTAAATTGGGTTTTGCAAATGAGAAACCTAAAGGTTTGGAGTTGTAAAATGGCTAATTCTAAAAGGTTAAATAAACCAACATTCACAGAAAAAGATTATTTGGAGTTATCTGGAGCAGTAAACGAAGTTTTTGCCGAAGTTGAAAACTCTGGGCTTGATCAAGATAAATGGATCAAACAAAACATTAACATAGCTGATAAGTATATGGGAAAGCTAAATTTAGCTTTAGCCGTTCAAAGCAAAGAACACGAGGTTAAAAAAGGTGTTATTGCTGGGAATCAAGAGCCTACGGCTGAACTATGTTCAATGTTTCAAAAAGAAGCCCTACATGCGAATTTAGGACTTGCTGAAGACTGACTTAGGGACTTTAGTGAAACTAACGATCATAAAGACTTAGAGTTAGCTTCTTGGCAACTGGGCCAATGTGATAAGCTTATTAAAGCTTTTAGGCCCAGTGAAATAGACAAAGAGCTAAAAGAAAGGTTTACAGAATTGCAAAACAATTGTAAATCTTTAGGCGAGAAAGTCTATAAAAACAAGTCACATGACTTGTAGTCACAAGAAAGGAGGTTAATATGAGTAATGCAAAAGATTATTGGGAAGTTTTAGCTCAGATGTGAGGCGAAACTACCGCAACCGCTGTTCATTGGGTTGTTAATGCTTTATTGATTGCAGGTGTTCTTGTTGGAACAATTATTGTTACATTCAAAATTGTTTCTGGTGCAATGACTATGAACAAAGAACAAGACTGTGGAATGGGCCAAGCCCTAAAAGAAAGCACTAAGCCAATGGTAAAATTTATTATTTTAATTGCAGTAGCCGGTATTAGTATTCCTTTATTATGGAACTTCTTGTTTCCATTCCTTGTGGCTCAAGGCTGGAAACCTGAACCTGCTAAATTGGTAAGCTTACTAGCTTAGGTTTAGGCTGGTGAAAAGCGCGGTTGCTAAGTAACCAGCGCAATAAAGATAAGAGTCTATGACTCTTATTTTTTGTTTATATATAATTTAATAATATAAATCATAATATAATTTACAATATAAAAAATATGACTAATGATAAGAGAAAAGAATTTTACGACAATTTAATGAAAGATAAAAAGACTCAAGAAATTTACAATGAGTTTTATAACAATCTTAAGCAAATAGCTTCTAAAACAAGTGATGCCAAGACTAAAGAAGCTTTAGAAAAGCTTATTGATGAATTGGATAAGGAGTAGATATGCCAAATAAGAAAAAGCAACTAGATAAGTCAAAAAGGAAAGTTAATAATGAATATTACACTGTCCTTGAAGATATTGAAAATGAAATACAAAACTATTGGCCATATCTTGAAGGAAAAAGAATTTGGTGCAATTGCGATGATCCTGAATGAAGTAGCTTCCATCATTATTTTGAATCACAAAAGCACTATCATAAATTTGAAGTTAAATATACTTGCTATAATCTTGTCCCTAAAGACAAGAAGGGCTATACACAGAAAAAGGTTTCAGAGCTTTTGTTTGACAGAACAGATGATGGTAAATTTTTAAAAACAAATAAAATCTGGGTTGATCAAGAAGGATATTGTGAAGGTGATTTTAGAAGTTCTAAACAAAAAGATCTTTGAAAATGAGCAGATGTTATTATAACAAACCCACCATTCAGTTTATTTAGAGAGTTTATTGACAAACTGATGGATGAAAAAAAGCATTTTATCATCATTGGTCCACAAAATGCCATTAGTTATAAAAATGTTTTTAGTCGAATTAAAAATGATGAATTATGGTTAGGTTATAACTTTCATTTAACTGGTTTCTGAATGATTAATTCTAAAGGTGAAAAAGTATATTTGGATGCAAAGACACCAAATGGTGCTGTGCCTAGAGCGTGCTGTTGATTTACAAATATAGATGTAGCAATAAGACATAAAAAACTAATTTTAAGCGAAGAATTTAATTCTAAAAAGTATTTAAAGTTTGATAATTATGATGCAATTAATGTTGATAGTGTAAAGGAAATACCTTGTGACTATTACGGCAAAATGGGGGTTCCAATTACTTTCTTGAGTAAATACAATCCTGATCAATTCGAAATATTAGATGCTATAGGAAGATATAGTATGCTTACAGGTCCTACACCAGCCACAAAAGGTAAATATTTAACTAAAATAAATGGCAAACCAAAATATGCCAGAGTAATCATAAGAAGGAAGAAAAAATAATATGAAAATAAAAGACTTTAAAGATAAATGATTGACAGAAATATTAGACAGTGAAATTCAAAGAAATTTAGTTTGAACTAAAGAGTTTAAAGAAAAATTATTTGAAAGTGTTCTAGAAAACAAACCAATAGGTGCTATTACAATTTTTCACGAAAGTGGTAAAAAACATAAAGAAATTATTGATGGCAAACAGAGAATTTATGCACTAGAAAGCTTTTGAAAAGGCCAAATTTCATATAAAGGTAAGTATTTACATGATTTTAATGCTGAGAGTTTTTGAAATTATGACTTAATAATTCAAGAAGCTTCTGGATCTTTTTCTGATAAGGTTAAACTATTTAATAAGATTAATAGTTGTATGGTTCCTCTATCGCCATTTGAATTATTAAGAGCAAAATATTATGGCGATTTCGTTCTTGGATTATCTGATTATGTAAATCAGGATAATAAAGTTAGAAAAGTTCTAGATGTTAATACTAGAGGAAAAAATGAAATGATCATTCTAGATATGTTAAGAGATACTTATTCTGTAGATGATTATTTAAAATTGCATAAAGATGATGATTTTAACGACTTTTTGAAACTTCCAAAAAAGATTTTCCTTTTTATTAGTGAAGTTTTTTCTTCATACAAAGATATTAAGATTTTAATAACTTTAGCTAAGAACTATGATAGCCATAAGACTGAATTTATTAAGAATAGGGATGCTATCAATGAAGACATTAAGCAAATGCTTAAGACTCCACATTTAGAAGGTTGAGATAAGCTATCTGAATATGAAAGAATCCTAGACCATTATGTCGTTAAGAAAGACCCTAAAAGAACCTTCTCTAAGGAAATTAAGACTGAATTATGAAATAGAGAATCTAAGGCTAATGGTAAGGTTCTTTGTGCTTTGTGTGGTCAAACAATAGATTCGATTGAAGATGCGGAGGTTGATCATATTAAACCTTGAAGCAATGGTGGGACTACTGACATAAAAAATGCTCAGTTGACACACAAGCATTGTAACATTCTAAAATCAAATAAATAAGTGTTAATCACTGGGTGCGGTAGACACTCAGAGGAGCAACTCTGGGGTGACTATTTTTCTTTTTATCTAGTCACGAGGACTACAAAACACAAGCATAGCTTGGGTCATAATTAAGACCGAGTTTATAAAAGAAAAACTGGGCGATGAAAAGCCACATTAAGAACATGAAACCAACCCACCTTCACTAGATTAAGCTAAGGGCTGATTTGCAAAATAATTAAGCAAATTAGCACAATAGCTAATATAATAATTTTGTTTATGGTAATGGGTTGGATCATCTCTTAATGGGGTGGCCCATTTTTTATTTATTTAGACCACAAATTTTAGCAATACATGAAGCTATGCGGAATGTATAATTTGTGGCATGAATAATAAATAAAAAACTTGAACGAGGCGGAACGGGTTGGCTTTATGAAATGACTGGGTAATACCAACATAAATGTCAGTCATTTTTAGTTTGAAATACGGCAGTATTTACATGTGGTGAGAGCAAATTACCTATTTGGAAATTATACCCTATATACTATGTATATAGGGTATGTCTAATATAGGGTATATTATTTGCTATTATCCTGCTAACTAAATGGGAATCG
The DNA here is from genome assembly GCA_024427125.1 of Mycoplasmoidaceae bacterium. Next base: position 4,912 of record JAKSVN010000015.1, on the reverse strand, counting down.
AGATTTCGTTTATATATGATAGTTATAGAAACGAGATTGACATGAATAAATCGATATTGAAAAAAATACTAATGATAGTCGGATTAGGCTTGGTATTCTATGCCGTAATCTGACTTTGTCTGGTGGGGCTAACCTATCTACTTTTTAATGTGATATTAGGTAAACCAGACAACTGGTGAGGTAGTCCAACTATCTTTTCCTTAGCCGCTGTTTTATGAGCTATAGGAATGGGAATATTCATTTACAATGAATGGACTAAAAGACACAATGGAAAGAATAAGGGTCTTATGAGTTTGGCCGACTTTAAGAAAGTCGGAACAAACTACCTAAAAATCGATGATCCAGAGGCAACCTCAAAGGGTTGAATCATCGATTCTAAAAAATTGGTTGATGGCTTAGCTTATAAGCACTTAGGCAATTCCAACTCTATCGTTTATGGAATTACCAGAGCTGGTAAAACTACTGGGTTTGTTTTACCGACTATTTATTCAAATGCTACAGCCAAAGATAAACCTTGCTTTATCTTAACAGATAAGAAAGATGAACTTTATCAAAAGACTTGTAATTTTTTGACTAAGCAAGGTTATCGTATCTGAAAGTTAGATATTTCAGATGCAACCAATTCTAATTGTTGAAACCCTTTAACTGCAATTTGAAAGGATTATCAACAATACAAAAAGGCTGATATGTTTTCTGAAGAAAAATATAAAGCTCATACAAGTTTAACCGATAGGGTTAATAACTTGCTTGATATGTTGTTTGTTCAAAAGGAAGGGGCAAAAGATAACCCCTTCTGAATTGAGTCAGCAAAAGAATTCTTTGCCATGATTCTTTATGCTAACTTGGATCAAAATATCAAACAAAGCAAATTTACACTTTATGAATTGTTTAAGCAATTCAACAATTTCTCAGCTCAAGAATGAGTTGATACAATTGCCTCAATTGATAAATGAGGACTAGTCCACCAACATAAGTCTATCGTTGCCGATGTTTCAAAGGCTGAAACAACTTATGCTGGTGTTAAAGCTTCAGCTATAGCTAGTTTGAAATTCTTAACAGATGCAACAATTCAAAAGATTAGTTTAGATACTGATTTACCTTTGTTTGAATTTGACAAACAACCTACGGCGTTGTTTCTTACTTTGCCGGCTGTTAGCTCTGATAAGGTTAAATTGTCTTCAATTTACCTTCAATCTTTCTTAAAGATGTGCTCAGAGCTACCAGAAAGAGAAAACAACAAAGAAGCTAGACCAATTTATCTGCTTGCAGATGAAATAGGTAATATTGAGGCCATTTCAGGCCTTTCTGACTTGATTACGACTGGGTTAAGTAAAAAGATAAGGTGTATGCTTGTTTTTCAATCTAAAGCGCAATTAAAGGCTAAATACCCTAAAGATTATCAGATTATTCAAGATAACTGCGAATTGATGACTTTAATTAAGACTAAAGATACTGAATTGGCTAATAATTTGTCTAAAGCCTTTGGAACTTATGAAAAGAAAGAAAAAACTGTTAATAAGGACAAGGATGGACAAGTTACTGGAAGCAGTTATCACACAAAAACTGTTCCAGTTCTTTCAGAAACTGAGATTTTGGAAATGCCAAGAGGTAAGATTTTAATTTGGTTGGCTGGAAAGAAACCAATTATTACACATACAATTCCTATTGATCAAACAAAGTGATACAAAAAGAATATTGAAGAACATGATCATACATTTAAACCTGTAAGGTTAATTCCTTTACACCCAGAAGTGCCAGAGGAAGAAACAGAAGAAAAACCTATGAGCGAATTTGAAGCTTCTAAGAAAGATAAGGTTTCACCTTCTAAGAGAAGAGCTTTAGATAAAAAGAAAACAGATGAAGCTAGAGTAATTGTGCCAAAGGGCAAAAAAAGAGTTGTTAAGAAAGACAATAAAATGACTCATGAGAAATTAGCAAAGCTAATTGCTATTAAAAAGAGTATTTTAGAAAGAACAAAATAATATGCATAGATTACCAATAGTGCAATACAAATTTATTACACCTAACACAACAAAGATGTGTAAAGGTAAAGAAACACACACTTATGAATTCTATCATAATGGTAATTTTGAAAAGTATCTAGAAAACGAAAAAGAACACCCAGTAAACAACGAAAGAGCTTACAGTTCTTTTAATGAGTATATGTCTGAACATGACACAAAAGAAGACAATGCTCACATTAAAACTTTTACTAACATGCCAGAAGAAGCTAAAGGAATGGCTAAAGATACAATTATCTTTAGTTCTATTATTTCTTTAGATGAAGATGTAAGCCAACTTGGTGGTTTTGGTGAGGATCAAACAAAAAAGAGAGTTTGTGATTATTTCTTTAATCAAATGATGAAGCATCACCATTTTGATAAGAACGACTGATGCTATTATGCAGCAGAACACACAAACACAAAGCATACTCATATGCACATTTTGATTTATCAACCAAACACAGTTACTGGACATAAGGTTATGGATTGAAAGATTAAAGCTAATTGCATGACTTCTAGATGAGTAAGAACAAACACAATTAGATTTACAAATGCTGTTGTAAAGAATTTGAATAATGATCTTTTACAAACTTTATTGACTGTAACTCATGAAATGAAAAATGACTTTAAACAAAATTTAAAGAAACAAGATGTTCAAAACAAAATTATTGAACTATCTAGAGAAATTGCAAATATTAAAGGACAAAAAGGGAAATTACAATACAACCAATTAGTTAAATGATCTAAGATTCCTTTAGATAAGTTTGAAAAACTTAAAAAGGATAATGCTGTAAGTCCAACTAAAGCTAAACATATTTTAGCTAAAGTTGATAGTTTGGCAGATTATGTTATTAAATCTGATAAGAAGCTTGCAGACAAAATGGAAAGCATTACTTTAATGAGGGAAGATCAATTTAAGATCGATACAAATGATAAGTCTTTAAATTTAACTAACCAAAGGTTAAGATGAGAATATGAAAATGAACTTAAAGCTAATTTAGGCAATCAAATTCTAAATGCTGTTAAGGAAGATGAAAAACTTAGCTTAATGGTTGTTTCAAAGCAATATGAAAAAGAATATGCTAAGACCATGCAACAATTAGGTTTTTCAAAACCGAAAGATTGCAGGGCTTACAAACATAATGTTTTTCAAGAGAGTAGATTTGTAAGTAAAAAGGTTGAATTAGATATGAAAAAGACAATTCATCATAGTTATGATGTAACTTATGAAGAATATGGTAAATATCTAAGAGAAAACGAAAAAGCTTATCAGCAAACTTTAGAGAGGTAATTTATGACAAAAAGATATATTAGTGATTTTGAAAGAATACTTTTAGGATGAGCAGTTTATGAATTTAACCATAATGATGAATGAATGTTTAAGAAACTTACTGGTTTAGATTCGAATAAAAATAAAGCTAATAGGAAGTTACTCGAAGCATGTAAGAATTTAGCCAAAGTATTTGAAGCTGAACAAGAAATGATTAAAGATTTGAGAATCAAAAAAATTAACGAACGGCAATTTAATATGCAATTTGCACAAATGGTTATGGATCAAGCTATGCTTGAACACGAATATGAAAAGGCTTGAAAAGAAGTTCAGAGAGCAGATCATAAAAGTCAAATGAAATCAATGCAGGATGAAATGGATGAATTTCTGGATCTTGCTTGTAAAGGAAAGAAAAAATGAAAAAGCTAGACTATCCAATTTACGCTAAAGTAAAAGAGGCAAAAACTGGAAAGAACCTTGTGATTAATACAAGGCGAATTCTTTATGTTAAAGATATAGACAAGAACTCTTGTCTTGTTATGATGAACAGTGGTTATAAATTAAAAGTCAGTAAAGAATTGAACACTTTCTTTGTTAAAAATCTTTGTATTGCTAAAGATGTTCCTGACTACAAAGATAGAGAACCTACAAAGGTTGTTATAATAAAACAACGAGCCAAAACAAAGAAAAAGTAACCTAATTTAATAGGTTATTTATTTTTTGCTTTTAGCAATTTTGGTCATAAATTTTTTTACTGATAATTCAGTAAAATCTATATTATGAAACCAGTTATTTCATATAAAGACTTACTTAGTATGTCTTTGTCAAAAAAGAGCAGGAACTATTTTGAAGGTATTAAAAGATACCATCATTGTTTTTCTGGTAATGTAAAAAATGATGTTGCCAATGCTAACAAAATTATCATGAGCATTAAAAACAATAATACTGGTCATTCAACTGTTTCCATGTTCAAATGAGCTTTTAATAACTTCTATGGTGTGAAATTTAATCCTAAATACATTATTTCACGAGCTTCTGAGATTTCTAAATTTACAACCAGACTGACTAACGACAATATAAAACTTATCAGAGATAAGTATAAACAATGAATTACAGAACCAATTGAAAATGGTGTGCCTAATTATGTTAAGGCAGTTAGAGTAAATAGAATTAAGTATTATTATGTCTTTGAAACTTTGTTGTGTTCTGGAATGAGAATAGGTGAATTAACTTCGATCAATTTTTCTCAATTACCAGCACACAGAGTTATTACTTCTGAAATCTCTGGTGAAAAGCTTGCAGAGATCATAATTAATACTGAAAAGACTTGTAAAAAAAGAGAAATTTATATTCCAATAGATGCTTATAATTTCTTTTCTAGACAAGAAAGACTAAAAGGAAATTTAATAAAGGATAACTTTATTAGCTTTAGAAGATGAGCTAAATTACCTTTTAAATTAACTGCTCATGTATTAAGAAGAACAAAAGCTTCCTTAATGCATGAATGTGGTGTAGACATTAATACAATAGCTATGGTTTTAGGTAACACTCCTAAAACTGTCATGAATCATTACATTATTAGTTCTACTAGAAACTATGATGCATGCGACATAGCTAATTGTGCAGTTAATGGTTATAT
>JAKSVN010000014.1 GCA_024427125.1 Mycoplasmoidaceae bacterium | reverse complement strand
TCTTTGTTTCTTGAAGATCAGCATTAATGGATTTTAAATCCTTCTTTGTTTCTTGAAGATCAGCATTAATGGATTTTAAATCCTTCTTTGTTTCTTGGAGATCAGCATTGATGGATTTTAAATCTTTCTTTGTTTCTTGGAGATCAGCATTGATGGATTTTAAATCTTTCTTCGCTTCTTGAAGGTCAGCATTTACACTTTTAAGAGTTAATTTCACTTTTGAACCACCATTATCTTGGCCAGGCCCGTGGCCAACCTTATTGTTATATCAAATAAAATATGTAGAAATTAAATTGAACAATATAGTGTAAATAATTACACTATCTTTTCTATTGTATTTGCATCAAACAAAATAACTCTTCTTCAATAAGGTTTGTTGCATATTAATATTATTATATATAAATTAAAAATTTTATATATAAAATTTTTAATTTACTTTCTGTTAATAAGACAATTTTCTAAATTTGCATTGTTTTTTCTTGTTTTAATAAACATAAAATGTTAAAAATTCGTTACGAAGATTACAGAGATAAAAACATCAATTTTGATTCTTTCCTTTGCAAAGATGGTTGCATTGTGTATAAAATCATTCGCAAATCAGAAGCCAAGCTCTTTTTAGAATATGTTGAAGAAGAAAATTACTATGTCATTACATGTAATAAATCAATCACTAAACAGCAAGTCAAAGAATATGTAATGGCTAATTATGAGTGGGTTTTGAATTGATACAAAAATGTTGAAGATCCAGCTCCATGAATGATCTTTGGCCAAAAAATTGATGTTCATGTAATTATTGGAAATGAACACAGAATTGAATATTTAGGTAACGAAATAAATGTTTATCTCCGCCACAAACGTGATTACAAAGATGCGGTAAAACAATTTTATAAGCAATTTGGTCATGCCTATTTAATACCAAGAACACAAGAACTACTCAACAAGCTTGGTCTAAAAGGAAAAATAGGAAGGATTAGTTGAGCAACATACTATCATGGTTTGTGCCATGCTGATAGAACAATCGATTATTCAGCAAAAATAATGCAATATTCTAAAGAATACATTGATGCAGTAATATATCACGAGATTGCTCATTTTACTCATATGAATCATAAAAAGCAATTTTGACAATTAGTAAAAAGTTATTGTCCTGACTACTGAAAAATTGATAATGCAGCTACACATATGTTCCTTTCGAACCATATGTGATAAAAAAATAATCTCATATGAGATTATTTTTGTTGCTTATCAAGTATTATTTTGCTACTTTATCCATACCTTGGATACAAGATAGAACTGTGTTTACAAATCCTTCTAGTGTATCAATGTATAGAGTTTCAGCGCAGTCGTGAACGTTGTGAATTTCTGGACCAATACTTACCATTGTTAAGTTTGGATTGTAACGTACGAACCAACTTACTTCTAGACCAACGTTAGGGTTTAGTGTTGCTCATTTAACACCTTTAGATTCATAAGCATCTTTAGCAAGATCTAGTAAAGCAGTATTTGTATCACCAGGTCATCCATAAAGGATGTTCTTTAATTGGTAGTAGTCTAAGTCATCACTACCTAAGATTGATTTAGCTAGCGCTTTGTTGTCATCGACAGCTTTTAATAGATGGTCATTGTTACAGCTTCTGATGTGAGATCTCATTGCAAATGATGGACAATCATATACTAATTTTCCATTAACTTCGTGTTTGTCTAGTGACAATCAAATTGGACCAATGTTACCACTAGTTTCAATTCATCCAGTTGATTCATTCTTTCAACTTGTTACACCATATGGTAGAGTTACCATTAATTTGATTACATTAGCACTTTCATCATGTGATAATGGTTTAATTTCTGCATCAGCAGGAATTTTTGCTGGTTCAACTTTAATCTTAATGCCTACTTCATCAGGGTATTTGTTTCTACACATACCTTCATGTAAACCAACTAATTGTTTAATTTCATCAATTGATTGTTTAGTTGCAAATGTTGCAATGGCATGTGTTTGAATAACGTTGTGGAAATCACAGTCAGGAGTCAAAAATTCTAATAGATAGAAATCAGGGCGAGATGAAATTTCTTTTAAGATTTCTGCAGCAATTCTTGCAGCAGAAGCATGACGAACAACTTCAAGTCCATCATGGCCGCCTAATAATCCACCTACATCTAATGTGAAAATATTTAAACCAGATGGAAGTGGTTTAGAATCAGGGTTTTTAGGTAATGAATATACTGACACAACAGCACCTGATGTGGAAACAATAATTTCACCATCATATACGTTGTCTAAGTTAATTAGATAATTGTAGCCTAATACTGGTGCACCTTTTTCTCCAGATTTAGTCAAACCTAAATATGAAGCACCACACATACCAACTTCTTCATCAGCAGTAATTAAGAATCTTATTGGACCATGTTTAAATTTATCATTCTTTAAAATAGCATACATTAATCCTAAACCAATACCATCATCAGCACCTAATGATGTTTGTCTATTCAATGATGTTAATGTTCCATTAGAATGGTTTTGGAAAGTAACACCATTTTGTCTAATTAATTCATCTGCTGCTCTATTTGCAGAAGCAACAACCATATCCATGTGTGCTTGTAAGATGATTGGTGCATTGTTTTCTAATCTAGGATCATTAGCAGGAACATCAAATCAAATGTTACCACTTGATGTACTTGCATTATATGCATCATCAATTAAATTAGCACGGTATTCATCTTCAAATACTTCAACACCTGGAACTAATTCTTGTGCTCTTTTCTTTAGATAATCTGCAATCTTTCTAGTGTAAAAGCTTGGACGGTAAACTTTTGATAATAATTCAAATTCTTTTACTGCATCAGCTTTAACTTGCGCTAGTATTTCTTCTGAAATCATTTAAATTCTCCTTTTTTAATTTATTTCATATATTATATGAAATAACAATTAGATTTTTGAACTAAAAAGATAATAAATTATCTTTTTCATACCTATAATTGAAATATGATTTACAAATTACAACCAATTTTAAAACAACGTTTATGAGGAGGAAATAAACTTCCTTCTATATATGGTGCTAAGACAAATGATAAAATTGGAGAAGCATGAATTTTAAGTTGTTTAGGTCAAAATGTATGTTTGTTAGATGATGGTCATACATTAGCGCAATTGTTTATGGCAAATCCTGATATTGTAGCCAAAGGCTACCATGGTGATTTTCCTTTATTAATTAAACTAATTGATGCTCAAGATGATCTATCAATTCAAGTACATCCAAGTGCTAAAACCGAGTTTTGACATGTGTTAAATAAAACCCCATCAAAACTATGCATGGGTTTTAACAAAATGACAGATAAAACTGAAATAGGTTATTCGTTGTTAAACGGCAATATTACTGACTTTTTGAACTATATTGATGTTAAAGAATTAGATTCATTTTTAATTGAACCTGGAACAGTTCATGCTATTGGAAAAGGGACCTTTTTAATTGAAATTCAACAAAGTGCCGACATCACTTACAGACTACACGATTTTGGTCGTGTTGATGCTAATGGAAAACCTAGAGAATTGCATGTTAACCAAGCATTAAATTGCATCAATTATGATCAATATGAAGTTGCTCAAACCCATGATAAAAATCATATAGTCTCATGCAAATTCTTTAATGTTTATCGTCATGAAATTAATGAAAAATTATCATTAAATGCTGATGATAAATCATTCCATGCTATCACTATTTTAGATGGAACTGGAACAATTAAATCTAGCCAAAAATCCTTTGAATTTAAGCCTTTTGACACATTCTTTATTCCTGCAAGTTCTGGCCGATATGAGATCATTGGCAAGGCAACAATAATCCAAACAACTTTATAGGGCTATGCCCATTTTTTATTACTAAACTTGTTTAGTAATAAATGATGTATAATCAAGTTAAGGTATTTTATGAAAATAACTGATTTATTATCACTAAATACGATTGACCTTGAAGTTAAAGCAACTAATAAGACGGATATTATCAAACAAGCTGTCAAATTATTAGGTAACTCTGGAGTCATTAGTAATTTAGAGACATTTGAAGCTGGTATTTTCAAGAGAGAACAACAATCATCAACTGGTGTTGGTGAAGGAATTGCTATTCCTCACTGCAAATCAGAAGTGGTTAAAAAACCGCATCTTGCGGCAATGGTTATAAAAGAAGGTGTAGACTTTGACTCCTTAGATGGAGAAAAGGTTAACCTTTTATTTATGATTGCTGCACCAATCAGCAAAGATAATGTTCACCTTGATGTACTAGCAAGATTATCAACAATGTTAATGCAAGAAGATTTCAAGAAGAACCTTCTTGCTTGTACAACTAAGGAACAATTCTTAGATGTCATTAACAAAGCTGAAGTTGAAAAGAAAGAAGCAGAAAAAGCTGCAGCTGCTCCTAAGTTCCCTAGAATCTTAGCTGCTACTGCTTGTCCTACTGGTATTGCTCATACCTATATGGCAAAAGAAGCTTTGGAAAAAGCTGCTAAAGAATTGAACATTACCATTAAGGTAGAAACTAATGGTTCAGCAGGAACTAAGAATGCATTAACTGCAGAAGAAATTGAACATGCAGACACAATCATTGTGGCTGCTGATGCATTTGTAGAAATGGAAAGATTTACAGGCAAACGTGTAATTCAATGTTCTACATCTAAAGTAATTCATGCTCCTAAAGAAATGCTTAATGCAGCTTTAGGACCATCAGTTCCTATTTACAATCCAGGTAAACCTAAAACAATGGTGGAAGGTGCAACTGGAGATCAATTCATTAAATCTAAAAACCAATCAGGTAGAGCTCATACCTTCTATAGACACATGATGTCAGGTATTAGCCACATGATCCCATTTGTTGTAGCTGGTGGTATCTTATTAGCTATAGCATATCTAATTGATACAGCTTCAGGTGTAACACCTGAGTTGTTAATTAGGACATATGGAGAAAAGTATCCAGATATTGCTTCCAAGTTTGGTAGTTGGACATTAGGAGCGCAAGTCTTCCATATTCTGGGAGCAGACTTAGCTCTGGGTCTAATGTTTCCTGTAGTAGGTGGGTTCATCGCCTACTCGATTGCAGGACGGCCAGGAATTGTTTCAGGTTTTGTTGGTGGCTTTGCTGCTAAGACTGGAGCATTCTCTCTAGCTTATTTAATTGAAGCTGCACAACATGGGTTGACGCCAATAGATGATCCAACACCTTTAATGAATACACTATTAGCCAATAGTGCTGGATTTGTTGGCGCTATTGTTGCTGGTTTCTTAGCTGGCTTCTATGTTAACCAAATGAAGAAATGGTTTGAAAAACTGCCAAGAACATTACAAGGTGTAAAGGATATGATCATTGTTCCTTTACTATCAGTTATTTTCATTGGTATGTCAATGTTCTTAATTAATGTTCCATTATCATACATGAACTATGGTATTAGTTTAGGTATCCAAAAATTAGCTAGATTTACATTCATAGTTGCTCTAGTTGGTGCATTAGTATCTGCACTAATGGCAATTGATATGGGTGGCCCAATCAATAAAGCAACTCACTATGCTGTGTTAGCTGTGCTAACAACTGCAATTGAGTCAGGTGCTGATTTAACAATTCCTCAACAACTAATGGCAGCAAACATTGTTGGTATTATGGTTCCTCCAGTTATGATTGCTTTATGTACATGACTATTCCCACAAAAATTCGGTGCCGGTGATAGACAAGCATCACCTGCTAACCTAATTATGGGATTCTGTGGAATCTCAGAAGGAGCTATTCCATATGTAGTTAGAGACCCAATAAGAGTTATTGGTTCATCTGTAACTGCTTCTGCTATTGGTGGTGCATTAGCTGTAGCCTTTGGTGGTGTAGCTATTGCTCCAGAAGGTGGAATGATTTCATATGCAGTTATGGGAGCAGCTTGCTGAAAAGCAATGGTTGCCGCAATAATTGCATGTGTGTTTGGTGCCTTCATGCTTGGTGCTTTGAAAAAGAAAGTGCCAAGTGAATATGCTGCCTTGGGTAAATGGAAAGGTATTCCAATTGGCCCAGGTGTAGGTAGAAAAATAATTAAAGAAGAGGTAGAAAAATAATGAAACAATTTTCTTTTACAATTAAAGACCCTGCTGGAATTCATGCAAGACCAGCTGGTGTAGTAGTACAAGAAGCTAAAAAGTTCCAATCAACTGTTACAGTTAAATGTAATGGTAAGACTGGTGACTTCAAACGTATCTTTACTGTTCTAGCACTTTGTGCTAAATGTGGTCAAGTTCTAGAAATAGAAGTTTCTGGACCAGATGAAGAAGCAGCTGCTGCAGCTGTTAAAACTGCATTAGAAAGTAAATTGTAATAATGACAAGTTATAAAGGTAAAACCATTTTCGAAGGTTTTGCAAATGGAGAAATAAAAGTTTTATCTTCTAAACAAGGCGATATCACAAGACAGTTTACAGATTTAGAAACTGAATTATCTCGTTTCCTGACGGCAAGAGATAAAGAAGTTGCTAAACTTGATAAGTTGTATGAAGATACAAAAGCAAAGCTTGGTGAAGACAAAGCTAAATTATTCCAAACACACAAAGTCATGGCAACAGACCCAGACTTTGAAGACTCTGTTAAACAATTTCTTGAAACTGGAAACGTTGCAGAAAAAGCAGTTACCCTAGCAGCAGAAAGATTTGCTGGAGTCTTATCAAACCTTGATGATCCATATATGAAAGCAAGAGCTGCTGATGTTCTTGAAATAGGCAGAGGCGTAGTTGATTTCTTATTAGGTAGAGAAAAACAATATGAATTAACTAAACCAACTATTTTAGTTTGTGAAGATCTTGAATCTAGCACTATTTTACAGTTTGATAAGTCTTTGTTAAAAGGATTAGTTTTAACTAAGGGTAATCCAACTGCTCATGTTTCTATCTTTGCAAGATCAGCAGAAATTCCATCAGTTTGTATGGTTGGTGATTTACCTCTTGATAGTGCTTTAAATGGAAAGAAAGCAATTCTAGATTCAACTAAAGGTGAAATCATTTTAGATGTATCACCTGAAGACGAAGCTAAATATGAAGCATTATCTAAAGAACATAATGAAAAGAAAAACGCTTTAAAAGCCTTCATTGGTAAACCATCAGTAACTAAAGATGGTGTTAAAACAAAGATCTACTGTAACATTGCTTCAGCAAATGATACAGCAGCTGTTTTAGCTAATGATGGCGAAGGTATTGGTGTCTTTAGATCAGAATATGTTTATTTAAAACAAACAGACTATCCAACTGAAGACTTCCAATTTGAAATCTACAAACAAGCACTAGAAGCAATGAAGGGTAAAGAAGTCGTTATTCGTACCTTTGATATTGGTGCTGATAAGAAAGTACCATACTTTAACTTACCAGCAGAAGCTAACCCTGCTTTGGGTTATAGATCTGTACGTATTTGTTTAGACAAACCAGATATGTTTAAAACTCAACTACGTGCTTTATACCGTGCTTCTGCATTTGGTAAATTATCTATTATGGTGCCAATGATCACTAATGTATCTGAAATAGATTTCTGTAAGAAATGTATGGATGAAGTTAAAAAAGATCTAGATGTAAACAACATTCCATATGCTAAAGATGTTAAGTTTGGAATTATGATTGAAGTGCCAGTAGCTGCAGTTTGTGCTGATGAGTTAGCCCAACACGTTGACTTCCTCTCTATTGGCACAAATGACTTAACACAATATGCTTTAGCATGTGATAGAGTTAATCCAAACTTAACAAAGGTTTATGATCCTTACCATAAAGGATTAATGAGATTAATTAAGATGACAATTGATGCTGCGCATAAATATGGTAAAGAAGTGGGCATGTGTGGAGAACTTGCAAGAGATCCAAAAGTTCTACCATTCTTAATTGCATTACATATTGATGAAATTTCCCTATCTGCTCCATATGTATTACAAACAAGAAAAGCAATCAGTGAATTAGACACAACAAAAATCAATGTTGATGATTACATTAAATAGAAAGGACGAAATATGAAAAAGAGAAACTTATTAGTGCCACTTGCTACATTAGTGGCAGCTGCCACTCCTACTATTGCTATAACAAGTTGTACTATGGAAAATAGTAAACCTCAAACATTGAATATCAACAAAGATGGTATTCTGTTAGGTTTCAAAAAGGGTACAACAAAAGCTAAAATTAAAAAACAATTTGGCAATACTATGATGATTCCTAAAGAAGTCACATATATTGCTCCATATGCTTTTGTTAATGTGCCAAAGCAAGAAACAACAATTCCTGACTTTATTGAAAACTTTATCTTTGAAGAAGGATATAAATGTGAAGAAATAGGTCAAATGGCTTTTGCCTATGCTCCATTTAAATCTGTAAAGATTGAAAATGAAAGACAAGAAGGCATTGATCCTGAAAATCCTAGTATAAACACATTTAATTGGTCAAGACCTTTTGATAAAGCAACAGGTCAATACACAGGTTGAGGGTTGAAAGCAATAGACAAAAATGCTTTTTATAAAACAGAAAAACTTGAATATTTAAAACTATGTGCATCAATTGAAACATTGCAAACACATGACAGACCATGTCCAATTATTGGTTGAGAAGATGAAAGCGTTTCATCAACAGGATGAGCATCTAACCTTAAGACTCTTGATTTGTCAGACTGAAACTATGCTACTGATGCTTCAGGGCCTAGAAAGGATATTCTTTCAGAACAAATCAGAAACAGCCTACGCATAGGTATGGAAGATGATGAAGAACATTATGATTCAAGCTGCCATGTAATTTATAGATTCCAAGACGGTGTCAATGGTGCAGACCCAATAGCTACAACAGGTGCTAGCGCACAAGTTCTTGAATTTAAGAATCAAATACGTGCTTGGTTGGGACAAGCCGCAGCGCCAAGTGCAGAAATCGATGCGTGTGGTATATGATCTCTTGAACCTAAGCATGCAATGGTTGAACATTTTGCTAATGTTGAAGAAATTGGCAAATGCTTATCAACATATTATGGTGGTAATTATGTAAGAAACCAATGAAATGTCCACTATACATTAGACATTGATTTGTCAAAATGATCTGGTAAATTACCAGAATCATGAAAGATATTTGTGATGAATTTTGACAAAAATTTAGGTACTATTGCTAATAACAATGAGCTTAAGTTATGGTTAAACAAACAAGATGATGAACATCTATTGGACCCATCTACTGACTACAGCTTTGCTGATGGTGTTATCAATGGAACAAAAACATTGAAAAAAACTGATAAGCTAATAGTTCAATTTAGCATTGCAAGTGATATTAACAATGCTTGCACATATTTTGCAAAGCAATAGGAGGAAATGACAATGAAACTAAAAAATAAATTAATGCCTATTGTTGCTCTATCTGGCTTAACTGCTGTAGCTACTCCATTAGTTGTTACAGGATGTAATGCTAATATTGACAAAAGCTTTGGTAGTGGTCTATTAAAAGGATACACACCTGAAACTGAAACAATTACACCATGTACATTCCCTACTAATAGTTTCATGCGTGAATACTATCAAGAACAAATTGATAGAAATGCACAAATTCTAAAAGATGATATTTTATGAACTTATGCAAGTGCATTAACAGATGAAGTTAATAAAAACATTATTGCTAACTATGTTAAATATACTGATTTTGACATGGACATCAACTTTGAACGTTTATCACCAAAACCAGAAGATGAACGCTTACCATTAGCAATTGAAATCACAAACCATGTTAAAGGAACTGGCACAGAAAATTTAATTGTACATAACGTTGAGGATGATGTTGATATGCAAATCCTAGACTTTGATTTCACTGCTAACTTTAATATCATTCGTCCTGTCGATATTAGAGAAGGGCAAATTGAAAATGATGGCTTCTTTAAAGGAATGGTAGACTTTAAAGATACATATATTTGAGAAATTCAAAATGAGTTTGATAGTGGGACAAACGAAAGCCCTATTATTGATATTGAATTGTCAGGTTCATATAAATATAAAAACAAAGGTGAGGAAGAAGTTGTTGAAGTTAAAGATTATCATGCACATGATATCGCCTATGCTTATCTTTTCACTGAGACCTACTACTCACAAGCATATGAATTGTACCATGATTTAATCTTAATAATACCAAATTTTGCAATCTTTGATGCTTGGTCTGAACAGTTTGCATATCAATATAGTAGAATCTACTTTGCTAGTCATTACCTAAAAGGTTCAGGCTTTAGTGGAAATTAGAAAAAAGAGCTTCTAGCTCTTTTTTATTTGCTTTGTTGTTAGTAAGGCTATATCAAAACAAAATTTAATTAAAGTTAGAATGAGGCTTTATTCATATATCGTTTCGGAAAATAGAAAATTTATGTTTTCCAAGTCAACTCCCAGAAAAAAAGAAACATAAATTTTATCCGTCTTTTTTAATTCAATTTCATCTACTGTGTGCAAACCGTTTGTCCTTGAATTTATAGTGATTTTATCGCCACCCAGTTTTACATCGTTAAGATAAACTTCTATTTCACTATCACGAGTGAACACCTCAGCGTGCGAATCAACATTAAAAATTATTTGTCACTTAGACGGCAATTGCCCTTCTCACTTGCTTAAATCTATCTCCATTTTTGCAGGTAAAAAACCAGGGAAAAATTTATGATAAAAACTTACTTTATATTGGTGACTTATGACTTTTATTGTTTCCCTTCCAAATTCATAATCACCGAAGTGATTCATTTTGTTATATCTTGGAGTAATATCTCAATAGTCACCAAATCTCAAGTTTACCTCAGTTGTTTCGGCAGGTACGCCAAATACTCCACGATATATATTAAATTGGTCCCTATATTGACTAGAATCATTGATTTTTCTAAAACTATCAGTTCCATTGTATGATCTTAAAATGATTTTACCTCTTATTGGTTCTTGCCCAGGTTTCACTGGCACAGGTGTAGAAAAATCAGTACTAAACATTGTTTTAAATGTAGACAAAAGTTAGTCGGAGTTATCACCGTCATTTATTCTCCAATCTGATATATCAATTGTGTTAATGTATGACAACACATTTTGTTCATAGTCTTCATATCCAAATACCACATTAGCACAATTTGTAATGCTAGCGCATAATTTAACATATGTTAAATCATATGTTTGAAAGAAGGCATGATCACCTATTGCTTGCAAACCCCAGCCACCTTCTGGTCTTCTTCATTGCCCACGTCCATCTTCATTAAATCCATCAATACGTTCGCATTCAATTTCTATAGATTCAAAAGGTGCTCCATAGAATGCGTATTCTGGAATTTCTTTGCATTCATAGCCTTCTTCGAATTTAAAGTGTTTAATAAAACTGGGAATTGTAGACTTCATTGTCTTTTTATCTACAAAAGCATAAGGAATAATGTAATTAACATTTTTAGGTATTGTCAATGTATCTCCAAACACTTTTTTTATTGTTTCATCAGACACACCAGGTTTAAATCCACCTAAAAACTATAAGCCCATTTGGATCCTTTCATATATTTAGAACTTCATTAGTTGTTGCCTTTTTACTGCAATTTGATAACACTACCATTGAAGCAACAGCATATGTGCTTATTGCTAATCCTAATAGCGGCATAAATAATTTTGTTTTTTTCATAGTTAATTCTTTTTTTTTATTTCTTATATTGTTTTTGTCATGTACCTCTTGCTTGATATCATGCATTTCATGTAGCTTTAGCAGTAGAGATACTTAATGATCTAAAGTTACCACATGAAGTAATATTCTTGCCTGGTACTTCTACTTGATTATTAATATATTGGTTAAGTTTAGGCAATGTTGCTTCTAATCAAGTTAAATTCTTTCTTCCATAGACGACAAGATAAAATCCTGTTTGACAACCCATAGGTCCAAAATAGATTTTATCTCCTGGATAACTTGTTGAATAGAATGTAGCAATCAAATGTTCTAATGAGTGCAAAGCACTATTAGATAAATAGATACCACGATTAGGCATTTTAAATCTTAAGTCAAATGTGGTAATAAATGTTTTACCAAATTGTTGCACGCTATGAACAAAGATGCCCGGTTTTAGCTTTGTGTGATTAATTCTAAATGATCTGATTAACATAAAATTATTATATTATTTTTCATCTATGTAAGAAATATGATTGTTTTATATATTTATATATAATGTAAACATAAGGAGAGACATATGAAGAAAACTAAACTATTAATGCCTGTATTAGGTTGTACTGCTTTAGTTGGTGCAGTAACACCTCTTGTAGCATGTAATTTTAAACCTAGAGAAGAAAAGGCACCTGAAGTAAGTGTTCTAAACTTGAGCGACACTACATACAACATTCAAATAAGCTCTGAAGGGCAACCAAAAATTGGTAAATCACTAGACTTAAAATTAACATGAGAAAACACTGACACTGGCTCTTATTACATCAATGTAGCTGTTGTTGTAATTGGAGAAAAAGTAATTGGAGAAAAATCAAACATCGAACCTGATGGTTTTGAAATTCATGATTATTCAAGCACAGGAGCAATTGTTACCATTCCAGGTAAATTAATTACAGACGCTACACCAATTCAAGTCTTAATTGACTTAGAACAATCTGTTTATGATGAAGCAGTTACAATCGATATCTTTGCTGAACAATATTTAAAATATACATATGGAAGAGATGTGTACTTTTATGATGTAGTCCACTCACAAGGTGAAGCAGGAATAGATGAAAAAAGCAAATTCTTCCATCCTAAAAAAGGTGAAACTGTTAAATTTGCTTTCGATTTAAGTAAATTCACAACTTTAAGAAATAACGAACCTATCTATGCAATTGTGGGTGACTGAACAGCACCTATGTATGGAGATTGATACTTCACAGCTAAAGGTCTAAGAAAATCTAACTGTAGTTATATTTGATACGGTGAAGAAACAGTACCATTAGAATTTGAAGAAGATACATCATTACATGCCTTCAAAATTACACCACCAGCAAATGGCTGAGGAGATAAAAAACCTATTTTCTTCAAATATACATTCACAGATGATCATCCAAACTATTTCCAAGTAATGATTGGTCAAGAACACATGGACTAAGTAAAAACTAGGCTTTGCCTAGTTTTTCTTTTACATTTTTGCTTTCTATCTCCTATAATAAACTAATAGGAGATAATATGGCAAAAAAGAAAAAACAAAATAGACATGAACACCACGTTGTTCCCAATAAAGATGGTGGATGAGACGTTAAAATAAATAACGCTGGACACCGTACTTACCACACTAGAAAAAAATCTACTGCAATTAAAAAAGCAAGAGCTATTTCTAGAAAACACAAAACAGAATTAGTTATCCACAAAGCAACTGGACAAATTGAAACTAAAAACTCACACAAGGTTGTAAGACGTGGAAAACCAGGACCTAAGAAGCACAAAAAAGCTAAAAGACGTCCTACTAAAAAACACAAAAGAAGATAAGAAAAAGAGGCAACGCCTCTTTTTTTTAATCAAAATTTTGTAAATAATACATTGGATGGCCTAAAAGGTTATAGCTCATAAGTAAACCTTGCCACTTATTATCATGATCTACAAAAATTGCATCTAAATTACTTTTGCTATAATTGCATTCATTGTCTTGACTATTTTGACCTTAGCTTGCTAAAGTTTTTTCATATAAACGTATCGATCCAAAATATAATATATACAGAGGTAAAAAAATGAAAAAACTATTATTAATACCTACTTTAGGTTTAACAGCAATAGCTCCTGTTATTGCTATGACTTCTTGTACTAAGGAAAATGGTAAAAAGAGCGAAATTGTGTGAGAAGATCCAGATAAAGATATAAATAAATTTTCAGTAACTACTAATAAATTAGATACAACGGCATGAATATTTAATGCTGATGGTTCTGACATACAATGCACATCAACAGGTTCAAATTGAATTAATCTAGAGATTACAGAAACTGCTTTAAGGGTGAGTGGTCAAGATGACCCTTCTTTTAACTTTTATATTACGATACATGGCAGAAAAATTCAATATTCATGAAGATTTCATTTAAAAACAGACTGAGCTGATTGCAAAGCTGAAAAACCAATTGAAAATATTAGCTATCAAAACTAGGTATTACCTAGTTTTTTTATACAAAAATTTTAATTTTTATCCTAATCATTTCGCTACTATCTATCAATCGTTTTAACATATAAACCAAATCTTTTTTCTCACTTTTATTTTTAATTAGAAAAGATATAGATAAGGAAAAACCATACTATTGTATGGTTTATGAGTTATGGAAAATTTTATTAAACAGTATTCATATAATCAAATCATCGAACAACACGATGTTTTAATTATGAGTTTAGAACAATTTAAGCAAAGCAAAGATCAACTAGTCAATCCTAAAGTGATTGTCTGTGTTGATCGTGAGGGCGGAATAAAGGAACCTAAAATCCCTAAATGATTTCAATCATACAAAAAGGAAACAGATTCTCGCTTTGAAAAGATTGAAGTTAGACTTGAAAACATCGAAAATAAATTAGATGATTCTAAAACTCCTAAATGGTTTACTGACTATATGGAAGAATTTGCTAAAAACATTAATTTAAGATTTGAAAAGTTAGAAAATAAGTTAGATAATGTGATTAAGCTTAACAATCTTAAAACTGAGTAAATAAAAAACTAGGTTTTATACCTAGTTTTTATAATCAGGTTTATAGTCTTCATCATATACAGTAAAGCGATAATTCTCGTCAATTGGAGCATTGACTGTAACATAGAAATTAACAATAGGGTTTTGTGTTATATCGTAATTAATGAAACAATCAGTATAATTGCCTGGAACATATGAACGCAGCTTGTTTGACATTTCTTCATATGAATCAGCTTTGCTAAAGCCAATGCCATTATTATCCATAATAGCTTTTATTGTAAAAGTTGTTCTAGCATATGGAACTCAGCCTGAATTCTGAGTGATATAAAATATGAAGATATCTTCTTTTGCTCCTTGCCATTGGCTAAAGTCAGCTACAACCTTATAGGTTAAAGCTGGGATTTTGCCAGATGGTCCTACTAAGCATTCCCAATCATCTAAAGTTTCAGGAATATAAGTTAACTTAACTTCTTGATCATATTCCGGAATAGGTAATTGCGGAGTAGTGTTATGATAAGTAAAATCAGCAATTTCGTGTTGAACACCAGTTACATCTGATGTTATAACCCGATCATATTTTATTAATTTTTTATTTAGGAAATAAAAAGAAATAGTTATAGTTTTGCCTTCTTTTACATATGTCGCTGTATAGCATTTCTTATCATTATCAAAAGAATATGTTTGCCCAGCATCTACAGGCCCACGATAATTTTCTGTGAGACTAACGCCCAATTTATAAACAGTTTCAAAATTTGCTTCAGTTGCTTCACTACTATCTCAATTTTCTTGTGTCTGAGATGAACGAGAATATGATCAATAAATGTCTCCACTTTTTAATACACATGTTTCTAAATAAATCCCAGTTTGTTCTCAAACTTGAACAGAATGAGAAATGTTAGGCGAGAATTCTATATCTTTGTAAAACATTGATTTATTATTATCATAAGCATCCTCCACAAAATGTGTTTGAATGCGTTCAACACCTACTAAGGCAATGGCATTTTCCATTTCTTTTGTTGTCACTTTATATGGTGATTGTTTATCATTGCAACTAAACAAACTCACTAATGGAGTAGTGGCAATTAATAATGTTGGAATTAATGCTAATTTCTTCATTTTTACATTATATTGTTATTATCCTATAATTAATGTATGAAGAAGTTACATATCTTAATCCCTAGTTTAGTGGCAACTGTTAGTATGCCATTAATTGGATTAGTGGGGTGTGGTGGACAAGATGATCCGACTCCAAGTCCGGTTCCACCATCACCAGAGGATTGTATATTAATTTACAATTGAGATGTTCTCCCTGATAGCCGTAATTATGGTCTATGGTCTGATACTATTGATGGGAACATTTTGTTGCCTAACACTGTATATAAATTTTGAATAGATATGGGTGAATGGAAGCATTCAAGAAGTAAATATGACATTGACGATCTATATCTATGTATAAGATCTGACACTGCATATGATTGCTTAACCATGACAGATTTACAGATTTTTTATGATGGTAATCTTCTTGATAATGAATATTGTAGCATTGTGGAAGTGCAAGAAGATGGCAGTAAGTGGACAAAAATCAGGATTGACCGATGGGAAGTTCCTGAAGATTTTCTTTTAGCAAACGTTATATGTGGCCAAATTAAAACCGGTACCCAACAAACTACTGGTGCAACAACATTTACACTTGCTTTCCGTGGTTGGACTGAGTAAGAGGCAATCTATGAAGAAGTTACATATCTTAATCCCTAGTTTAGTGGCTACTTTTAGCATGCCATTAATTGGTTTGGTGGGATGTAATAAAGAAGAATCTGAACATGAACCAATACCTGACCAAACCATCATCCTTGATAATTACAATTATAGTGGCGAATATGTATGTGCTACAGAAGGGTTGCCTAGTCAATTCGAAAAAAATAAAACATATTGTTTTAGAATAAATTTATCTGTTATTGATACAAGCTATGATGATTTTTTTGATGGTTATGGATGATTATTCTATTTTGATTTCTCCAAAGATTTTGATTTATCAAAGGCTGATATTAGTGTATATAAGAATAATATCAAGCAAAGAAAATATAATCAACCAACTATATCTTCTGGTTTAGATGGTTATTGCTTAACAAATACTGATGCACTTTATCTTTATAGTTATCACATAAACACTCCACCACTTAAAAATGATCTAATTGAAGTGTATTTTAAATTCAAGGAAGATGTCAACAACTTACTCTTTATTTTGAAATTTGAGAAATATGTAGCACAGTAATGGTTTACCATTACTTTTTTCTTATCATCATCCTGAACCGGTTAAAAATGATTAATTTATATTATTCTTTGAGATTATTTACTGTTACTAAATTATCAATTCTCGAATTGATTTGTTTAAAACCATTTCTCATTTCAACAATTATGTTTGTTAGTGTTGCATTTGTTTTTGCTTCAAACTCTTTAAACCAAATAGGAGTAGTATCTCTTGGTTTCTTTCTTACACCAAAAGCTACGGCTTGATTATTTGGATTAAATGTTTTGAGTTTGTTCATAATCGAAATTCTATCAATTAATACTTCGGTTATATTATATTCTTTGATAAATTGGGTCTTTGCGATTTTAGATAATGGCTTTGCCATAATAACCTCCTACCTACACCTTTGTCTAAATATTTAAATAAGGCAGTCATTATTTAAAGATATATTTACTATGTAAATATATAAGTTATGATTTTTTACATAAGATAATGCGACTGAAAGGTATTCGGAAGGAGCGAGTTTATTATTCTATAATAAAAGTAGAGGTAATCTATGAAGAAGTTACATATCTTAATTCCTAGTTTAGTGGCTACTTTTAGTATGCCATTAATTGGTTTGGTGGGATGTAATAAAGCTGGGTGTAATAAAGACTATGGCACCATCTATTTAAATAATGTAATAAAAGGAAGTGTTGGCAATATGGTTGCTCTAGCTTCAAATAAACTGACTATGGTAAAAGGTGGCATCTTTAAATTTTCAATTAATATGGGTGAATGAGACAATGAAAACTATCCTACCTTTATTGAATTCATTGATGACAATCAGCACACAGAAATGGTTTCTTTCACTATCTTATCATTTTATGTTAATGATGTTGAAGAGCCATCAATCAAAGATGAAACATGGTGACCGATTGATAAAAACTCTGCCGTTAATTTAAATGATGAATATTGCCAGGAATTGATAGCATCTAATGCAATTGTTACTGGGCAAGTTATCACTAACGGAAAAGTTAATGGTTTTTATTTTGCCTTAGACAGACTATAACGTTTTGAAGTGGCTAAGAGATTAAAAAAGAAAAAGACGATGTATAGCTCGTCTTTTTATTATTCTATAATAAAAATAAGAGGTAATCTATGAAGAAGTTACATATCTTAATCCCTAGTTTAGTGGCTACTGCTAGTATGCCATTTATTGGATTGGTGGGATGTAATAAGGAACCAGAAGAAGCTAATGTGATCAAAGTTAACAAGTGAGATTACCGCAACAACTGTTTATTTTCAGACATTGTACAAATAGAGAAAAATGTCCAATACAAAGTCAAAATTGTACTATCAAAATTTAAAAATACAATACCACAACCCTCTTTGCTATTTACTTTGGGTTCTTCAGCAATAGATATCCTCAATATCCAAAGAATATTAAATGGTAATGATGTCACTAGTAAAGTCTCAGGTGGCTTTGGTTCTTGATCAATAGATATACCATTAAAGAAAAAAGACACTTTCTATTGTACATTCATAATTAATAGCCGTCTAAACACCGACTTCCAATTTACAAAAGGTTTTGACATTTAAAATTGGTTAAGAGACTAAGCAAGGAAAAATGACCAACTTGGTCATTTATTCTTTTAAATTGTTTTTTTTAATTAAATTATCAAATCGATCATTTATTCTTTTTTCAAATTTATCCATATAATCTAAAAACCATTGTGGTGGTTGTTGAGTGTTATCTTTTAAAACACCTAAGGCAATAGCATGTTTGTCGTCTTCTTTAAAATTTTTAAGTAAATTAGTAACTTCTGCCATTGTTGTTGCTATCTTAAAGTTATTATATAAATTCTTAAATGATGTCCAATTAAGTTTTGTAGATGGCTTTGCCATAATATTCCTCCATCTATACCCTTTGCCTAAATATTTAAATAATGTAGGAATTATTTAAGGATATATTTACATGTAAATATATAAGTCGTGATTTTTTACATAATATAATAAAAATAAGAGGTAATCTATGAAGAAGTTACATGTATTAATCCCTAGTTTAGTGGCTACTTTTAGTATGCCATTAATTGGATTGGTGGGGTGTGGAAAAAAAGAAGTTCCACCTAAACCGGATGTTATTTATACATTGGGTCAATTTGTTATACAGTCTGAACTTGCTGCTGGATTGGTACAAACCAATATAGCCTTCCAACAAGGGAAAACCTATAAGATCGTAATTAATTTTAATTTTGCTGAACCAGAATGATGAGATTATCTTAAATTATTTTCTATATATTATCTTGGTGGAAAAGAGCCAAAAACGCTCCCTTATGACGTCTTATGAGTAGATGTTAGTGGGTATAAGTTCTCTAATAAGAAGTCTGATGACGTTTGATATGAATATATAAATGGTTTATTATATTTACATAATTACCAAGATAGGTTAAAAGCTGCGAATCCAATTATTAATGTCTATATAATCCCCCAATCAAATTGGGATGAAACAAATGCAATTGCCAACTTTGATAAAAAAGCTTAATTAAAAAAGACGACTCAAACATCGTCTTTTTTCTTTCTATCGTCCTGAACCGGTTCAAAACGATTAATTTATAATGGCCGGTTTGACCAATAAACATTAATGTTTTCACCATTATGATTATTGAATTTTACCAAAACTTGAAACTTTGTATTAGCACCTACATTAGTAAAAGTTTGAGCACATATCATATTATCTTTGCAATAATATAGGCCGTCATCTAATTCTGCTTGAGAAACATGATTAAATATAGTGCCATCAGTTGAATAGAATAACACATCAAAATCAATGTCAGTTATTTTTAGCCCCAATGAATCACGGAACTCAATATAACTTGTTGGATAATCTCATACAGGAGATTTTTCACAATAAGAACAATCTATTGCCAAATTAAATTCAGCTGATGTGTCAATATTTGGTAACTCGCCAGTTAGGACTGGAGCAGAAAATGGCAAAGTCTTGTCAATATTTATATCATATTCATAACGATCAGGTTTTTGTACTTCAACTTTTTGATAGTCTATGTCATATTCAATCTGCCTTTTTACTTCGAAAAAACTTTGACCTGTTGCCATTTTGACTAATTTTTTATTATTAAAATAATAAGTCGTTGTATATGTTGTTTCTGCATCTTGTCGTGTCGCAGTATAACATTTATTAATTTCATCAGGTTTAAAAGAGACCCCTTCATCAATATATTGTTTATATTCTAAATAATTAACATTACCGACTTCTTCAACACTTATAAATTCACGAGCTGAACCTTCGTCTTCACTTCATTGAATCCCCGTTGATAAATCACGAGTATATTTTGTATATGAATCATCGTCTTCCTTAAAAACATACATTTGTCTTCCGTATTGTAAAATTTGGCCATGCATCGTTGCTTGTCCATAATGATATCCATTAGGTGAAAGTATAGAGTCTGCATAAATTCATTGTTCACCTTGAATGTCTTTCATGTCAAGATACGACTTGAATTGTGCATAACTAACATTTACAAATGTTATGGCGTCTACCATTTCTTGCTCAGTTACCTTTCACGAATCTGGATTATATTTTATGATGTTAATATTCTCGATGGTAACAGAAATGTTGTCTTCTTGGGTTGTTAAATCATTATAAGTAAATGTCAATTTACCATCAGTGATATCATTTTGTTTTATTTCTTTATTAAATGTTAGGGTTAATGTTCTAGGTCTAGTTGCATCATCAACTATGTTAATTGCATTACCACAAGAAGAAGTAAAAGCTCAATTTCTATTAAACATTAAATTATGATCTGTTGGCGTTCAATCTATTTGAAATGTTCCTACAGTTGCAGAAGACATTTGGCCAGTAGTAGCTGTAAATTTAATGTCAGGTTCTGGTGGAGTAAATTTTGTAATACAAATGTCCCTGAGAATAACAGGTATGTTATCTTCTTTGGTTGTTAAATCATTATAAGTGAATGTTAGTTCACCATCAGTGATATCATTTTGTGTTATTTCATTATTAAATGTTAGGGTTAATGTTGCTGGTCTAGTTGCATCATCAACTATGCTAATTGCATTACCACAAGAAGAAGTAAAAGCTCAATCTCTATTAAACACTAAATTATGATCTGTTGGTGTTCAATCTATTTGAAATGTTCCTACAGTTGCAGAAGACATTTGGCCAGGAACAGTTGTAAATTGAATGTCAGGTTCTGGTGGAGTAAATTTTGTAATACAAATGTCCCTGAGAATAACAGGTATGTTATCTTCTTTGGTTGTTAAATCATTATAAGTGAATGCTAGTTCACCATCAGTGATATCATTTTGTGTTATTTCATTATTAAATGTTAAGGTTAATGTTGCTGGTCTAAACTCATCAGCAACTACATTAATAGCGTTGCCACAAGATGAAGCAAAAGCTCAATCATTAACAAACTCTATATTATGATCTGTTGGTGTTCAATCTAATTGAAATGTTCCTACAGTTGCAGAAGACATTTGGCCAGTAGCAGCTGTAAATTGAATTTTTTCAGTTGGCGTTGGTTTATTACATCCAACCATAGCTATAGTTGGCGTTAGTGCAGTTAATGTTATAGGTATTAATATTAGTTTCTTCATATATAAGTATTATATTTTTATAAATCTTTAGATTTATATAATTATTTTATGGAATCCAGTTTGTCTAAATCTCAATTAGAAGCTCTTAATCTACTTGCAAGTGGGTGTAATTGTTTTTTAGATGGTCTAGCAGGTACTGGTAAGACTTTCTTACTAGATTACTATACTAATTAATGCGACTAAAAGGTATTCTGAAGGAGCAGGTTTGGATTGACGGATACATCGGATGACGTCGATAACAGAGAAAAAAGAGCCAAAGGCTCTTTTAAGTTTTTATGACTGAAGAGGTTGAACTCTATTCTCCAAAAAAAATGTTAAACATTGTGTTAGCATAGAAATAAATAGGATCTTCTCCGGACGGATCTTCTTTTAAATAACTCACAAATACCACCACTCCCGCTACTTCGTCAGGCTTTCCTGTATCATCTCAATAAATACGTCTCTCATTTAGGTCATAACTTACCCCTACAACTCCACCGGCATCATATATTTCAATGTTTTCTAAATCGTTTGTGACATCAACATTGACAAAAGAATCTTTTGGCAAATAATAAACTGCAAATTGGTCAGTTTGTCCGCTCGTATAAGGATCAGAATAATAACTCTCAGCTAAACCTTCAATAACAATTTTTTCTTCTCGTGGTTGGATTTCTAACGTAAACTTATACTCATCAGATATAAATTCGCCTCATTTAGCTTTAATCGTTTGCTTATATTCCCCAATATCTATTTGGTTAGATCAAGTAAACTGCTTGCTTTGTTGGTTTCATTCTATTTCTTCACTTTGAATTTCAAATTCACATGTGGATGTAATATCAAGTTCTTGCTCTCCACTTGACAAGATAACAGAAATTTCACCAGTTGCACCTTTATTACCGATTTGTGTTGTATATTTATTATTTAAACCATTAATAGTGATTCCAGCTTTAGTTGGTTCAGGTGTTGGATTTTGGTCACAAGACACCATACTAACAATAGGTGTAAGTGCAGTTAATGTTATAGGTATTAATATAAGTTTTCTCATATAGTTATTATATTTTTATAAATCTTTAGATTTATATAATTATTTTATGGAATCCAGTTTATCTAAATCTCAATTAGAAGCTCTTAATCTACTTACAAGTGGGTGTAATTGTTTTTTAGATGGTCTAGCTGGTACTGGTAAGACTTTCTTTTATCGTTTATCTATATTCCATATTGTGTAAAAAATAA
>JAKSVN010000013.1 GCA_024427125.1 Mycoplasmoidaceae bacterium | reverse complement strand
TCAGTTTTAGCTTGTTCAGCATTCATTCTAGCAACAACATCTGTTAAATCTTCAAATGAAGTTCCGTTAGATGAAATTCTTAAACCAGAGTTAGCTAAAGAATCAATTCCTAGTACTCCTGTATCGCTTCCTTTAGGAATACCATCAAAGAATGCTTCATATTTATTCTTGTCATTTTGAGCCCCGCCTTGTCATTCAAAGCAAACATGCTCGCTATCATTTTCATCAAGATATGTGTCAACAAGATTAGCTTTTTCATATGCAGATGTAGCTCGCAAAATATATCTTGTTGTTTGAATTTCAGATCCTGTGTAAGTACCGTCTGCTTTTCCAACAATGCTTTCATTGAATGTGAAATCGTCTTCGGTAAAAGACTCAGAAGCAACTGTTTCATTCTTACCAAAAACATGGGCAGTAACTAATCTTCTATCTTCATCAGTGTATTTTTCTTTATCATCATAAACTGAAGGATAAATTCTTCAGTCTATTTCCATACCATATTCGTTTTTGTAAGGATCAGAATATCAACTATGTAGATATGGAGTTAAAACATATCCTGGGGCTGTTTTATATCTATCAAAAGTTGAAGGGTCACCTGTTTGATTTTCTTTCATTTCAAACACTTCATTCATAACAGTGTCTGGGATATCATCGCCTACTGTTAAATATAATTTCAAATTATCATAGTATGCATAAGATGGTGCATTATCTCTAAATTCAAAAGTATATTGTTGAACGAATTCATTTAATCTATTAATTGATGCCACTAAAGCTGCTTCGGCATTGTTTGCATTAAACAAAGCAATTAATGCACCTTGGCTCTTAATAACACCCATAAATGGGTCATAACTATATTCCTTTGAGATATCAGCCATTAGTTTATCAAAGTTCTTATCGCAGCCTTTCATTTGAAGTTCTGCTTTAGGTTCAGAAACACCATGGTTAATTAAGTAGGTTTTAGTAGCTACTCTTAAACCGTTGTATTCATTTATTAAATCACCAAAATCAACATTACATCTACGATTTAATGTGATTCCATATTGGAGTGAAGCAACTTCAGATAATGAAGTTGTTAACATTGTGTAGTCTATAGCGGTTGCATCGGCAGTATTTTTAGTTAACATTTCATCTTCTTTTTGTAAAAAGTCGTCAAATATAACTAATTTTTCTTCAATTTCTTCATCAGTTAACAACTCATCATATTTGAGTTTATTGATGTATTTAACTCTAAACTCTTTTTTCATAGAATTGTATAATGCTGATGAATTTCCGGTTTCATGATCCATTTCATCGATCATATAGTCCTCAATGACACTACATGATGTTGCTGTTGCAATAGGTGTAACAACAGATGCCATTCCTAATACTCCTAGTCCGATAACTAGGTGTGGTTTTTTAAATAATTTCTTTTTCATAAGATTATTATATTATTTAAACTTATATTTATGAATATCTATTTATATGGATATATTATATTTAGTAGTGATTTTGATAGCAAAATTTACATATAATTAATATACGAGGTTAGAAAATGGCAAACTTAGTATTAAATGTAACAATTGAAATCCCAAAAGGATCAAAAGTTAAATATGAATATAACAGAGCAACTAAACAAATAGCAGTTGACCGTGTTTTATATGGTGCAGCTGGTTATCCACAAAACTATGGCTTCCTTAAGGAAGCTTTAGACTGAGATGGTGACGAACTAGATTGTTTAGTTATTGCTGACCAATCTATTGGTACAGGAATTTCTGTTCCAACTAGAATTATTGGTGCAATGGAAATGATTGATGATGGAGAAACTGACACTAAATTAATTGGTGTAATTGATTGTGATCCTAGATTCACTCATATCAAAACATTAAAAGATTTAAATCAACATCTATTATTAGAAATCAAAGATTTCTTCCAAACATACAAGAACTTACAACACAAGAAAGTAATTGTTCGTGGGTTTAAAGACCAAGCATGAGCTGTTAAAGAATATAAAGAATGTGTTGGCTTAATGAAAAAATATGGCAAAATGCCAAAAGATTCTTTCATTAAGAAAATGATGAAAGCTCATCCTGAAAAATATAGATAATAAAAAGAGGCATTGCCTCTTTTCCAAAGTGACATATGAAGTGCAACACCCTATAATTTAGTGGTGATGCACTTTTTAAATTAAAAAGTGCCTCCAAAGACCGTACCTAAGAAGTCACAATGAATGGATATAAACAATTAATTAAAAAATAATCAAAATTTATTTCTTTATTTGAAAGATTTTGTCTACATGCTTTTCAGATAGTTGTGTAATAGCTTTAAAATCTCTTTCCAAAATCTTTCTATTCTTATTTTCCAAGAATATTATTCCACCAATTGTATGAAAGTCTACTGTTTTAGTTAGAAGTTTGTTTCTTAGTGTTAATAATAAACCTCAATTGGCACCAAAATAGCTTGGAAACTTACTAAACACTTTTTTAAAGTTGTCTTTGACAACAAATATGTCATTTTCGATTACAACACATTTTAAACAACCATTACTTTTAGGTTCAAAATATTTGTTTTTCATAGCATGGAATTTCTTTGGATTTATATATGCCATTAATGCTAAATTTGTTTCATGGTGTCCAAGAACTTTATCTAAATATTTACATGACATACTACCACCTGGAGTTCTACAATTTGCTTCAATTAACACAGGTCCTTTTTTGTCAACTTTTAATTCGTTATGACTAGAACCATATGTTACGCCTATAGCATCATTAACTTTGAAGTCATAGGCTACAATTTTTTTAAATTCTTTTGATGTTGGAGAAACAAAATCTATTCTCACATAAGCATAGCCATATCCTGGTATTAATTTTTTAGTATATTTCCAGCATGATGTTACACGTGTATCTCCTTCACAAGAACAAGTATTAACAACATATTCAGGACCATCAATCAATTCTTGCAGCATAATGAAACCTTTTACAAGAAATTTTGGGAAATTTAAACAATTTTTTAAAGCTTGCTTTAAATCTTTTTCTGTTTTGCAAACAGTAACACCCATAGCAGATGTACCTTCAGATGGCTTAACAATAATACAATTATTATGTTCTTTAAAGAATTTTAATGCTTGTTTATAATTCTTGTATTTTACTGTCTCAACATATCTTAACCCAGCTTTTCTTAATGCTTCATTTGCCTCGTATTTATCACGCATTTTCTTATAGTCTTTATAATCAGAACTAGGAAGTTTTAAATCTTTTGATAATCTTAATGCTAATTGAATTCCATTATCACTACCTGGAATAATAGCAACTGGATTATATTTTTTAACCGTTGCTAATGTTTGCTTGTAATCATCACTAACTTGTAATACTAATGGTTTCTTAGCACCAAAAATCTCATAATTGTAGTAATTCTCTTTAGTTTTTCGATTCTTAAATTGGATAACAATCGCTCTATATCCAGCATCTTGTATATCTTTAATGTAATTTATACAAGTGGACATGCAGTCAATAACAAATATACTCTTCATAATAACATCATTATAATAAAAAAACTAGAGTAAACTCTAGTTTCCAAAGTGACATTGCCTCTTTTTATTTTTTAAATGGATCTTCCTTACAACCTTTAGTTAATTTTCTAACAGTTAGTTTTTGAACTTTAGTATTAGCTGTTGTCAATTGAGTTCCACTAGTCATTAAAAATTCTTTTGTCTTTTGTAACTTTTCAATACTTGCATCGATTGCATCAATTGCAGATTGATAGTTATTGTGTGCTCTTGTTACAGTTGCAGCAATATCTTTTTGTGCATCTTGTAAGTTGGCAATAAAAGTTTCTTGATCAATAAAATCCATATGATTTTGATTTATTTTTTGAACAAGTTCAAAATTTTTGTTTAAACTGTCTTTTAAAACATTAATGAATGCAACAAATGTTTGTGGTCTAACAACATACATTTTGTTATACCCTCTAACTTTGTAAACACCATCAAAGTTCTTATTATCTCTTTCCAATTCAGAAATTAGTAATGCATATTCACACTTTTTATTTGCTCTATCTTGATCAAGTTTCTTATAGTGATCTTGATTACGTTTTCTAGATTCAGTAGTATTTTGCTCAGTTTTTACTTCTATTTCTATTGATAAAATTTCATTTTGCTTATCATCATAGTCTCTAAAAGTAAAATCACCTTTTGATCCTTTTAAACTATCAGCAGATGTAATAACTTCGTTATCTTTAATAAATTTTGCATTAGGAAATGCACCTTTTTGTTGTGCATCTTCAAACTCTTCTCAAACAAACTTTTCTAATTCTTCGCCAAATGCTTTTGTTGATGTATGACGATGATTTCATTGGTTTTCTAATGTTTTAATTTGATCTTTTAAAGAATGAATTTGGTCATCTTTTGCTTTTTCTGCCTTTAACACAGCATTATCAATTTTGTCTTGAACTTGAGAATTATTTGCTTGCAAATCTTTCTTTAATAAAGCTATTTCATTTTCTAGTTTTGAAATTGTTTTTTCTTTGTCAGCAACAGCTTTATTAACTTCAGCTTGAGATAAATCTTTAGCTTGTTCTTTTGCTAAACCTCTTAATTCTCGATCAAAATTTTGTACAACAGAACTAGTATCTAGTTCTGCTTTTTCATTAAGGTCAATAATGTCACCTTTATTCGCATTTTCAGCTAATGCAATAGTATTTTTATCTACTATTGTGTATTTAACTTTCTTTCCCATTATTTACCTCCGTGTTGTTTCTTTGTCAAGATAACTAAATTGTTGATTAGCATTAGCACTGTCATTGGTCCAACACCACCTGGAACCGGACTTAATCAACCTTTAAAATTCTTTAGAGATTTTGCATTAACATCACCACATATTTTTTTGTCAGCACCTCTGTTAATTCCAACATCAACAATTACAGCATCTTTTTTGAAATATGATTGATCAAAGAAATTTGCTCTACCAATTGCTGTTACAACTATGTCAGCTTGCTTACAAATTTCTTTTGTGTTTTTAGTGCCTGAGTGGCAGATAATTGGTGTAGCATTTTCATGCAGGAATAATGTAGCTAATGGTTTACCTACAATATTACTTCTATTTACTATAGCTACTAGTTTACCTTCCATAGGTATTCTATGGAACTTAAGCAATTCTATAACACCTGCAGCTGTACAAGGCTTGATTAAATTTGATGCATCTTTTGCTGTTCAAATTTTACCAACATTTTGATTATGAAAACAATCAACATCTTTATCAGGACAGATGGCATTTATGACTGCATCATCATCAATCTTATCACTGGTTGGTAATTGAACAAATAAACCATTGATTTTTTTGTCTTTATTTAGTTTAGAAATTAATGCCAACATTTGCTTATTAGTTGTGCTAGCTGGTAGCTTAAATAATTTGGAGTTAATTCCAAGTTCTTTACATAGTTTTTGTTTGTTAGAAACATAAACACTACTTGCATAACTATCATTGTTTAAAATAATTGCAAGTGTAGGTGTAATATTTCTTTTCTTTAATTGAGCTACTTGTTTTTTCAATGATTTCAAAAAATTAGCTCTTGCATTAATTCCTGATAATAATTTCATTATTAAATTTCCTTATAAGCAATGTCATCAAAGATTAAAGGAACTTTCTTTTTTAATTCCTTTAATAATGGAATAAGTAATTCTCTAGCTTGTGGATGAGCATCAGGTGCACATCTAAGCTTAAGAATATTTCTTCATTCTCTAAAGTTAGCAGAAATTGTAATTTCTGTTTTTAAACTATTTGGTAATACGCTTCTTGCTTCTTGAGGTGTAGAACCAGATTTTAAAAGAGCAAAATATGCTTTTTCTGCTTCAGCCATAGCTTTCTTCCATACTTGATATCTTTTAGGATCTTTCTTGTAGAAATATGGTTCAATTACTGTAATTTGCTTACCAAATTTGTCATTTGCATAATTACAATATCTAGTTGATTCTTGAGCAAAACTAGCAATTCTGTGTCTTACTAATTCATGTGTAACACCACGGTCACAAATGAATTTAACAGATAAGAAACTATGTTCAATAACAGCTTCATGATGTCATTTTAATAGGTTACCTATTAATTTCTTTGCAGACTCACCAGTTTTATCAATTTTGTCTTCTGATTTATAACAAACACGACCAATCTTTTCAATTAGTTGTAATTGTTCTACTGGATCAACTTTTGACAAAATTTTGTATGATGGTTTAACAATAATCATATTTTCTCCTTAATCAATAAAGGTCAAACCGTATTACTACGATTTAACCTTTAAATAATTATTATTTAACGTTTTTAATTTTCTTTCCGTTGTAGTAACCACAATATTTGCAAACTGTATGTGGTTTAATTGGTTTACCACATTTAGGGCAAGTTGTAGTAGTTACAGGCTTTAATGCGTGGTGACTTCTACGCATTCCTTTTCTGCCTTTTGATGTTCTTCTTTGTGCAACAGCCATATAGATAAATTTCCTTTATACTATTATTATATTTAATATTGAAAATATTATATAATGCTTTTATGAAATTACATGATATTATTTCGATAACTCCACAGGTGTTGGAAAATATTTTGTTCGAAGAGACCAAAAAAATTCCAGGGATCGGTGCTCAAACTATCGAAAATATAAAAATCAGTGATGCTAAATGTGAAATTAATATTTATTTAACTCCAATTAGCTTACTAAGTAATATCTATTCAATAGCAAGAGAATTGCAATCTGCAATTAATTTCTATTTAACAAAACAATTTGATATTGAAGAAGGTATTATTAAAATTAATATCATTGTAAATTCTGGTAATAAAGGAGAGAAATAATGACTTCTTTAAATACTAAAACATTAAAAGCATTGTTTAACAATGGTGTTACCTATGTAGGTAATAATTTTGAGTACATTGATGAACTAAATGTGTTCCCAGTACCAGATGGTGATACAGGAACTAACTTAAAAATTACTACTGAAGGTGCTTGAGAATCAATCAAAGATCTTGAAACTGATGATTTATCTACACTAGCTAAAGCATTTGCTAGAGGGTTATTAATGAATGCTAGAGGAAACTCTGGTGTTATTATGTCTCAAATCTTTAAAGGATTTAGCTCAGCTTTTGCTGCAGGACAAAAAGAAGCTAGTATTTCAGATCTAATAAAAGCTTTTACAGCAGCAAAAGAATATGCATACAAATCTGTTGCTACTCCAGTAGAAGGAACTATTCTTACTGTAATTAGAGTTACATCAGAAAAATTAGTTGAAGCTAATGGTAAGTTTCAAACAATTGAAGAATTCTTTGACTTTGCTCATAAACAAGCAAAGATTATCCTTGATAAGACTCCTGACTTTTTAATTCAATTAAAAGAAGTAGGTGTAGTTGACTCTGGTGGTTATGGTTTAACTGTCTTCATCGAAGGAATGAAGGAAGCACTATTGCATCCAAATGCTAAACCTGTTGAGAAGAAACAAGATGAATCAAAGCAAACAGCTATCAACAAAAACTTTATTGATGACAATGAAGGTTTTGGTTACTGTACTGAATTTATCATGAAGATTGGTTCTAGAGTTACAACTGATCAACCTAAGAAATCTAGATTTGATGAAATTTACTTCAAAAAAAGAATACAAGAAATGGGTGACTGTTTCGTATATGTTAAAGATGATGATATTGTAAAAGTACATATTCATGTTATTCAACCATATCGTTTACTTGAATTTGCAAGTAAGTTTGGTGAATTTACTAAAGTAAAAATTGAAAACATGACCTTACAATTCATGATGAAGAATAAAGGAACATCTCTGGAAGAACTTGAAAGTTCATATCGTTCAGATAATGAAATTACTAATGCAACCAAAGTTGTTGCTACAGTTCCTAGTCAAACTATGAAGAATGTATATGGTACTGAATTTGGTATCACTAATTGTATTAATTGTGAAGATATTGGAAATCCAACAATTCAACAATTCTATGATTTAATTAAATCTGCTAAAAGTAATAATGTTGTTGTTGTAACTGACAATGGAAATATTTTAATGGCTGCAGAGCAAGCAAAGAAACTATTCCCTAGAAAGAGTAAGAGAATAGAAATTATTCCTTGTAAAGATATAGCTACAAGTTATTTAACTTGTTTAAGTTTCAACCCTGAATTAGAAACAAATGATATTGTGAAGGAAATGTTCAGAGCATTTAAAAACTGTGAATCATGTAAGATTTCTAAATCAGTTAAGAACATTAGATATAAAAATTTAAATATCAGATTTGGTGACTTTATTGGTGTTAGAAATAAAGACATCGTTACTAACAGTAAACATGAATCTAATGTTACTACTAGAATGATTGATGAAATCTTTGGTGACATTAGAAGACCAAGAAGTGCTGTTATCATCTATGGTAAAGATGGAACAATGGAAGAAGTTAACAAGATGTACAAATACATCAATGAAAAATATTTGGTTAAACCGATTATTATTCAAGGCAACCAATCAACATATCATTATTACATTGGAGTAACTAAGTAGGAATATTATGAAAATCGCTTTAGATGTAATGGGTTTTGAAAATAAAACAAGTGAAGCAATTAATGCTGCAAGAAAGTTTTGCAAAGACTTTGCTGGAGCAAAAGTTATTCTTGTAGGTAAGAAGGAAATAATTAATCCTCTACTTAAACCTAATGATCATTTTACAGTTGTTAATGCTGATGAAGTTATTGACATGAATGATACTCCTATAACAGCTTTAAGAAAAAAAGGAACATCAATGCAAGCTGCTATTAACTTAGTTAAAGATAAAGAAGCTGATGCAGTTGTTTCTGCTGGAAGCACATCTTGCTTTGTTCCTTTAGTTAAAACAACATTAGGATCTATTAATAGTGTTGATAAATTTGGTTTTATGCCTTTTATTCCAACAATCAATAAAGTTGGATTTAACATGATTGATGTTGGAGCCAACATAAATGTTGATGGAGTTGATTTATATAACTTTGCCTTAATGGCTAATGAATATGCAAGATTAGTAAGAAAAATTAATTCACCTAGAATTGGTGTATTAAATATTGGTACAGAACATCATAAAGGTTTTGCATATCATCAAGAAGCTTATGATTTACTATCTAAGAATAAACAACTTAACTTCATTGGTTTTGTTGAACCTAAAGGTTTATTAGATGGAACAGTAGATATTTGTGTATGCGATGGCTTTAGTGGAAATATTTGTCTTAAAGCACTTGAAGGATCATTAAAATCTGTCAGCCATATTTTAAAAAATGGTTATAAGAAACCATGAAATTGATTAGGAGCTGCATTTAGTGTTCCTATTATCCTAACTCTAACCAAAACATTTGATTACCGTAATAATGCAGGAGCAATTGTTTTAGGAGCAAATGGTATTGCTATTAAAACACATGGTTCAGCAGATGCTAAACAATTCTATGCTGCTTTAAGAATGGCATATGATTGTGTAAACAACAATTTATTACATAACATTAAAGAAATTAAATATGAATAAGAATTATTTGCAAGAACTACAAGCATGATTAAGAAATTCCTTAGGAATTACTCCTAAGAACATTTCTCTTTATATCGAGGCTCTTACACATCGTTCATATGCAAATGAACACCATCAAAATTATTCATACCAAAGATTAGAATATCTAGGTGATAGTATTCTAGGTTTTCTAGCAGCTGATCACTTATATAAAAAATATCCTAATAAGCATGAAGGTGATTTAACAATATATAGAAAGAGACTAGTTTGTTCAAACACTGAAACATCAATTGCAAAGCAATTAGGAATGCAAAACTTTCTTTTATTAGGTGTTGGTGCTTCTAAATCTGCAACAGATAAAATTTTAGAAGATTGTTTTGAATCATTAGTTGGTGCTATCTATTTAGATTGTGGAATTGAACCAATCAGAAAATTATTAAATAAAACATTATTTAAATATAGTGATGAAAGTGTTATGAATAGTGCTCTTGATTACAAAACACTAGTTCAAGAAGCCTTAATGAAACATAACACTAAGAATGCTATGTATCATACTAAGCAACTTGGTCCAAATAGTTTTGAAGCAATTTTAAAAGTTGGAAAGATTACCTATGGTAAGGGAATAGGTCAAAATAAAAAAATTGCAGAAAAAGCTGCTGCTAAGGAAGCTTATTCAAAACTAGTGAAGGAAGGAAGATAATATGCTATTTCTTAAAAAATTTAAAGCTGTAGGATTTAAATCATTTGCTAACCCAATTGAATTATCATTCAAAGATTCAATGGTTGGTGTTGTTGGTCCTAACGGTTCAGGAAAATCAAACATCGTAGATGCTATTAAATGAGTTTTAGGTGAACAATCTAAAAAAGCACTTAGAGGAAAAAGCTCTAGTGATATTATCTTCCACGGTTCAAAAGATAAAGATGGTAGTGATTATGCATTAGTATCTTTAACTTTTGATAACTCAAATAAAATTCTTCACTCTGATTTAAAAGAAGTAACAGTAACTAGAAAACTAACAAGAAATGAAGGAGATAATGAATATTTCATTAATAATGAACCTTGTCGTCTAAAGGATATTAATGAATTATTCCTTGATACTGGATTAACTAAGGGATCATTAGGTATTATTTCACAAGGTACAGTTCAATGATTCGTAGAAGCTAAACCTGAAGAAAGAAGAAAAATCTTTGAGGATGCTGCTGGTATTGGATTGTATGCAAAGAAAAAACAAGATAGTTTATCTGAACTAGAAAGAGCAACAGCTAACCTTAATAGAGTATCTGATTATGTTTCTATTCTTGAAAAAGACATTAAGAAGTTATCTAAACAAGTAGAGAAAGCTAAAATTTACCAAGAAAAGAAAAAACAATTAATGGAACTTGAACTAGTTGTCCTAGTTAAAGATATTTCTTTCAGCCAAGCTAAGCTTGGAGAGTTAAAAGCTATCATTGCAAGAAACAAACAAATTGTAACTTCTAATGAAGCTGATATTGAAACTGTAAGCAAACAATTAATTGATGTTAAAGAAAAAGCAAATCAATCTGATGCAGAAGTTGAAGAATTTAATACTAAGTTTGCAAACATTATTCAAGAGATTAATAAATTGGAAATCAAGAAGTCCGCTATTGAATCAAACCTACAAAATGATTTATCAACTGGTTCTGCTAAAAAGAAAGCACAAGCACTAAAACAAATTATTTCAAACTGTAAGTTTGATTTAAAGACTGCTCAAGAAAACAAATCTAAGCTTGATGATGAAATTGCTGGTTATGAAGAAATAAAGAATGATCAACAAGTTAAAAATGATAATGCAACAAGCAAAGTAGTTACTTTATCAAATAAGATAAGTGAACTAGGTTACAAACTAAGAGCTGTTGAAGACAAGCTTGATAATGAATATGTTAATGAAGCTGGAACAAGAACAGTAATGGAAAATAAAAAAGCATTACATGGTATTGTTGGTACAGTTAAAGACTTTGTAACAGTAGATAAACAATATGAAACAGCTATTACACTAGCATTAGGCAGAAGTAGCAACTTTGTTATTACTGAAAATGAAGATGATGCTAAATATGCTATTGACTTCTTAAAAAATAACAAAGCTGGTAAAGCTACATTCTTACCATTAACTTTAGTTAAATCAAGACCTTTAAGAGAAGAACATGCATTAGTAGTTAAACAACTAGAAGGTTATATTGACACAGCTGATAAGCTTATTTCTTATGATATGAAATATGCTGACCTATTTAGTATGTTATTAGGCAGAATCTTAATCTCTCAAGATTTGAACTCTGCTATTACTATTTCGAAATATACACAATCAGCTTATCAAGTTGTTACACTTGATGGACAAAACATTTCAGTTGGTGGTGCCATCACTGGTGGATATAGCAAAGCTAAATTTGCACCTGTCTTTAATTTAAAAGAAAACAAAGAATCATTAGAAAAAGAAATTGCTGATTTAACAAAACAATGTTCTGAAGCAAGAGTGGAACAAGCTAAGTTTGCATCAGCATTAAAAGAAACTGATAACAAATTAAATGAAAAGAAAGTTTTAGTTTCTTCTTATGAGGAAAGAATTAAAAACATTGAGGCTTCATTGTTAAGATACCAAGCTGACTTTGACCAACTAGATAAAACATCTAAAGAAGAAGCAAAAGCTGATTCAGTTGATGAAATTACAAAAGAACTTGCTTCACTACAAATAAAGAAAGATAAGATTGTTCAAGATCTAAATGTAGCAAGAGCAACAAAACAAACAAATAGACAAATTGCTGATGACTATCAAGCTAGACTTGATGAAACAAGATCTTTAGTTAATAAAGCTAATGCAGAACAAGCTCATGCTGAAATTGATTTGGAAAAAGCTAAAGCTATTATTGAAAATGCTAAGAGTAGAATTTCTACTGAGTACCGTATGACTGTAGAAAATGCTATAGCTAACTATAATAAGGAACTTCCAATGTCAGATGTTCAAGCACATGACACAATTCAACAACTAAGATTTGAATTAGATCAAATTGGTGCTATTAATATGGAAGCATTAAAAGAACTTGAAGAAAAACAAAAAGAATATGATTCTTTATCTGTTCAACACAAGGAACTTATTGATGCTAAGGATACAATTGAAAAAGCTATTGCTGAACTTGACAACAAAGCAAGAAATAGCTTTAGAGAAACAATTGAAAAGGTTAATAAAGAATTACCAATTGTATTTGGTTACCTATTTGGTGGTGGAACAGCTTCTGTTCAATACACTGATCCAAATAATATCTTAGACTCTGGTATTGAAGTAACTGCTGTACCTCCTGGTAAGAAGATAACTACGTTAAACTTATTATCTGGTGGTGAAAAGTCTTTAGTAGCATTATCTGTATTATTTGCTATCTTAAAGGTTCACAACTTCCCATTAGTAGTTCTAGATGAAGCAGAATCTGCTCTAGACCCTGCTAACGTAGAAAGATTTGGTAATATTATTAAAAAGAATAGTGATAACACTCAATTCTTAGTAATTACACACCGTCCAGGTACAATGGAAAGATGTGATAGCTTATTTGGTGCTACAATGCAAATTAAAGGTATCACTAATATGTATAAAGTAACTTTAGCACATGCTAAATCAGAATTTGGAAACGATAATCAATAATGGGTTTTTTAAAGAATTTAATTAACAAAATTAGAAAAAGAAAAGCAGAAAAGACAGCTGCTAAGATTGAACAAACCACTCAAATAGCACAAGTTGATCAAAAAACATTTGATGAGGGTTTGAAAAAATCTAATGGTGTATTTAAATCTGCTTTAGATGATCTAGTCAAAGAACATAAAAAAGTAGATGCTGCTATGCTTGAAAGCATAGAAGAAATGCTTATTGGTTTTGATGTTGGTACAGGTGCTACAACAAAAATTATGCAAGCTATTGAAGATGAAATTAAATTCCAAAATGTGGAGGATGCTTCATTAGTTAAACAAATTATTATTGATAAAATCTTTGTATATTACATTCAAGATACCATCATTGATAATGGTTTAAACCTAAAACAAGGTGAAACTAATGTAATTCTAGTTTCTGGAGTTAATGGTGTAGGAAAAACAACATCTATAGCTAAAATAGCTCATTATCTTTTAGATAAAGGAATGAAAGTTTGTTTAATAGCTGGCGATACTTATCGTGCAGGTGCTGTAGAACAATTGGATATTTGAGCGCAAAGATTAAACATTCAATGCTTTAAACCAAAAGTAGCCAACCAAGATCCAGCCTCAGTTATTTATGAAGGTGTTAAATGAGCAAATGAAAATAAGATTGATGTTGTCCTATGTGATACATCAGGTAGATTACAAAATAAGATTAATCTTATGAATGAACTTAAAAAAATTGATAAAGTCATTAAGAAGTTTAATCCTAACCAACCTTGTGAATCATTATTAGTGCTAGATGCAACAACTGGACAATCAGGTATAGTTCAAGCTAAAGCTTTCTCTGAAGTAACAAAGTTAACTGGTATTATTTTAACTAAAATGGATTCAACATCAAAAGGTGGAATCATCTTAGCAATTAAAGATAACTTCAATATCCCAGTTAAATTTATAGGTTTGGGTGAAACATATAATGACTTACAACCATTTGATATAGAACAATTTGCAATTGGTTTGACTAAAGATTTCGGTCTAGATAAAGAATAACAGGCAGTGCCTGTTTTTTCTTGACTTATAATATATATATATATAAGGAGAAAATATGGCATTTATTAAAAATACAGAGCGTCAAAGCTTAATCAAAAAGATTAACCAAAGTTACGCTCTAAAGAAAATTCTATTATTAGTAGAAATAGTTGCTTTAATTGGTTTTATTATTGTAACTTTCTTTAGTCTAATGAAAGTAGAAAAAAATCCAGACTCACCTTGAGCATGATTTACTGAAGATAATAAATTAACCGGAATGGGTATTGGTATGCTAGTATATGCAATTATCATTGCAATCCTAGGAATTACATCTGTTGTTCTAGTCTTTACAATTAGATCACCTAAGAATGTAATTAAGACTAATAAGAAACTAGAAAGCTCAGCTTTAAGTGGTAAAAGAGTATATAAAACTCAAACTGCTGGTGAAGTAATGAGATCTAGAACAACAATGAAGAAAGACAAGAAAAAATAATCATTGTTCAAAAGAAAAACAGGCACCTGCCTGTTTTTATTTTATCAAACATGTCCTTGGTATCAACCAACAAATCGGTAATTTGTTCGTCTTAAAGGAAATTTACATTTAATTTCTAGACAAATATTAGAATCAGTTGATATTTGTGCTCCATTAGTTAGTGTCATTTTCATTACATTTGGAGTATCAGCAAGTCGATCAATAGTAACATTATTTTCGTCTTTATCAGCACCAATGCCATCTGCATAAATACAAGAACAACTAATAATTGTAGCATAATTTGGTATTACAGTATCTTCAGTTTGTACATCGTACAAATTTGGAAAGTTAGCACTTGGTCAATTACTATAGTCTAAATTCATATATAAAGTGAACTCTCTCTCGCTGTTAGTTACATTTATTGCATCGGCTGATATCATGTTTTCACCATGACCATATGTTCGGTATTTAGCAATATCAACTGTAACATATGAAAATTCTAATTGAATACTAATTGTATCAGTAATTACGCCTTCTTTAATTACTAAAAGGTGGGTAATATAACTAAATGTGAAATCTTCGTCTGGAGTTAATGCTTTTTCACCGTTTTTAACAATAATACTATCTAATGCAAATGAACAAACATAGTTAACATGTGCTTCAAACCTTTTGCCTTTTTCAGCTTGTTCCTTGTCCAACTTAACATATTCATCAGTATTTACTACTTTTACATCAACAATTTTTGTTGGATCAACAGGATCTTTGTGTTCATCTTTGTTACAAGCAACTAATGGCATAACTACAGATGTAGTTGTGGCTAATGTAAATATAGGGGTTAATAATTTAATTATTTTCATTTTATTACTCCTTAAAATATTTCTTATTATATATATATTCAATCTAAAAAAAAAAAAAAAACATACTATATATGTAATATATGAAAAGAAAAAGGCCGGATGGCCTTTGTCTGTATATACATATGTATGAGTCTTAGCACAAAAATAAAAAAGACCAAAAGGTCTTCTTTTTAATATAGAGGGATTAACGTTTTGTAAATTGAGGAGATCTACGTGCGCCGTATTTACCATATTTTTTACGTTCTTTAACACGTGAATCTCTTGTAGTCAACTTAGCTCTTTTTAATGTTGTTTTTTGTTCAGCATTACAATCAATTAAAGCACGAGCAATACCTAATCTAATTGCTCCAGCTTGGCCCTTAAAGCCACCACCAATAACTTTGACTTTAATGTCAAAAGTCTTCATTTGGTTAGTAACTTCAAGTGGTTGTAACATATCTTGGATTACTAATTTGTTAGGAAAATATTCTGCAGGAGTTTTACCATTAATGGTAATCTTACCAGTTCCTGGTACCATTAATACTCTTGCAACAGAAGTTTTTCTTCTACCTAATCCTTTATATTCAATTTTAGTTGCCATGATTATTTACCTACCTTAATTAATTTTGGTTTTTGTTTGCTGTGGTCTTTACCTGCATCTTTGTATACATGTAATTTCTTGATGATCTTTTCAGATAATCTGTTTTTAGGTAACATACCTTTAACAGCGATTGTTACTAATTCATCAGAATATTTAGCAATCATTTCTTTAATTGATCTTTTTCTGATACCACCAATATAACCAGAATGGTTATATCTAAATTCTTTTGTTGCTTTATTACCTGTTACGATAACCTTGTCAGTGTTAATAATGATAAGGTTGTCACCACAGTCAACATTAGGGGTAAAGTTTGGTTTATTCTTACCACGAATAATGTTAGCTGCAGTTACAGCTAATTTTCCTAAAACAACACCAGAAGCATCAATCATGTATCACACACGATTGTTTGCTGCTGTTTCTTTCTTAAGCATAGTTGTTTTTTGCATAAGTTTTCTCCTCTATTGTAATTATTATTTTATCACAGATGTACAAACTAATATTCTTTTTTGTACATTTCGTCACCTTTAGCAACGACATCTTCTGGTCTTTCCAGACCAGTACCAACTGGTAACAAGTTACCAATCATTACATTTTCTTTTAATCCCATTAGTGTATCAACATCACCACGGATTGCAGCATCTGTCAAGATCTTCTTTGTATCTTGGAATGATGCAGCAGCAAGGAATGGACCCTTCTTGCTTGTAGCAACGTTATCTAGACCATAGATTTCATTCTTTGCAGTTGGTAATTCTTTACCAGCAGCAAATAATTCATTACAAACTTCAGTGAAAGTGTTAATGTCTGTAGTTTCTCCAATGAAGTATTGACTGTCACCAGGAGACAATACTTTTAACTTGTTAGTTAATTGTCTTACGATGATTTCAATATACTTATCTGAAATTTCAATACCTTGTAATCTATAAACTTTTTGTACTTCTTTAATTAGATAGTCTCTAACAGCTTCAATGCCTGCTACATCTAATAAGTATTTAATGTTAATAGATCC
Organism: Mycoplasmoidaceae bacterium; assembly: GCA_024427125.1. The sequence continues at coordinate 5,684 of JAKSVN010000013.1, read as the reverse complement.
TTCAGTAATCTTATCACCTGGTTCAAGGTGGTCACCTTTTTCTACTCTTACCACTTGTGATAAGTTAGCTAAGTATGTAACTTCTTCATCCGTTACATCATTAACCACATGAATCTTTGTACCATCTTCATATGGTTCAATCTTCTTAACTTCACATGCTGCTTTAGCAATTTGTGCTAATTCACGTTCTGCAGGTGGAACTAAGTCAAACAATTGTTTTAATCTTTCAAAACCTTGAGTAATGTTTGCTTCACCGGCAGCACCACCAGTATGGAATGTTCTCATAGTTAATTGTGTACCAGGTTCACCGATTGATTGTGCAGCAATTACACCAATAGCTGTTCCAATTTCAATTGGCTTATTAGTTGTTAAGTCGTTACCAAAACATTTTTGGCAAATACCATCTTTACATTGACAATGTAATACAGATCTAATTGTTACTTCTTTAATACCTTCACGTTCAATACGTGCAGCCATTGCTGGAGTAATAATTTCATTCTTAGCAACTAGGACTTTATCAGTCTTTGGACTAACAATGTCTTCAAACGCATATCTATTAGCAATACGATCAGATAAAGATTCAATCTTATAGTTTTGTTTTGTATCTTCAATTGCTCTTACTACTAATCCTGTAGGTGTACCACAGTCTTCTTCTTTAACAATTACTTCTTGAGCAGCATCTACTAATTTTCTAGTCATGTAACCAGACTTAGATGTTTTCATGGCTGTATCAGCCATACCTTTACGTGCACCATAAGATGCATTAAAGTATTCAGCAATTGTTAAACCATCAAGGAATGAGTGTTTAATTGGTGTTTCAATTGTATCCTTAATTACATTTGATTTAGTCTTTTGGTCATAGTTATATGACTTACTCATCAATCCACGCATACCTAATAGTTGTGTAAATTGTGATTCATTACCTCTGGCACCAGAGTTAGCCATAATAATAACTGGATTGTTACGGTTATCTGGATCAGCTAAGATTTGTTTAACATCTTCTGTAACGTCATTTTTAACTTTTGATCATAGATCAATAACACGTTTATATCTTTCATCATCAGTTAATAAACCTTTGTTAAATTGTTTTTTCAATTTAGCAACTGTTGCATCAGCACCTACGAAGTATTTTAGCTTCTTATCATAACTTGGTAAGTCAAATGCAGAGATTGTAACAGATGATTTTGTTGAGAAGTCAAATCCAATGTTCTTAATAGCATCCATTGTCTTAGCAGTAACATCAACTTCAAATTGTCCATATAGACTATCAACAATTTTTTGTAATGTTTTCTTAGTAAATGGATTAGCTGGTTCACATTTTTCAATAACTTTTCTAGCGTTTTCACCAGCTGGAATAATTCTTTCCTTGTCTACACCATCAATGTCTTTACCATCATTAATGTATGCCATTGTTGCTGGTAAGATATCATTAAACATAATCTTACCCATAGATGTAACAAGAATACAGTTAGAAGGTAAACCTTTGTCTTTGTAAGCATTTGTTGAAATACCTACAGTAGCATGGATGTTTACTTGTCTTAAGTGATAAGCTCTTTTTGCTTCTCTTGGGTTAGCAAAGATAGTTCCTTCACCTTTAACACCTTTTTCTTCTTGAGAAATGTAGTAAGCACCAAGAATCATATCTTGTGTTGGTGTAACAATTGGTTTACCATCTTTAGGACCAAGAATGTGTCAAGATGCTAATAGAATACTTCTTGCTTCAGCAATAGCTTCTTTAGATAGTGGTAGGTAAACACCCATTTGGTCACCATCGAAGTCAGCGTTAAATGCTGTTGTAACTAGTGGGTGTAATCTAATAGCCTTACCATCAACAATCTTAGGTTCAAAGGCTTGAACACCTAAACGGTGAAGTGTAGGTGCACGGTTTAATAAGATTGGGTGTGTTTTAACTACTTCATTAACAATTGGTCAGATTAATGAATCTTGTCTTAAGATCATTTTTTCTGCTTCTTTAATGTTTGTAGCAATAGGTTTACATGGTAAACCATCATCATCAATCTTAGTGATTAGTTTGTGAATAATGTATGGTTTGAATAATTCCAAAATCATTACAGATGGAATACCAGCTTCATACATTTTCAACTCAGGACCCACAACGATAACTGAACGACCAGAGTAGTCAACACGTTTACCTAGTAAGTTTTGTCTGAATAAACCTTGTTTAGATTTTAAGTGATCTGTTAATGATTTTAATGGAGCTTTATCTTTACCTTTGGCTGGGTTAGATTTAGATGCATTATCAAATAAACCATCAACTGATTCTTGTAACATTCTTCTTTCGTTATTTAAAATAACTTCAGGAGTTGGTTCAGACATCATTTTTTTCAAACGTTCATTTCTAATGATGATCTTTCTATAGAAAGTGTTAATATCACTTGTAGTGAATTTGCCATTATCAAGTTGAACGATTGGTCTTGTTTCTGGTGGAGTTACAGGAATGTAATCTAGAACCATTCATTCTGGTTTAATCTTAGATTCCATGAATCACTTAATTAGTTTTAAAGTGTTCATTTCCTTAGTAAACTTAGGATTGCTTGGAGCTAAAGAAGCAAGTTTTGCTTTAACTTCTTTATACTTCTTGTTTAAGTCTACAGCTTGTAGCAATTGTTTGATTGCAGCTGAACCAATAGATATTTCAATATCTAAGTGTTTCTTTAATAATTCAAAGACAGTATGTAATGAGAATGGCAATGTTGTGTCTTTTAATGCTAATGCATATTGACTTGCCATTTCATGATCAAAGTTTAATTCTTTAATCTTGTCTAAGTTCTTGCTTGTGTTCTTAGATAATGATTTAATTTCTTTTTCAAGATCTTTAATAATAATTTCCAAAGCAGCACGAATGTTTTGTCTTGCTTTTTCATTACCCTTAGGATCATTGATTGGAATAATTTGACAAGGACCATAGAATTTTTTACATCTTGGGTTCTTAATTACAACATAGTTTACAAAGTAAACAACTTGTTCAACTTCTTTGTAAGTCATTCCAAGTAATAATGAAATCTTGCTTGGGTTAGGAAGTTCCTTACTCATTCAAATATGTGTACATGGATAAGCAAGTTCAATACAACTCATTCTTTCACGTCTAACTGATGAAGAAATAATTTCTACACCACAGACTTCACAGACTTTACCTTTATATTTAACTTTCTTATATTTACCACAGGCACATTCATAATCTTTAACTGGACCAAAGATCTTTTGACAGAACAAACCATCTTCTTCTGGCTTTAGAGATTTATAGTTAATAGTTTCAGACTTAGTAACTCTAGTTCCTCTAGCTCATTTCAGAATTTGTTCTGGACTTGCTAGGGTTAATTGTAATGATTTAATATTTTTAGCGTTAATCATAATTCCTACTCCTTTCTATAAACTTCCATATTCTGAGTCGTCAACAACTTCAGTTGTTACTTCTTCAGCAGCTTCTTGTTTAACTGTTTCTTCTTCAGCATCAATGTTTGCCTTGCTGAAGTCATCCATGTCATGTTTAACACCCTTTTGGTCTGTTACTGTCATAGACAAGCATAGACCTTGAAGTTGTTTAGTTAATAACTTGAATGATTCAGGTAAACTTGGTTTTGGTAAAGGTAAACCTTTAATGATTGAGTTGTAAGTTAAGTTTCTTCCAACTGTATCATCTGATTTGATTGTTAAGATTTCTCTTAAGTTGTATGTTGCACCATAAGCTTCAAGTGCTCATACTTCCATTTCACCAAATCTTTGACCACCATCTTGACTACGTCCACCTAGAGGTTGTTGGTTAACCTTAGAGTAAGGACCAACAGCACGAGCATGGATCTTATCTTCAACCATGTGGTCAAGTTTTAACATGTACATTACTCCGACAGTAATGTCACCGTCAAAGTATTCACCAGTTTGACCATCAATCAATTTCATCTTACCTTTTGTCTTGATTGGATCAATACCAGCTTCTTTTAAAGCTTCAGCAACATCATCTAGTTTTGCACCAGCAAATACTGGAGTTGATGCTTTGTATGATAAGTCTTCAATAGACATACCAGCTTTATTTAAAATAATTGTTAGATCAACGTTGCTGAATTTTTCAAATTTAGTAATCTTGTTGTCTTTGAAGTATTTGTTGCAAACTTTCTTTAATTGTTTTGCACGGTATGAACTCATACCAAATAATTGAACAAATTCTTCAGGTCTAGCTTCATTTTCAAGAAGTTCTCATAGTTTCTTCTTTGCAATGTTTCTCATTGCTCAACCTAAGTGAACTTCTAGGATTTGACCAATGTTCATACGTGATGGTACACCTAAAGGCGATAATAGAATATCAATTGGTGTTCCATCTTCCATATGTGGCATGTCTTCAACTGGAACAATTCTTGAAATAGTTCCTTTGTTACCATGACGTCCAGACATCTTGTCACCGATTTGTAGTTTACGTTTTTGAGCAATATAAACTTTTACAAGTTCAATTGTTTCATCATCAAACTTTTCACCATCAACGGTTCTAAATCTCTTAACACCGATAACAGTTCCTTCTTCACCTACTTTAACTTTTAGAGATGAATCTCTAGCACCATGTGATTTGTTACCAAAGATAGCATTAAGAAGTTTTTCTTCTGGACTGTAGTCACCTTCACCTTTAGGAGAAGTTCTACCAACAAGAATGTCACCTTCTTTAACTTCAGCACCTACTAAGATAATTCCATCTTCATCTAGATAAGTCTTTAGATCTTCTGAAACGTTAGGAAGGTCACGAGTAATTTGTTCGTCACCATTCTTAGTTGTTACACAACGTAATTCTTTTTCAATGATTGAGATTGATGTGTATCAATCATCTTGAACTAAACGTTTTGAAATAACAATAGCGTCTTCGAAGTTGTAACCATGTCATGTTGTATATGCAATGATTGGGTTACGTCCAATAGCAAGTTCACCATTGAACATAGCTGGACCATCAGCAATAACTTGACTTTGTTTAACTTTTTGACCAACTTCTACAATTGGGAATTGGTTATTGCAAGTATTTTGGTTAGTCTTACGATACTTAACAAGTTTATACTTGTCTGTTTGACTTCCTGATTTAATTTGAATTTCATTTCCATCAACAGCTGTTACTTCACCATCATGAGCTGCTAGAATGTTTAGACCAGAGTCATGAGCAATCTTATATTCTGCTCCTGTACCAACAATTGGTGCATATGGTTTTAATAATGGAACTGCTTGACGTTGCATGTTAGATCCCATTAGGGCTCTAGCAGTATCATCATTTTCCAAGAATGGAATTGCTGATGCAGCAATAGAGATAACTTGACGAGGTGAAACATCGATAAAGTTAATTTGCTTTGCATCATATAGTTCTTGCATACCACGGTAACGTCCAACTACTTTAGCTTGAGTAATCTTACCGTTATCATCATGTGGAACTAATGATTCACCAATTACGTATTCATCTTCTTGACTAGCATTTAATCATCTAATCTTGTCTGTGATAACACCATCTTCAACCACGAAGTATGGAGAAATTAAGAAACCATTTTCATCAACCTTAGCAAATGATGCTAAAGCCATAATTAGACCAATGTTTTGACCTTCTGGTGTTTCAATTGGACAGATACGTCCATAGTGTGAATAGTGTACGTCACGAACGTTTAAGTTTGGATCGTCTTTTCTAATACCACCATCACCCATAG
>JAKSVN010000012.1 GCA_024427125.1 Mycoplasmoidaceae bacterium | reverse complement strand
TCGAACTCCCGACCCTATGCTTGTAAGGCATATGCTCTCCCGGCTGAGCTAACACCGCATTTGGTGACCTGTACGGGATTCAAACCCATGAATGCACGCGTGAAAGGCGTGTGTGTTAAGTCACTTCACCAACAGGCCAATATATGGCGGCCACCACAGGGTTCGAACCTGCGACCAACCGGTTAACAGCCGGTTGCTCTACCACTGAGCTAGGTGGCCACACGTAATAATAATGATACCATAAGATTATATAAATTATTCATTTATTTTTAGTAAAATATTAATATATGAAAGACAAAATTTTAAGTGTTATAAAAGATGTTGCTAATAAGCAAAAAATTAATGTTAAATTAGATGAACAAAGCCTATCTATTGATTTTAAAAAGTTAGGTATTGATTCAATTATTGTTTTAAGTATTATTGTAGCTATTGAAGATAAAGTTGGTTTTAGATTAGATGATTCAGATCTAATGAAGATTAAGACCATCAATCAATTAATTGCTGCTTTTGAAGCAAAACAAAAATAAGGCATTGCCTTATTTTTTTATTCTTTTAGATTATTTTTTTGAACTAGGGTATCAATTCGTTGAATAATATCTTTATTAAATTTTGTTTGTGATTCAATGAAATTATTTACATTTATGATAAAATCTTTTAACCAATTAGGTATCTGTTCATCATCATAAGGACCTGACACTTTAATTTTATGTGTCTTTTTAAATTCATTTGATGATTTTTCAATTTCTGTAATGGTCATGGCAATTACTTTATTAGTCATATTATATACTCCTAATTTTGTTAATAATTGCTAAACCTTGTGATAAAATCTTTCTTCCATGTGTAGTTTTGATAACATATTTATTCTTGAATAAATAGGGTTCAATTTTTTCTTCAATAAATTGAATTTCAAAATCTGTCATTTGACTTAATGTTTTGATTCCAATAGTTCCATTTGAGTTAACAAAACACATTAAATATTTCATATCATTCTTGTTTAAACCATTTTCAAAAATACCAATCTGTCTAAAGATTTGTTTGATATTAGCATCTTGATCTAATGTTTTAAAATCTATAACTCTTGATAAGATTGTTAAAGCATTTCTAGGAATTCCTTTCGAATTATTAGCTATAGCTAGAATTTCATCATCAGTTAATTTAACATTAACTTTTTTAATGGCATTGCTAATAATTATTTTGATTTCATCTAGTGAATAATCTTCAAAATAGAATTGAATGCCAAATCTTTCTTCGAGAGGTTTTGGTATTTTAGTTAGAGATGTTGTTGCACCGATCAATGTAAACTTAGGAACTTTAATTCTAGTTGTTCTTGAATTAAAATCTTTACCTATGGTAATATCCATTGAAAAGTCTTCCATTAATGAATAGAGCAATTCAAAACATGCTTTATTAATTCCATGAATCTCATCAATGAAAACTACATCATTATCATGAATTGTTAGAGCAAAGTTATAAACATCAAGATTCTTTTGAATGGTTGAACCTTGAATAATCTTAATGTTTGCTTTTTGTTCCTTGGCAATAATAAAAGCAAGAGAAGTCTTACCAGTGCCTGGTAATCCATAGAATAAACAATGATCTAATGGTTCATTGTGTATTGCACTTGCTTTTAAATAAGTTTTTAAATTTTGCTTTAATGTTTGTTTGCCAACAAACTCTTTTAGGCTATTAGGCCTTAGGGACTGCAGCTTCATTCTTTACAGAAATCAATTTAATTGCCATAGCAACAACATCTGATGTCTCCATAGTACTTTCTATTGCATTAGTCTCACAAAGGCGATTAATTGCAAAATTTATATCGTCTTGGTTGTAACCTAAAGTCTTTAATACATTAATAACATCAGCGATGTTATCATAGTTCTCTGCTTTATTCTTAACATAGAAGTCAGCTAGATATTCAACTAATAAATATGCAAACTTTTTACTTATACCTGGTAATTGTTCCAATGCATCAGCATCTTTATTAGATATTAATTGTTTTAAAACATCAATATCATTTTGTAAAAAGTTCATAGCTGATTTTGGACCAATACCACTAATATTTAAACAATTTAAGAAGAATTCTTTTTCTTCTCATCTTTTAAATCCATAAAGGTCTTCCTTTAAAGAATTCTTATTTGATAAGTATGTATACTTATAAACATACAATCTTATTGTTTTGTCTTTTTCAAACACATCTGGTTTAGAGGTAAAGACATAGTAACCTTTGTAATTATTTTCAATTACGATTGATTTCTTATGAATAGAAACCACTTTTCCTACTATATATGAATACATTTTTCTTTTCTCCATATATACCTTGTATATAGATATACAAAAAGTTAGACTAAACATTTTTATAATATCTCTTAAACATTGATTAAATGTGAGGTTATGACATTTATTAATGTAAAAATTTTTGTATAAAAAAGAAGGCTTAAGCCTTCTCTAAATGAATTTGTGCTAATGTTTTTCCAACTGGTTCATGAATAACTAAATCTGCTCTGCTATCACGACTAGTTGCATCACGGTTGATAACAATTAAATGTTTTCCTCTAAAATAATCTATCAATCCAGCTGCTGGATAAACAGTTAAACTTGTTCCTGCAACAATCAATGTGTCAGCACTAGCAATTGCTTGCACTGCACCGTTGATTGTAGCACTATCTAAACCTTCATTGTAAAGCACTACTTCTGGTTTGATGATTCCACCACATGAACATTTAGGTAAACCCTTGCCTTTAAACTTCAAAATTTCTTGGGCAGAAAAGAACTTGTTACATTTGGTACATCTATTCTTGTGGACAGTGCCATGAAGTTCATATACAACCTTGCTTCCAGCAAGTTGATGTAGGCCATCGATGTTTTGAGTGACTATTGCTTTCAACTTACCTAATTGCTCTCATTTTGCAAGTTGTTTATGAGCATCATTTGGCTTGATTGATAAGTCCAACATTTTTGAGAAATAAAAGTCATAAAATTCTTTAGTGTGTTCAAAGAAAAAATCATGTGAAAGAATTACTTCAGGTGGGTAGTCAAATTTTTGGTTGTACAAACCATCTTTTGATCTAAAATCTGGGATACCACTTTCGGTACTTACACCTGCCCCACCAAAGAACACAATATTTTTTGAGCTTTGTAAGATTTCTTGTAATTGTTTTATCTTGTCCATGTTTTCATTATATTAGTACAATTTATATATAAATATATAATATATGAAATGAAAAAGAATAAAAAAATCAAACTTATTCCAATCTTAATTCCTTGTTTATCAGTTGCAGCCGTATCCGCAGTTGCAATCCCTATGTCTGTTCTAGAAACAAAACACCATGTGTTAATTGATTTTAAACAACTCGATATTGGTTTCGCTTCAGACACCTACACATATACATTTTCTCTAAAGGAAAATTTGAAAAAAGGACAAAGTATTTTAGTTACAACTAAAAAGTCAAAATTTTATAATTTTATCAATTGGTTAGAACCTGTAAGTTTTGATCCAATCGTTACTGAAAATAAAACATTTACTGTTGAAATGAAGTTTAAGTCTTTAGAAAAGACAAGAACTAACGGTCCGGGTGGGATTGATGTTTATTTCAAATGCATAGATGCAAATAAACATGTTGTGTGAAAAGACACAATCACATCTTTGAGGTTCAATAAATTTAAGTAATTATGAACGGTGTATCTTTTGAATATGGAGGTCTATGCTTATCGCTACTAGCATTGGTGCTAGCAGGTGGTGTTTTAGCCGGTAACAAATGAATTAGAAAGGTTACTAATACATATTGATTCTGGTTAGGACTTAGTATTTTCTACATTGGTTATTGTATTGGTATGTGTTGAGCTACATACTGAAGTAGGCTTGCCCATACAATACTTATTAATCCGACAACAAATTCTAAAGAATCTGATCTTATTTCTAAAGCTTTTATGCTTAACATCTGTCCATTCCTTAACTTTATGTTACCTGTAACATTAATTGCAGATCCAAGCAGAAAAGCAGCTAGAGCTTTTGCACCATTTGCAATTGTGTCAAGTTTAATGGTTGTTCTAATTGCTATGCCAATGACAGCTGATATTCGCTTTGATTGATGAAACATCTTTGTAGGTACAGCCGACCAAACAGATTTATATTTCTTTGGACATACCATGAACTTATTAATAGGTTTGGGTGTTGTTTTAAATACACCAAAACATGGTTGAAAGGGTGGGATATCTGTAGCTGGTGCAGTGCTAGGATTCTATCTTTATGTAATAATCGTAGCTTATTCAACAGGAGCAAGATGACAAGTTGCAGGCATTACACTTAATGATTTTGGTACTGCCTCAGATGGTGGAAATGGAACTTTCTATTTCTTTGAAAAAGCATTTGGTCACAACTATGTTGGAGCTCAAGCTACATTTTTCATTTGTCTTATAGTCTTTGTCACAGGCAGTGTTTTACTTTGTGATTTATGCAAAAGAGGATACTTTGCTTATGGGGATAAGTATAGTGGTTGTTGATGGCATTGATATGATTATGAAAAAACAACTATAAAAGAACCATGGGGTTGATTTAGTCATAAATGACAATTAAATCATAAACATCATTTAAAAAAATAAGAGTTTACTCTTATTTTTTATTTACCTTTATAATTAGTAAATATGAGAGCATTAGGATTAGATTTAGGAACTAAAACATTAGGCATAGCTATAACTGATAGCAATAAGAAAATTGCTAGTGGTTTAGAAAATTTTAGCTATGCAAAAAATGATTTAATGTCTTGTATAAATAGAATCAAAAAACTATTTGCTAACTATCCAGACATTGATACTATTGTTTTAGGTTATCCTTTATATCCATCTGGAGATAAAAGTCCTAATTGTTTATTAGTCGACAAAGCTAAAGCTTTAATTGAACAAAACATTCCAAATGTTAAAGTTGTGCTTGAAGATGAAAGATATACAACTTTAGAAGCAACAGGAATGATGAAAGATATTGGTTTAAAAGCAAGTCAAATAAAAAAGATTAAAGACAAGATGTCAGCTGTTGTTATTTTAAATTCTTGATTAGAACATGGAAAAATTTAAAAAATTTAACTTAGAACATAATATTCCTATCATGCCTGATAAAACAATTGAGTTTCTTTATCATATTTTTGATAATTATCAAATTGCTCAAGTTTTAGAAATTGGTACAGCTTATGGATATTCTTCTAAATACTTAGCAAGACATCCAAGCATTTCTAAGATTATTACATTAGAAAATGATACTGATAGATTTGGTGTTGCACAAGAATACTTTAAAGGTGAAACAAAAATCTTTCCTGTAAATGTTTCGGCTTTTGATTATGAACCTAAACAAGATTTTGATTGCATTATTATTGATGGGCCAAAAAGTCATCAAGATGTTTTGTTTAATAAGTTTTGCAAACATCTAAAACCTAAAGGTTTTATCTTTATTGATGATGTAAATTTATTTCAACATACGGATAAAAAAATGACTAAAGATCGTTTAAAATTAAAAGCAAGAGTTGAAGAGTTTAAAAAATATCTTCAATCATTATCGGGATCTTGACATGTTGAAATTCATGATATTGATGATGGTTTTGCAATTCTAAGGAGGAAAGATGAAATTTTGAGTTAATCCCATAGGATTACAACATTTGAAAAAATTAATCAACATTAAAGATGTTGATTATGTGGTAACGGGGGTCAAAGGTAAATTATCAACAAGAAATACTTGTCTTTTATCTCTGTCAGAAATTAAACAATTAAAGTCAGATAAACTAGTAGTTAGTTTAAATAACTTATATGTTGATGATCAATTAGATCTTTTAACTAAGACATTAAAAGAATTAAAGAAGATTGGCATAAAGACTATTGTCTTTACTGACTTTGCTGTTAAACAAATCTGTGATGAAATTAACTACAAACCTCATTTTGTCTATAACTCTGAAACATTAACAACAAACTATAGTCAATTACCATTTTTTAAGCAACATGGCATTAAGGAAGTAGTTTTGCCTAGAGAATTACACTGAAACGAGATAAATGAGTTTAGCAAGCATAAAAATAATGTTAAATTGCAAGTTCAAGCTGAAGGTTTTGGCTTGATGATGCATTCTAAATGAACATTATTAACAAACTTTAAGAATCAATTTAAGATTAAAAAAGATTTAACAAATCAAATGTTTTATCTAAAAGAAGAAACAAGACAATTACCAAATATCATCATCGAAGATGAAACTGGTACACATATGTTTACTGGCTACAATGTTTCTATTATGGAATATTTAGATAAGATGGTTGAAGCTAAAATCGATAGTATTAACTTCTTATCATATTTGCATGATGAAAAATGAATCAATGGAAATATCAAGATTTATTCTGAAGCATTAAAAGCAATTAAAAATGGTTCATTTGCCAAGAAAAAACAATCCTTTATTAATAGAATTAATAAACTTAATAAAGTTTCAGCATGTGGATTCTTGGATCCAACTAAAGGATTGTTGCATCTAGAAAGAGAGGTTGACAATGAATAAAGTTGAATTGTTAGCCCCTGCTGGTGATTTAGAAAAAGCTTATACAGCAATTAACTTTAATGCTAATGCAATTTATCTTGGTGGAAAGAAATATTCATTAAGAGCAAGAGCAGGTAATTTAGATATAGATGAAATTGCTAAAGCAATTGATTATGCACATAAGCACAAAGCTAAGGTTTATTTAGTAACTAATATCTTATGTCATAACGGTATGACTAAAGATTTCAAACCTTATCTTGATCAATTAATGAAAACTAAACCAGATGGATTTATTTGTGCTGATCCTTATATTATGAATGTAATTCATAAGTATTATCCAAAAGTTGAAATTCATGTTTCGACACAACAATCAGTAACAAACTCTAAAGCAGCATTATGATTTCATAAGTCAGTTGGTGCAACAAGAGTTGTAACAGCAAGAGAAGTAGATTTTAAGAACCTATGTTCTATGACAAAAGCATTAAAAGGTATTATGGATGTTGAATACTTTATCCATGGTGCTTTATGTGTTGGTTATTCAGGACATTGTATGATGTCAAATAACTTTTCACTACGTGATGCTAACGTTGGTGGTTGTGCACATAGTTGTAGATGAAACTGAGAATTAAAGGATAAAAATGGTAAACTAATTTCTAAAAAATTTACAATGTCAACAAAAGACATTTGCCACGTTTGTCATTTAAAACAATTAATTGAAGCTGGCATTGCAAGTTTTAAAGTTGAAGGTAGAATGAAGTCACTTCATTACAATGCTACAGTATGTAACAATTATTCTCATGCAATAAATGATTATTACAAAAACAAATTAACTTCTAAACGAATTAAAGGATATGAAGCAGATTTAGCTAAAGCAGCCAATCGTGACACATCATTTGCTTGATTTAATGGTCAACCAACACAAAAACAAATGTTATATCGTGATGTAGAAAAGAAGCTAACTCAAAACTTTGCTTTCATTATTACTAAAGTAATTAAGGGTGGATATGAAATCATTAGCAAAAACTTCTTTACTTGCAAAAATAAGTTTGAAGTGTTTGGCAAAAATCATGATTTAATCACTAACATTAAATTAACAAAATTATTTGATGTTAAAGCAAATTGTGAAGTTGATTGTGTTAATAAACCAATGTATCGTTATGTAATAAAAACAACCTCTAGAGGTCTAGAAGTTGGAGATATAGGTAGAATAACAAAGTAAATTATTTCTTTGTTTTTTCGTATTTTTTACGTTCTTTAGCAAGACGTCTAGATAAGTAAGCTTGTCTTCTGGCTTCTTTTCTTCCTTCTTTAGAATATCTAGTTGCTTTAATCATCTTTACTGGAATTCAAGCATAGATTGATTTAATTATTGCAAGACTAAGCATCGGCATTTTCTTTGTTAATCACATTAAGAATGTGTAGAAACCTTTTGCTTCATTGATGTTAACAAAGTCATCAACTTTTTTAAATACATCTGACAAGATTTGTTTCTTTTGTTGTTTGTTTTTTGAATAAATGTTAGCAAGAACAACACAAATTCAATAGATGTGGTGAGCAATAACTTTTCTCGAGATTTGGATACGTTTCTTGCTTGTTTTATCCATTGGAATTTTTAGCATTCAGTCTAGAACTTTAATGAAATCATCAAACTTAGCAATTGAGTTATTTAATGAAATTAATTGTTGTTGTCTTCTAATGTGATAGTTGTATAAAGCAATAGATCTATTTAAATAAGCAACACGATTTGCTTTCAATAAAACTTCATAACATAAAACACAATCACTAAAACCAAGTTTTTCTGGCATTGGTTTTATTTCCTTTAACATATCTGTACGATAAATTGTTGAGTGAATGGTAATTAAACTAAATAATGATAAATCATCAATATCTACATATTTAATTGGTTTTCTTGTTTTAGAGATCATGACTTTTTCTATTTTTGTTTTGTCTGGATTCATAAAGAAGAAACGATAATTGCTAATAACTAAATCAACATTTTCTAAGTTTCTTAAAATTCCTAAAACAGTATTGAAATCTTTAGGATTAAATGTATCATCACTATCTAATAGTGAAAAGAACTTTGAGTTAGCTCTTTCAATACCATAGTTTATGCAACTTCCTTGGTTACCATTTTCTTTTTTAAAATAGTGAATAGTATCAGGATTAGCTTTTAAATATGGTTTAACAACTTCTTTTAAATTATCTGTTGAACCATCATCCACAACAAAAACATCAATATCATTGTTGTCCTTGAAGTCAATTGAATCAAGAGCAGCACGAATTGTTTTTGCTGAGTTATAACAGCTAATTAAAATTGTTCAAGTCTTTTTGTCAGCCATTATTTTACATGTGTCTTTCTAAAATTGTAATCAGAAAGTATCATATCCTTTAATGAATATTTTACTCTTCAACCTAATTTTTTGAAAGCTTTTTTATTACTTGTAATAAGAGCATCAGGATCACCTGCTCTATTTGGTTTGTATTCATATTTCAAATTTGGTGCAACTAATTTCTTAGCAGTTTTAACAACTTCCAAAACTGTATAGCCACTATTTGAACCTAAACAGTAAATACCAGATTTGTTTTGTTTTAGTTGTTTAATTGCTAATAATGCTGCATCAGCTAAATCTTCAACATGAATGTAATCTCTTAAACATGTTCCATCTTTTGTTTTGTATTTATTTCCAAAGATAGAAACAGTTTTATGATGAAGAATGCAATCATTGATTGCAGGAATTAATAATGAAGGTTTTTTCTTCATCATTCCATATTTACCTGATTTACTTGCTCCTGCAACATTAAAGAATCTGTATGAAATGAAATTAATACCAAGTTTTTTGTTTGCATCAATTAGTAATCTTTCGCACAATAACTTAGTTGCTCCATATGGGTTGCATGGTTTAGTTGGTGAGTTTTCATCAACTGGAACCTTTTTGCAAATACCATAAACAGCAGCAGAACTTGCAAAAAGAATATTTTTAACATTGTTAGCACTCATTGCTTGCAGCACAGTTGCACAGCCACCAACATTAGTTAAATAATAATCATCTGGATGTTTTACTGATTCAGGCACAACAATCTTAGCTGCATACAATGCAACAACATCTATTTTGTATTTTTTAAAGATCTTATCTAGTAAGTCATAATCTAGCATTGAACCTTTAATAAATGTAGCTTTAGGATGAACTAGTTTTTTAAAACCAGTTGATAAGTCATCTAAAACAATGACTTTGTATCCTTTAGCTATAAATGATTCAGTAGCAACTGATCCAATAAAACCAGCACCACCAATATTTAAGATTGTCATTACTTTTTACCTCTTATGTATTTTAATACATCAGCTTTAATTTCAGGATCTTTTAAAGCAAAGTCAATTGTTGCTTTAACCATTCCTAATTTATTGCCAAGGTCATATCTTGTTCCTTTAAAGTTACAAGCACAAACCTTATTTTGTTTTGCTAGGAATTTTAAAGCATTAGTAATTTGAATTTCACCAGATTTATCTTTAGTAGTTTTGCTAATTGCTTTGAAAATATCAGGTGTTAGGACATATCTACCTAAGATTGCTAAATTACTAGGAGCTTTATCAATTTCAGGTTTTTCTACTAAACCTTTAATAGTAAATACAGCTTTTTTTGCATCAGCTTTTTTAGCTGGTGTAACAATCCCATATTTACTTACATGTTTCTTTTCTACTGGTTGTACACCAACAACAGAACATTTAGTTTTGTTGTAAGCATCAATACATTGTTGAATAGCAGTCTTACCATTGGTTGTAACAACATCATCACCTAATAAAACAGCAATAGGCTGACCTTTTGCAAAATTCTTTGCACAACCAATAGCATGTCCAAGACCAAGTTGTTTATCTTGATAAACATATTTAATCTTAATAATCTTAGAAATTTTTCTAATATCTTGAAGTAAAGATAATTTTTTCTTTGCTAAAAGTTCTTGTTCTAGTTTAGCATTTGGAGAAAAATGAGCATTAATTGCTTCTTTTCCTTTAGAGATAACAATTAATAATTCCTTAATACCAGCATCTGCAGCTTCTTGCACAATATATTGCAATGTTGGAACATTAGTAATAGGCAATAATTCTTTAGGAATTGCCTTAGTTGCAGGTAGTAATCTTGTGCCTAAACCAGCAGCTGGAATTACAGCTTTTGTTACTTTAGTCATTTTTTAATCTCCAATGTTCTATATATTATATAATTTATATATAAATATAAATTAAATAAGGTAATTATATGAAAGAAATCCATTTAATTTGTAATCCCACTTCTGGTAAAGGAAGCGGATCACAAGCTTTAAATAAGATTAAAGAATGAGCAAGTCTGCAATCTGATTTAAAACTTAATATCCATTTGACTGAAAATATTGGACATGCAACATCTATTGCTAGAGATTTAACTTCAACTAACAACCCAGTAACTATCTTTGTTATTGGTGGTGATGGTTCAGTTAATGAAGTCCTTAATGGTATTAATAACTTTGAAGCAACCACATTAGGAATCTTACCATATGGTTCTGGCAATGACTTTGTTCGTGTATTAGGATTAAATAATCCTGATCCAGTTAAATTAATTGATGCATATATCAATAATCCTCAAGTAAAGAAAATTGATTATTTATTACTAAATGACAAATACAGAGCAATTAATGAAATTGGTCTGGGCTTATGTGCTGAAGTTATTTCAATGAGAAACAAAATGAAGCACTTTAAACCTAAAACACAATATAAGATTGCTACACTTGTTAAATCTTTATTCTGAAAATCATTTAGTTATTCTGTTTCTATTGATGGTAAAGAACCACAAGATGTTAAATCTATGTGATTTACAATCAACAATGGTTTTGCCATTGGTGGTGGAATGTTAACAGCACCAGATGCAAAAATTGATGATGGATTAATTTCTATCATGTATGTTAAGAAATTTAATCATATTAAAACATTACATCATTTACTTAAAGCTAAAAAAGGCAAAGTATATGAATTAAAAGAGACTGAAAGATTCACATGTAAGGAAATTGATCTTAAAGGAAAAGATTTTTCACTTGAATTTGATGGGAATCTTTTAGAAAACTTGGATCACATTAATGTGAAAATCATTCCAGGAAAGATTAATTTACTAGTTAACAAAGGAGAATAATTATGGCTTTATCTAATACAACACCACATATTGGAGCACATAAAGGACAAATCGCTAAGCGTGTTATTATGCCTGGTGATCCTAAACGTGCAGACTGAATTGCACATAAGTATTTAAAAAACCCTAAGCTAGTTAATGATGTTAGAGGAATGCTAGCTTTTACAGGAACATACAAAAACGTTCCTATTACAGTAATGGCTCATGGTATGGGAATACCATCCATTTGTATTTATGTTCATGAATTATTTACTTTCTATGATGCAAAAGCAATCTACCGTGTTGGTAGTTGTGGTGTAACCAATAAAGCTAAATGTAAATTAGGTGATGTTATTTTAGCTAAATCATCTTGATCTGATGTTCCAATTAAGCATTGAACAAAGACAAAGGCAGATGCACCTAATAGATTCTTTCCAACTCCTGTTTCACAAGCTTTAATTAAAAAGACAGCTAAGCAATTAGGAATTTCTATTAGTGAGCAACCAACAACTTCTGCTACATTCTTTTATAGTCAAGCAACATTTGATGAAACTTTAAAGTTAACAGGATCAAGTGTTTCTGAAATGGAAGGTTTTGGTTTATTCCTTGAAGGTAAGACACATAAAGGCCATGTTGCTTGCTTACTTACAGTAAGTGATAATGTTGAATCGGGAGAAGCAATGTCTCCACAAGCAAGAGCAACGACATTTGATGACATGATTCAATTAGCTTTGGAATCAATCATTAGGGAAAAGGTTTAGTATGGAATTAAACAAGTACATTGATCACACGCTTTTAAAAGCTGATGCTGACCAAGGACAAATAGAGAAACTATGTGCAGAAGCTAAACAATATCATTTTGCTTCTGTTTGTGTTAACCCTTATTATGTTCCTCTTTGTACAAAACTACTATCTGGTAGTGATGTTAAAGTATGTACTGTTATTGGTTTTCCATTAGGACAAATGACAACTGAAGCAAAATGTCATGAAGCTTTAGATGCAATTAACAAAGGTGCACAAGAAGTAGATATGGTTTTAAATATTGCTGCTTTGAAGGCACATAATTTAAATTATGTAACTGAAGAAATCAAACAAATAAAAGATGTTTGTCATAGTCATAATGCTATTTTAAAAGTGATTATTGAAACATGCTTATTAGATGAACATGCAAAAATAGATGCATGTCAATGTGTTTCTATTGCCAAAGCAGATTTTATTAAAACATCTACTGGTTTTTCAACAGGTGGAGCAACGGTTGAAGATGTTACCTTAATGAAGAAATATGTTGATCCATCTATCAAGATTAAAGCAGCAGGTGGAATTAGAAATAAAGCTGATGCTATAAAAATGATTGAAGCTGGAGCAAGCAGATTAGGAACTAGTGGTGGAGTAAAACTAGTTACTGATAAGTAATAATTGGGCAGCAATGCCCAAACATATATTTAGGAGAACATATGAAAAAGACAAAGAAACAAATTAAAAAGGAATTATTAAATCCTCTAAAACTAGAAGATTGATTATTGCTTCCTGATTTAACATCTCAATTGAAACAACAACTTAATGAGATGAGTTCAAAGGAACAAAAAATTGCTTTTGCAAATAAACCTCTTGCCTTTGGCACAGCAGGTATTAGAGCAAAAATGGGACCTGGTACACAATATTTAAACAAATATGTTTATCAACAAATCATGATTGGTTATTGCAAGTTCATTTTGGCTAAGGGCCGTTCAAGACCAGCAATTGTTATTGGTCATGACAATAGAATAAACTCTGAATTCTTTGCAACTGTATGTGCGGAAGTAGCACAAAAGATGGGAATCGTTGTTTATTTAATGGAACAAAATAAATTAATTCCAACACCCCTTGTTTCTTATGCAATAAGAAAACATAAATTAGATGGTGGTGTTAATATTACTGCAAGTCATAATCCAAAAGAAGATAATGGTTTTAAAGCATACAACCATCTTGGTGCACAAGTTTTACCAAGTGAGGCAGACATTATTATTAAACATATGCCTCAAAGTAGTGAAATCTTTAATTTAGACCATTACTTCTCAAGAAGACCAACTGAAATAAAATTCATTAGGTATGATGAATTAGTTGATTCATTCTTTGATGAAATTATCAAAGCAACAAACCTTGATAAAACATTCTTGCTTCCTCGTGCTGCAATTAAGAAAGTTCCAATTGTTTTTACAGGCTTCCATGGTACAACAACAGAGTTGATGCCAAAATTATTAAAAAGACTTGGTTTTAAAAAGATCTTTGTTTATCCTAAACATGCAACTATCTCTGGTAAATTTGAAGATTGTCCAATTTCTAATCCAGAAGACACTAAAGCATTTAATGATGTTATCACATATGCAACTAAAGTTAGATCAACTGTAATTATTGGTTGTGATCCAGATGGTGATAGAATGTCAATCGGTTTCAAGAAAACAAACCGTTGAAGATTCTTATCAGGAAATGAAATGGGAATCATCTTTTCTCATTACATTTTAAATAGAAAACAATTTGGAGAAAAGATTCCATTAATCATTTCTACGTATGTTTCAACATCTTATGTTGATAGAATTGCTGCTAAATATAATGCAGAAGTTAAAAGAACTAAAACAGGCTTTAAATGAATGTGCAACACATTAGATAGTCTTGATGAAAAATATGAATTCATTTTAGGCTTTGAAGAAGCTATTGGATCTTTAGTTCACAATGTTTGTCGTGATAAAGATGCATTTGGTTCAACTATTTTAGCACTTGAAGTATTAAATAGAGGAAATGCATATTTTCCAGATTTACATGACTATCTATGTGATCGCCTATTTGATCTTTATGGTCCAGAATTCTCACAAACATTTAGCTACACTATTCAATCTGATGATTGAAAAGCTGATGCAAGCAAAATGATGAACCGTGCATTGCACACTAAAGAAAGAAAATTATTTGATTACACAATTCAACGTGTATACAAAGAAAAAGAATCTGACTGTGTTGTATGACAACTAGATAAAGATTCTTGAATTAAATTTAGAGTTTCAGGTACTGAACCTAAATTCAAAGTTTATTTAAACTTCTTAAATGAAATGGCTGGTCAATTAAAAGCAGCAGCTGTTATGAACATTACTAAGATTGAAAAATCAATTTTAAAAGGATTTAAATATTCTAAATAATGAAAAAATATATTTTGGGTAATTGAAAACTAAATAAAGATATCAAAGAAATAACCAAGTTTTTTGTTAACTTTAATAAACATTTAGTTGCAGACAAAAACATTGTCTATGGTTTTGCTCCAACATATTTAGGATTAGGTCTTGCTACTAATCTTAAAAAAGGACAAACCATTATCCTTGCCCAAGATGTAGCAAGTTCCTTGGCTGGTAGTTATACTGGCCAAGTAGGCGTTAAACAACTTAAAGATTTTAACATTGGCTATGCTATTGTTGGTCATTCTGAAACAAGAAAATATTTAGGATGTACTGATGAAATTGTTAACCAAAAAGTTAAAACTTGTCTTGCAAATAAAATTACTCCAGTTATTTGCATTGGCGAATCATTGAACCAATACAATAAAAAGCAAACAAAACAAGTTTTAGCAAAACAATTAAAGATAATCTTTAAAGGTGTTGATGCAAGTAAGTGTGTGATTGCCTATGAACCATTATGAGCAATTGGTTCAGGCAAAACACCAACTTTAAAAGAAATTAATAATCTTTGTGGTTACATTAAAACTTTTGTTAAACACACACCAGTTTTATATGGTGGTTCAGTTAATGAAGTTAATGCCCTAGACATTATCACATTGAAAAATGTTGATGGAGCATTAATTGGTGGAGCAAGTTTAGATCCAACAAAGATGACTAAGATACTTAAGGAGTTAAAGTTATGATTAAGAAAGTAGGATTAATAATCTTAGATGGAATAGGATTAGGACCAGATAACATGGGTAATGCTTTTAAAAAAGCAAACCACCCTAATATTGATAAATTATTGGAAGAATTTCCTAATTGTAAATTACAAGCTAGTGGTTTAGCAGTAGGATTACCTAAAGCACAAGCTGGTAATAGTGAAGTTGGTCACTTAAACATTGGTGCAGGAAGAACGGTTCGTTCTGAATTGGTTAGAATCGATAATGATATTGAAAACAATCAATTCGTTTACAACTCTAACTTCCAAAAGATGATTGCTTTAGCAAAGAAGAAAAAAGCTAAAGTCCATGTTATTGGTTTAACATCTTACGGTGGTGTTCACAGTAAGTTAACACACATGTTAAGAATTTTACGTCGTTGTGGTAATGAAGGAATTAAAACTGTAGCCCACATCATTGCTGATGGACGTGATGTTAATCCAGGTTCAATTCCATATGACTTAAAAGAAATTGAAGATATCGATGTTGATTACGGTGAAACTGTTAAAGTAGCTACCATCAGTGGTAGATACTATGCTATGGACCGTGATCAAAACTGAGATCGTAGTCTTAAGACTATTGATGCAATGATGCATAAAGGTCCAAGCTATACAGATATAGAAGATTATATGGCTCAAGGTTTTGGTGATAGTGGAATTACAGATGAATTTGTAGTTCCAGCATTTAACCGTAACAGTCCTGACACAAAACTAGAAAAAGGTGATATTGTCTTCTTTATTAACTTTAGACAAGATCGTGCAAGACAAATTTGTCACTTATTTAAAAAATCTAAATTATTTGAACAAGAATCTCCTGCTTGAGCTTTAGATTTAACTTTAGTTACAATGGTAACTTATGATGGTATTGATAGTGATATCATTATCTATCCTCCGCAAGAAGTTACAAACCCACTTGGGGAAGTAGTAGCTAAAGCTGGTTTAAGTCAATTAAGAATTGCTGAAACAGAAAAATATGCTCATGTTACTTACTTCTTAGATGGTGGTAAGGAAAAAAATTATCCTAATGAAGAAAAGATTGTTATTCCTTCTCCTAAAGTAGCAACTTATGATTTAAAACCAGAAATGTCTGCTAATGAAATTACTGAACATTTATTAGCAAACATGGATCAGTTTGATTTCTTTGTTTGTAACTTTGCAAACTGTGATATGGTTGGTCATACAGGAAAGATGGAACCAACCATTAAAGCTATTGAAACAGTTGATACTTGTCTTGGACAAATTGTCCAATATGCAAGACAAAATGGTATTACTTTATTCATCACATCTGACCATGGTAACTGTGATAAGGTACTAGATGATGAAGGTAAACCATTTACAGCACACACAACTACACCTGTATTCTTTATCTGTACAGATCCTTATATTAGATTTAAAGAAGGAATGTTCAGTTTAGGAAACATTGCTCCAACTATTTTAAAATACTTAGAAGTTGATATTCCTAAAGAAATGGAAAAACAACCATTGTATTAGAAAGAAAATGAATATGAAAAAATTTAAATTTGTAATACCTAGTTTATTGTCAGTTAGTTTAGTTCCAACAATTTGTTTAACAAGTTGTGGATCTTCAGAAAAAAAACAATCTTATTATGAATGGTCAATAGATGGTGAAAATTTTACCTATGAACTTATATCTGGTGTGGAAGGTAAAGAATTTAAACTAAGAATTGTTGCTAATTCTGGTTTTGGTATATCAACAAATTCTTATTTTACAATTAATGATGGTGAACAACGTGAATTACAGCTATCTGAAAATGTTTTAACAATTACAGCAGATAAAATTGATGGTAAGATAGACATTCACATAGTTACTATATCTCTCCCTAATAGCATTAGCATATCTTATGGTGAAGGTCAAACTGAAGATACTACATTACTTGAAGGTGATAAACTTGCATTTAATCTTGTTGTTGATCCAATTGAATGCGCAGACAATATAAAATTTATTACCCAAAATGACAATATTGCAAAATTTGATGGTAATGAATTAGTTCCAGTGACCGAAGGAGGACCAATTTGAGTTAAAGCTGTTCTAGATGTTCTTGGAACACCAATTGAATCAAATACAATAAATGTTACTGTTCAATCTAAACCATCAACAGATGATTTTAATGATGATAATGTTCCATTGCAAATAGAACCTATTTATGGACAAGATGAAGTAGGATTCCTTTACCGTAATTTTAAAGCCGATTTTGATATTACAAGAAGGGAGGTTAAGCCATCTATTTTTTGAGCAGATTCAACTAATGCTGATAATGCAACAATAGAGATTGTAAATATTTCAAATGATAGATTTAACAAATCCACTTTTGATATTTATATTTC
This sequence comes from Mycoplasmoidaceae bacterium, assembly GCA_024427125.1. Next base: position 5,465 of record JAKSVN010000012.1, on the reverse strand, counting down.
CTATGATAGAGACAAATATGATTTTACATGACATTTAATTAACATTAAACTAGAGATACTTGATGTTGGACAAGTGTTTACATCAAAAGAATTAACTATGAGTTACAAATCATCAGCAGAATCTAAAACAGTTGATGTTAGTAAAGTGCCTAAACAAGCGCCACTTGTTGATGGAAAAACCGTCACTCTAACTGGTTTTTCAACAAATTTTGAATTTACAGAAGATGGATATGATCAGATTGTTTTCCAAACAGTTAGCAACTATGCTATTGTTTTTTCAGACAATATTATTAATATTAACTATGATTCAGCAACGCAAACAACAACCTTTGATTTGCAACTTGAGTTATACGTACGTGATTTGGCTAATGATGAAATTGCTACTTCCATTTATTTAAATAATGTTTTCATTTCAGCTTTCAACACTAAAATTGATTATGGAAACGCTGTTCTTGCACATTCTTATGAAGTACAATTTGTAAATGGAGACAATCCAACAATTGAAACTTGGCATAATATATTTCAAACCAATTTTGATTTCAGGATTAATGGTGAACCAGTTGATGATAAACCTTTAATAACTGTCGAATGACCAAAAAATATACCTTTTCCAGCGCCAGCGAGTACTTCAGTTGTGCGTAATGAAAGTGATGCTCGCCAATTTGGAGTAAGATGTGAGTGAAATAGTTTTGTTAATGTTTCACCATATGATTCAAATTATCAATTTAGTTTTGTTATCAAAGTTGATGGCAAAGAAACACCAACTCTTTCGGTCGAATCTGGTATCTTAATGATTGAATGTGTTAGACCTGTCGAGTTAAAAGAGAATGTAATAATGGAAGAAAACGAAGATGGTAATTCAACACTGTCACTATATGCCTTCATTAGGGGAGTGGTAAGTTGTAGTGAGTGTGATATGAAATTCACAAGTGATTCAGCACCATTAAAAGGTTCAAACCCTACCGTTGAATGAAATCGTGATGAAGAAATAAGGTATTATGATGGTATATTTGTTGAACCAATCACGCTTGTGTGAGATAAAAAAATTGAAATAACTAAGGCTACTAAATTCTCGATTTCAGTTGATAAAAAAGATGAAGATTACAATCTTTTACCATGAACTGAATTTACTGTTGAACCACCAAAACCTGAGTCATATTGATCAATTAATACATCAGGATGTCAAAACTCAAGTTTAACTGTAACTAAAAATACACGAGAAGAAATTGAACTAAAAGTTGAGAATATTCAATCAGGTTATCAATTCTTAGGTGTTTACGTTAAGCAAGAAGATTATAATTTCCCTCAAACAGTTGATTTAGATAGATTAAGTGGTGAAGGAATTATAACTATTCATCCAATTCAAGATGAATCAAACTATAGTTTGAAGCCAAATGCTTATGTTAATATTGCCACTATGTATTATGATTCTACTGACAGTGAAAACAATATTTTCTTAAATAAATTCTTTGATAAGAGTATCCTTGGGTCGGGAGTTAGTGCTGTCAAAAATGATAAACCAATGACAGTTAAGGGCAACAATCAATATTACTTAACTGTTGACACAAAAAATTGACAGTTCAGTAGCGAAGAATCAGTTCGAGGACTTAGCTTTGTTATTGGAAATATTAAAAACCTCTCAACTATGCTTATGAGAGTCATAGACCAAGATACTGAAGTTTTCGTTAATGGTGCTGCTATTGCTGCACAAATTAAAACTATGGGTAATAATAGTGTACTTACATGTCAACTACCTGAAGAAATTTCAATTGAAGATTTTAAAAATTTAGATATTAAGATTTTGGCTATAACAGACAAAGATGCAATGGACTGTGAATTTAACTTAGTGTGTACAGGCGATGATTAGAAATAAAATAAGATAGAAAATCATTGGATTAGAAAGGAAGAAAAAATATGAAAAAATTAAAATTTGTCTTACCGAGTTTATTATCAATTAGTTTAGTTCCAGCAATTTGTTTAGCAAGTACTGGATGTGCTAAGGAATCACAATATCATTGATCAATTACAGGTAAGCATTTCAGTTATCAACTTATTTCTAATAAAAAAGGAGAAGAGTTTAAATTAAAAATTGTAGCTGATAATGGCTATGCTATATCAACAAGTTCATATTTCACAATCAATAATGGTGATCAACGTGAATTACAACTATATGATAATGTATTAACAATTACACCAGACAAAATTGATGGTAAGATTAAAATCCATGTAGTAACCATCCCACTTCCTAGGAGCATTAACCTTACTTATGGTGAAGGTGAAACTGAAGATGTTGTTTTGGTTGAAGGCAATACACTTGATTTTAATGTAACTGTTGATCCAGCTCAATATGCAGATAGTGTTACCCTAATTTCTGAAAATGAAAACATTGCTAAATTTCAAGGAAATACATTAATTCCAGTAGGTGAAGGCAATGTTTCAGTTAAAGCTACTGTTCAAGCTTACGGTGTAAAAATTGAATCTAATTCTATAAAAGTTGAAGTTCAAGCTAAACCAGCCACTCATACAATTAATGATGATAATGTTCCATTGCAAATAGAACCAATTTATGGAGCAGACGAGGTTGGATTCATATTCCGTAATTTTAAGGCAGATTTCAATATTAGAACAGAAGCCGTGACACCATCTATCATTTGAAACGATTCAACTAATGCTGATAGTGCTTCAATTCAAATTGTAAATATTTCAAATGATCAATTTAATAAATCAACATTTGACATTTATGTTACATATGAAAAAGCTAAATATGATTTAAAACAACACTTAATTAATATTCAAATCCAATTCCCTGATGCTTCTACTCCATTTAAGTCAAAGCAATTAACCATGCTTTATAAGGAAGCATCAAAAGCTAAAACAGTTGATGCTAGCAAAGTGCCAACACAAGCAACAGTTAATAATGGACAAATTATTTTGACAGGTTTCTCAACAAATTTTAAATTCACAGAAGACGGCGAAAATCAGATTAATTTTGAAATTACTAACAATTCAGTTGATGTTGTTTCTGACAGTATTATTAATATCAATTATGATTCAGTAACACAAACTACAACTTTTGATTTATTGCTTGAAGTTGCAATTCGTGATTTAGCCGCTGGTGGAATAGGGATATCCATTTATTTAGATAATGTTTATATAACAACAATCAATACAGACATTGATTATGGTGAAACAATTATGAGTGATTTAGCTTATGAAGTTCGTTTTGTAAATGGAGCTAAACCATATGCAGAAGTTGCTGCATACTACCAGACTAATTTTGATTTTAGAGTCGAAGGCGAACAAGTTGATGAAAAACCTTTGCTAACTGCTGAATGACCTGCAGGCATACCTTTTCCATCACCAACAAAGGCAACAGTTGAACGTATAGGCAAACGTTTTAATATATTGTTTGAATGAGATCATTTCATTAATGTATCATCATATGACACATATTATACTTTTAAGCCAATCATTAAATCTAATGGTAAGGTGGTTCAAAGTATCACTGATTCATATGGTGTTTTATGCATAGAAACAATCAGAGAAGCTAGCGACTTAAAAACGAATGTAATTATGACCGAGAACGAAGCTGGCAATTCTACATTGTCACTTTGTTCATTTGTTAGAGGATCTGTGTATAATAGCGAATGTGATTTTAAATTTAAAAGCGATTCACCATTGTTAAAAGATTCAAATCCAACAATCGGATTTGATTCAAGCATTTTGTATTTTGATGGCATATCTTCTGAAATAATTAAGCTTGAGTGAGACCATAAGATTGAAATAACTGAGCCTACAAAATTTTTAATAGCAGTTGATAAAAAAGATGAAGGTTACAATCTTTTACCATGAACTGAATTTACAATTATTCCCCCTAACCCAACAAGTTACTGATCAATTGATTGTGAATCAGAGTGTCAGAATTCAGAATTAGAGGTAATTAAGAATACAAGAGAAGAGATTCAGCTTAAAGTCAAAAATATTAAGACAAATTATGAATTTTTTGGAGTCTATGTTAAACAAAGGGGCTTTGAATTTAATCAAGTAGATTTAAGTAAATTGGATGATGAGGGTATCATAACTATTAATCCAATTCAAGATGATCCAGATTATTGTTTGAAACCAAACGCTGATATTATAGTTGCCACTATATACTATGACCCTTCAGTTGATCAGAATAATATTGTCTTGAACAATTATTTCGATGCTTCTTTCCTTGCGCCTGAAGCTAATGGTGTTAAAAATGATAAACCAATGACACTAAAAGGTAATGAACAATATTACCTAAATGTAGATATGAAAAATTTTGAATTTAGAAGTAAAACATATGTGAAAAATTTTAATTTCATTATTGGTAATATTAAAAGTGCCTCTAGTTTAATTTTACGAAACATATGTCAAGGAAGCGAACTCTTCATCAATGGTGTTGCTCTTGCTCCTATGAGCATAACTCTTGGCAGTTATAGTATGCTTATGTTTGATTTGCCAAACAGTGTCCCTGTTGAAGATGTTAAAAATTGAGATGTCAAGATTTTAGCTATAACAGACAAAGATGCAATGGATTGTGAATTTAACCTAGTGTTTGGTTAATAAATAAAAAAGAGGTTGAACCTCTTTTTTATATTGGAGTTACATTGTTTAAGTATTGTGGCGTTCAATTTACTGGTGGTGCTGATAATAGAATTCAAACTAAGTCTTTATCAGCATTTTCACTGGTATAGAAAACATGTTTTCCATCAGGATAATCATTACTTTTAAATGAGTAATCTATTGATCAATCTTTATTTTGCTTAAATCATTCAGGAATAGGTGATTCTTCAGTAGCACCTCAACAATCTTTTGGAACAACCAATCATTGATTGAATCTTCATTGTCATGGTGTAATTTTTACAATTTCATAAGGTACATTGATTAATTTTAATTGTGCATTTGATCAAGCATTTACAGCTTCTTGTTCACCCTTCATCTCCATAGAAAGCTTATTGTTAGTTGCATCAACATTTGTTAGTTTTAAATCAACATAAAATTTTGTATATGTGATTGATGATGCTGCAATATCGTAGAACTTTTGATAAGCATAGATTATGTCTTGGACAATTATTTCATAATTTGGTCCAGTACCATTTGTGTGTTGCCCAGCTATGTCATCAAAGTATACATCTGTAGCATCTTCCGCTGTCATTGGTTCAGATATCTTTTGTTCAACAGTGTAGTCAAAAGTTGGATCTTCAACAAAGTCTCATTCGCCAGAATCTAAGATGTGTGTGTTGCCACCTTTAACACAACCTGATAGACAAATAGTAGGTGTTAAAGATGTGACAACAAGTGTAGGGATTAATAATCTATTTTTATTCATATTAAAATTATATGATTAATAAATTTAGTTACTATAAATAAAAAAAAGAGGTTATATGCAGTGAACCCCATTTCGGGTACTGCAAAAAAACTTAAAAGAAATTAGGAGA
>JAKSVN010000011.1 GCA_024427125.1 Mycoplasmoidaceae bacterium | reverse complement strand
GGTAGCTAATTCTTGAACATGCAAAGTGTTGCACTTCACATGTCATTCCAGCAAATAGGGATTAACCCTATTTTTTCTTTTCATCTTTTGGACCTTGTTTACTGTCATGAGCAGCTTGACTAAAGGTTGCCATTAATTGATCAAGTGATTCAAGTTTCTTTTTCAATTCATCTCACTTTTGTTCATCTAATAACTTCTTAAGTTCATCAACCATTTTCTTAGCTTGATCTTTTTGATCAGCTGGAATTTGAGCAGAGACTTTTTCATCTTTCAATGCTTTTTCAAAAGTATTGATGTATGTTTCAGCTTTATATCTAATATCAGCTTGTTCTTTCTTTTTAGCATCAGCTTCTTTGTTAGCTTCTGCATCTTTCACCATCTTATCAATTTCTTCTTCAGATAGTGCACCACTATTTTTAATAGTGATTGTAGCTTCTTTATTAGTTTTTAGATCTTTAGCTTTAACATTTAACATACCGTTAACATCAATGTTAAAAGTAATTTCAATTTGTGGAACTCCTCTAGGAGCTGGTTCAATACCAGTTAATTGGAAGTTACCTAAAGATTTATTATCTTTTGCCATTGATCTTTCACCTTGTACTACATGAATATCAACTGCAGGTTGATTATCAACAGCAGTAGAGAAGATTTGACTCTTACTTACTGGAATTGTAGTGTTACGTTTAATTAAAGGAGTAGCAACTCCACCTAATGTTTCAATAGAAAGGGTTAGTGGTGTTACATCTAGTAACAAGATGTCATCAACATCACCAGATAATACACCACCTTGAATAGCAGCACCCATAGCAACTACTTCGTCAGGGTTAACTGTTTTGTTTGGTTCTTTACCTGTTATTTTCTTTATTAATGTTTGTACAGCAGGCATACGTGTAGATCCACCTACAAGTAATACTTGATGAATATCATTTAAAGATAATTTAGATTCTTTAATTGCATCTTCAACTGGTTTAATAGTTCTTTCTAACAAATCTTTTGTTAGGTCTTCAAATTTAGCACGAGTAAGTGTTTTTTCAACGTTTAGAGGCCCGTCAGATGTCATTGAGATATAAGGTAGCAAGATTTGTGTTTCTTTGCTTCCTGATAGGTCTATCTTTGCTTTTTCGGCAGCATCTTTTAAACGTTGACATGCCATTTTGTCTTTTGAAAGGTCAACGCCTGATTCTTTTTTAACTTCATCAACTAGTCAGTCAATAATACGTTGGTCTCAGTCATCACCACCTAGTTTGTTATCACCTGAAGTAGCTAATACTTCAAAGCTACCTTCAGCCATATCAAGGATAGATACATCGAATGTTCCACCACCTAGGTCGTATACTAAGATTTTTTGTTCTTTGTTTAGTTTATCTAAACCATAAGCTAAAGCAGCAGCTGTAGGTTCATTGATAATACGTTCAACTTCTAGTCCTGCAATTTTACCAGCTGCTTTAGTAGCAGCTCTTTGACTATCATTAAAATATGCAGGAACTGTAATAACTGCTTTTTTAACTGGATGACCTAATTTATCTTCTGCGCATGATTTAATATAAGATAGAATCTTAGCAGAGATTTCTTCTGGTGTATATTCTTTATCACCAATCTTAGTCATCTCTTTTGTACCCATTTTTCTTTTAATAGAAGAAACAGTGTTCTTGTTAGTGATAGTTTGTCTTTTTGCAGCTTCACCAACAATTACTTCTGAGCCTTTAAAGGCTACAACTGAAGGAATTGTTCTTTTACCTTCTGGGGTTTCTAGTACTTTTGGCTTAGGTCCATCCATGATGGAAACACAAGAGTTTGTAGTTCCTAAGTCAATACCAATAATTGTTTCTTTTGCCATAATAAATACTCCTTTACAATTAATGTTATAAATATTATACACAAAAATTAGCACTCTCACCAAAAAAGTGCTAATTATTTAATTTTCATAACTAATATAAAAATTTATATATAAATTTTTATATTATATTATATAATCAGTTTGTAGATTCATCATTATCCATGGGTAACATCGTTATCCTTTGGACAACTATGTTGCCCATAGAAAGGATAGTGCTATGAATTCTACCGTTGCAGTACTTGGCTGCATTATGGGATTGCTTTTGATAGTCTACCTATCAAGCAAAACCTAAAAAAACCAAGTTGTTGTTAAACAACAAAAAAGAGGCAGCGCTAACTGCCTCTTTTTTTATCAGATAATTCTGAATTCTACCATTACTATTATACTTAAATTTTGCAAATATATAATATTTGTATGAGAAGAGATTTAGGTAAAAACATGCTATTTCTACCCCTTCCGGTGGTAGTTATAGGAACATATGATAAATCCGGAAAAGCTAATGCAATGACAGCTGCTTGATCAACAATCTATGATTTTGGTCAAGTGTTTGTATCATTATCACCACATAAGACAACAAGTAATATAAAAGCTTCTAAGGCTTTTACTATTCATTTTGCTACTAAAGAAACAGCAGTTATAGCTGACTACTTTGGTTTGATATCTGGTAACAAAGTTGACAAGATTGCTAAAGCAAAAGTACATGTTACAAAAGCTAAACATGTCAATGCACCAATCTTTAATGAATTTCCAATTGCATTAGAATGTAAATTACATTCATTAGAAGATGGGAATTTAGTTGGTGACATTGTAAATGTCAATGTTGATGGTAAGTATGTAGTAAATGGTAAAGTTAAAACAGATAAGATTAACTTTATTACATATGATATGTCAGATCATTCTTACAAAGTAATAGGCAAGAAAGTTGCACAAGGATTTGCTTGTGGTAAGAAATTATTTAAAAAATAGGCGCGTGCCTATTTTTTATTTACTAAACTCATGAATGTTCGATCTGGTTTAGATTCAAAGCTCATTTCTTTTCCTGTCATAGGATGGACAAAGTGAATCTTAGCTGCATGAAGATATTGACCATATTCTGGTTTAGCTTCAATTTGACCATAAAGGTCATCATTATATATAGGATGGTTAATGTATTTTAAATGAACACGAATTTGATGAGTTCTTCCTGTTTCTAAAATACATTCCACATAAGCTAAATCATCTTTTAAGTTTTTAATAAGATTTACTTTAGTAATTGCTTCTTTAGCTTTGTAGCTATCAGATACAATCATCTTCATACTTCCATCTTTAGCTCTCATGATTGGAGCTTTAATAATTAAATGATTATTATCAAAGTGATGATGGCAAATTGCCACATAACTTCGATATAAAGTTTTATCCATTAGTTGAGCTTGAAGCTCATTTAAGATTGTTAAACTCTTGGCTACTACTAGTAGACCAGAAGTGTTTTTATCTAAACGATGAACAATACCAGGTCTAACATTATCTTTACTAAATCTACCAAGGTAGGCAATTAATCTGTTTGCTACTGTATCTTCTTCATTAAATGTGGTTGGATGAACAAGTAAACCTTTTGGTTTATTAATAACCATAAGGTATGCATCTTCATAAACAATGTCTAAAGGTTTGCGACTAGGTTTTAAATCTACAGAAATAAGTTTAGCATCTTGCTTTGCTTGTTTTTTAATAGTTATTTTATCAGTATCTTTAACTAATAAGCCTTGTTTATCAGCAACAACTTTGTTTACTGATACTAGTCCATTTTTAATTAATTCAATTGCTTTAGTTCTTGAACAATTTAGTTTTTGAACTAAATATTTATCTAATCTAATGCTTGCCATTTTCGTTTACTGCTTGAATAATTAATAAAGTAATATAAGATATTACAAAACCAAAGATACCAATTACAACAAATGTATCTGGTCAGTTAAAAGTTGGGAAATCTTCTCAGAATCCAAAATGGAAATAATCAAGAACAAAGTTATCGCCACTTGCTCCTCTTTGAATTAAATTAAATAATCCGCCAAACATTGCTAAAGCAACGAAGCTAGATGCAATCTTGTCATGAGTTAGTAATAAGAATATACCAAGCAGTAAAACAAACATTATTGATTGAATAGCATAAATTGCCGGATAGTTTCCCTTTAAAGCACTTCAACCTATACCCTGGTTTCTACTTATAAATAAATATCAAAAGCGATTATGTTTGCCAACAATAGTCTCTTCTGGTTTATCTTTTAATCAAAGATAGAAACTTAGGCTTAAGATTAAAACTAAAACTAGTGCAGCACCTGCAATAATTGCTTTTTGAATTAGTAATTTTTTATCAAAACAATTTTTAAAATATTGTTTAACTTCACTTGTTTCAGCCATACTATTAATTATTATATAATTTAACTAATATGAAGAGTCAATCAATATTTTTCGTACATTCTTCACACAAAACTAAAACATGATGGATGTTTCTATCAGTACTTGTTTTAGTTTTTGTGCCATTTTTAATAGTTTGACTATTAAGTGGAGAATTTAATTTATTACACAATGATTGACTTATTGCTAAGAATGCAAGTGTGTGACATGGTGTTGTTACTAACAAAAACATTGATTCATTAGTAGAAAGATTTTTAAAATTCTACAATGGAACAGAAACTGATATGAGGTTAGCATTACAAGGTTCTATTGATAAATCAATTTCTATCAACTCAGCATTTACTTTCTTTAATCCAGTTATTCTTGCTCCAATACTTTGTTTATTAGCATGAAGCTTTGCTTATCCAATAATTTTCAATGCAACAGAAGTTTCAGGAATAGATGTTTTACCATTTAGTTTTGGCATTGGATCTTTCATGGTAATTCTAATGTTGACTGGTTTAATTGATCAATGAGGACAAAACTTATTACCAGTTTACTGGATAGTTAGAATTTTGATTGCTTTGATTGGTACAGCAACTGTCTTTATCTTATCTAATTACTTTGTTAACCAATATATTGCTAGAAGCAATTATGCTGCTGATTTCTATTTTGGTTACAAAACACTTGATAAAGAAAATGCATTAGCAAAAGAAGAACTTAAAGAAAACTTAGATATCTTTAAGAAACATAAGAATGAGGAAGAATCTTATGTTGAAGTAAAGGAAGGTGATTAATATGCAATTTAGTGATGAATGTAGCTTATTAATCAAAGCTGGTAATGGTGGCAACGGTATTGTTGCTTGAAGAAGAGAAGCACACTATCCAGAAGGTGGACCTTATGGTGGCGAAGGTGGAAAAGGCGGAGATGTTATCATCATCGGAGATGAAGATATCAACTCACTATTCCATTTAAGATATCAAAAGAAGATTGTTGCTGATTCAGGACAAAATGGTCAGAACAAGCAAATGGCTGGTAGAAACGGACCAGACAAGTATATTAAAGTACCTGTAGGTACTCAAATCTTTGATAAGAAGACTGGTAAGTTAATTATTGATATCTTAAAACACGGTCAAGAATTTGTTATTGCTAAAGGTGGTATTGGTGGCCATGGTAATGCATTCTTCAAATCATCATTTAATAAAGCACCAACTTTATATGAAAATGGTGATAAAGGTGAAAGCATTGAAGTTTCAATGAAATTGAAGTTCATTGCTGACATTGGTTTAGTTGGTTTACCAAATGCAGGAAAATCAAGTTTAATTTCTTGTTTATCAAATGCTAAACCTAAGATTGCAAACTATCAATTTACAACTTTAACTCCTGTCCTTGGAACTATTAATTTTCCTAGAGGAAAGACATTAGTAATGGCAGACATTCCGGGATTAATTGAAGGTGCTAGTGAAGGTGTAGGTTTAGGATTTGATTTCCTAAAACACATCGAAAGATGTCATATCTTGGTTCATGTTATTTCTTTGGATGAATATGATCACGAAGACATTGTTCAAGCATATGAAACAATTAATTCTGAACTAAATAAATACAATAAACTTTTGCTTAAAAAGCAAATGTTGATAGTTGCTAATAAGTCAGATACTATTAGTGCAGACGCTCAATTAAAGAAATTGAAAAAGATATTAAAAAAGAAAGATACTTTAGTGGTTGTTTCAGCTAAAGAAAAACAAAATCTTGATGAATTAAAATCTAAGATTTTATCATTAAACGATTCTTATCTTGAAGCTAAAAAAGCAACAGTTAAACAGGAAGCAATTAAAGTTGTTGAAGTTAGACAAAAGAAATATATGCCTAAGACATTCACTTTTGAACAAGATAAAGCTGGAAGATGAATCATTCATAGTGAATATTTAAGTTATTGACTATATAAGATTCCTCAAACAACTAAAGATAATATCTTTAGATTTAACCAAAAACTTAATAATTGCAACATTGATGAAATCCTAAAAAAACATGGTGCAAAAGCAAAAGATACTATCATAATAGATAATGTAGAATTTCAATTAGATTAATATGGAAAAAGCAAATAATTTAAAAAGATTAAGAGTGAAATGAAGAAATCAACCAGACAAACTTGTTGAGTATGGTAGATATCTTGCTGATTTTGCCGCACAATGTCTAGAAAAATCAAGCGCAGATGGTTATGTTCTTGGTATTTCTGGTGGTGTTGATTCCGCTTTAGCTTTAGCTATATTAACATCTAATCCTAAGTTCAAAACTATGGGTGTGTTCATTGATATTGAATCACAACCAATGGATAAAACTGATGCTGAATCATTAAGACAAATTTATAAATTTGAATACAAATATATTAACTTAACTAACGAATATTTAGCCTTAGTTAAAGCTTTAGGTATTGAAAATAATGAAACTGCTAAAGGTAATCTAAAAGTTAGATTAAGAACAATGACTTTATATGCTTTAGCACAAACAAATAATCTTTTAACAGTTGGAACAACAAATGCTGCTGAAAGATTAGTTGGTTATTACACTAAATTTGGTGACAATGCTTGTGATGTAATGTTATTATGTTATTTAAATAAAGCTCAAATTTATTATTTAGCAGACCAATACAAAGTACCTAAAGATATTATTTCTCGTAAACCATCTGCTGGTTTATATGAAGATCAAACAGATGAAAAAGAAATGGGTATTACATACCGTGAAATAGATCACTACCTATGCTATGCATATGTTGACCCAATTGTTGATCAAAAAATAACAACAAGATATATCACAAATAAGCATAAATTAACTGCTCCAATCAAACCAAAGAAATTCATTAAATATAGAAACACTAAATAAAAAAATATACTTTGTATATTTTTTTATTTTTATATAATATTTTCATAATAAAAAAGGATTAGAAATATGAAAAAAATTGTTTCGATTGTTGCTTCTTCCAGTGCTTTGATCGCATCTGGCGGCATAAGTTTTTTATCATCTTGTCAAAATGATAAATCCAATAACACAATAACACCACAAGTTAGACAAATTAGACAAATGAATTCTAATGTTGTCAACGTTGAGGTTGGAGATTTTCGTCTACAAGTACTTAATGATGAGACGGTAAGATTTGAATATAAATATAATAATCCAATTTATGGAACTTATGATTGGTTAGACGATGATACATTGTTTGTTCCAAATCGAACACTTTATGAGGGGCCATCAGGAGAAGTTAGTACATCTAAGCAAGGTGATAAAACCATTGTTAGTTTTGCTGATATTGAAATACACATCCCAAACAACATTGATGAATCTATGTTTGGCATTGAGGTTAAGCAAAATGGAGAATCTATTTATAAAACAGGATCTGGCACTATACCAAATGATAACACAGGTGAATTGCCAAACCCAAACCCAGAGGCTACTGGAAATGTTTTCACATTTGTAGATTATCCAAGGATTATTGAACCAATTCTTGGTTATTCTGAAGCCAATGCTAAGATTGAACCATATAAATCTCATTGGGACAAAGGTTTGAAAGAAAACTCTGGTTTTGAGATTCAAGATCACAAAGATATATATTTAACATTCCCTCACCAAGATTCTAAAAAATTAAGAAAACAATATCGTGATTTAGCAGGGGCCCCTGAAATGACAAGATTGTCAACTTTAGGTGCATGAGATTCAAGATATTATCCATATAATGAACAAACCGCTCAAGAAGAAGTTGATAATTATTACAAAAATGATCTACCTTTAGATAACCTAGTTATTGATACAGATTGAAGAGCTGGTTTTGATGGTAAAGGATATTTTGTTAATGAAACATTGTTCCCAAATATGCCACGTTTCTTGAAATCAATGCATCAACAAAATCTTGAAGTTTGTTTTAATGACCACCCAGAACCACAAAAAGACGAACAAGATCAAGAGTTACCGGTTTTGGATCCTAAGGAAGTAGAATTCCGTAGATATAACTTAGACAAAATTTTAAATATGGGATTAGATACATGATGATATGATCGTAACTGATCTACATCATTAATTTGTCCTGGTGGTAAAACAGAAGAACACGAAAAACTATTAAACCATGAAACATGGGGAGATTATTTATATAACAATGTAACTAAACAAAATCACCTTAACAATATTAAGGAAAAATATGCAAGTTATGAAAAGCCAGCATACGAAAGACCAACTACCATGTCTAATGTTGTACAAATTAGAAATGGTGAATGGGAAGGATTTAGTGATTCAGCAGCTCATCGTTATTCAATTCAATGGACTGGTGATCAAAACCCAGGAATGTTACCAACAGAAATAGAAAATGTTGTTAAAACAGGAATTCGAGAAATGCCTTATATGTCAAGTGACTTAGCAGGGCATAACCAATATGTTGCTGATGACTATTATTATCAAAGATGAATTGAATATGGTGCTTTGTCACCAATATTTAGAGTTCATTGTACTAGAGATCTTGAACAACATGCACAACCATGATATCGTCCTGAAGCTGTTCTAAATACATTTAGAAATTGAATTAAACTAAGATATCGTTTATTGCCACTATATTATTCTCTTGCAAGAGAAGCATATGAAACAGGCTTACCTATTTGTCGTGCTTTGTCTTTTGAATATCCAAATGACGCAAATACATATGATATAGAAAATGAATATTTAATTGGATCAAATATTTTATTTGCACCTTGCACTCAGCCAGAAATGGATATTCTTGACGGTGACATTTCATGAGGGACATGAAATGGACAATTAGAAATTGATATGTTTAATGGAACCGAATTAGAAGGTACTCCATTTAAATCTGCCAATGTAGACAATTTTGCTAGTTTTAGAGACATGAAACAATTCTTTATAGATCAAGGCCATTCAACAGGTGAAAATGTGTCAGCCAGAATAACAGGAACATTTACACCAAATCAAAATCGTGCTGTTTGACTAAAATCTGATGATGGTGTTAGATTAAAAATTAAAAAGAATGATGCAACAGGCGAAACAATTGTTGATGCACAAGATTGACAAGCACATTCAGCATCATATTTAAAAACTGACACAATACTAAATAGTAGTCAAACATACTATTTTGAAATTGAATATTTTAATGGTTCATCCGGAGGCTCTCTAGAATTTGCTGGAGCAAAAAATGAAAAGAGAACAAAAGAAAATAAACAAGTTTACCTTCCTCAGGGTGAATGATTAGATTTATTTAATGGTGATGTATATGAAAGCCCTGCTATTGGTTTAACTAAAAATATAGATTACGAAGCAGAACAAAATGCATTGTTTATTAAATTAGGAACAATGATTCCATTAATCAATAATGCACAAAATACAAAAGAATTTGATTGAAAACACATTGTATATGATGTTTATCCATCACAGAAAACAACTATATCTGATAAATTTGAATCATATTTATATGAAGATGATTTTGAAACCGTTGCTTACCAAGATGGTAATTATCGTAAGAGCCCATATTCATGTTATTATGATGGATCAAACTTTGTTATCACATTGAACAAACCAACCGGTTCATATATTGGCGACGAGAAAATAAAAAATAGATTAATTAAACTACGTTTACATAAATCTTCAGGAATTAATTTTGGGGAAATCACTGTTGATGGTAAAGGCGCTCAAACAACCGCTATTACTGCTGATCCATCTGTTGAAATGCCATTTAATTTTGAAGGTAGCAGCAAAACTAATGATATTGTAGAAATTTTTATTATGGAACCTTCTGTTGAACACGAAATTAAAATTCAAATAATATAGGAGTCACTATGAAAAGTAAATCATTAAAATTGTTAATTGCAGCTGCAACCCCTATTGCTTTAGTTACAACATTTGGGTTACAAACACTATCATCATGTTCCTCAAAACAAGAAGAAAAAATCTGTACTATTAAAGGAATAGTAAAAGATATTGATGGTACTACACTAAAAAATGTAACTGTTCAATGCAATGATAAAACAACCAAAACAAATGCATCAGGTAAATTTGTTATTGAATGTGAAAAACCATCATCAATAATTTATTTTGAAAAAGAAGGATTTCTTCCAACAGCAGTAAATGAATATTCTTATGATAAAACATTAAATATTTCTTTAACACCACTTTCAGAAACAACCTCTAAAGAGATTACCTTCAACTTAGTTGATATGCAAGGCAGTTATATTCCAAATTGTAGCTTATCAATATATTCAGAGAGTTCAGAAGAATATTTTCAACATTTAGTTACTGATAATGTTGGAACATGTAAAGCTGAAATACAAGTAGCTACGACAGGAAAAACTTTTATCCCCTTTACTATTAATAATTCTTTGTATGATGGACAACAACAAATACTAAGTGTTGATTCATCCACAACTAGTGTTACACTAACTGCTAAACCATATCAATATGATATTAAGGCTTATGTTGATAATAAGAACACAGACAATCATATTATTATGCATGCATATCATGTTAAGAATAATGGTGACTCATCATTAAAAGTCTCTTTTGAAGCAAATTTTACTGGAGCTTTTACAAGTAAAAGAAAATATACTTTAACATTCCATGTTGGCAATGTCCCATCTTCACCTAAACAAACTGAAATAATAGGAAATGATTTTGCTATTCAATTTAATTCATCTAAAGTAACTCAAACTTATGGTGACATTGTTAAAACTAAAGATAAAAATTTAGTAAAAGTGCAACTAAGCAAGAGTAAAGCTTATTTAGATGTTATTATTCCATCATCATTCTATGATTTAGAATCAGTTGGAACAATTGGCATACACTTATCTAGTTCAAGCGGAAGCTTCCAACCATTTGACCACAAAGATGCCTCAACACAAGTATCTAATCAATTATGTTACATTCGTTTGGACCAAGATAATAAGTATTATCAAGCAAGTGATAATAATAACCCTTTTGGGACACTTGATTGAAGCACAGAAACAGGAAATGACTGAACAGTAACAACTTTAGCTGAAAAAGATTATTTAGGTGAAATTGGACCAAAATTTAATTTTGGTTATAAATTGAAAATAGCAAAAAGTAAAACTAATGATACAGGCATTTATCTTTTAACTAAATATCAACAAGATCAAATGAGCCACTTTTTGCCAGATACTTATCAGCCACATTTCTTCTTTGATGTGCATGAATATTCAACACCATATCCACAGATATCAGACCAACCAGCTGATGATGGTAAGGTTATTCACTATAGTCCTTTTTCTGGTTATTGAATGAAAAAATATACTGTAACAAGTCCTGAATCAGCATGCGATGATCCACAAGAATATGATCAATTCTTTGAAAAAGATGGAGTACGAATATACTCCAAAGAAGATTTGATGATTACATATATTCCTTATGAAGCATTAGGTATTGAACAAGGCGAAAAATTTGGTTTTGCTTGCAATTTATATTACCATTACACAGGTGGTGAATGATTTGCTTGAAATGGACAAAACCCAACTGGTTTTCCAGGAACAAGTGGAATTCAAGCCATTCCTCACTTTGAACATTTAGTTTCTTATATTCGTTTTGCAAACGACTTAAGTGTTATCCCTTATTCAGCATAATAATTAACAAATAAATAAAGTGTTTACACTTTATTTTTTTGTCTTAGTCGAGTATATAATATAAGCAGAAAGAAGATTTTAAAATATGGCAGAACAAAAAACAAAAAAAACTGACTATACTACTTTAATTCATGGTGGTGTAGTTAAAGATCAATATGGTGCTGTTAACGTACCTATTTACCGTTCTTCTACTTTCATCTTCGAAAATGTTGATCAAGGTGCAAGAAGATTTAAAGGTGAAGAATCTGGTTACATTTATACAAGATTAGGTAACCCAACAACAGCTACACTTGAAAGAAAACTAGCTATGCTAGAACATGCTGAAGCTGCTGTTATGACAGCATCTGGTATGGGAGCAATCTCATCGGTAATGTGAACATTCTTAAAAGCTGGAGACAGATTAATTGCTGACTCTAACCTATATGGATGTACATTTGCATTATTTACACACACATTACCAAAATTTGGTATTGATGTTCAAATTACTGACTTCTCTAAGATTTCAAACATTAAGAAGTTATTAAATAACAAAACTGCAATGGTTTACTTTGAAACTCCAACAAACCCAACAATGAAAGTAAACGACATTAAAGCAATTGCTGAATTAGCTCACAAATACAACGAGAAGATTAAAGTTGTAGTTGACAATACATTTGCAAGTCCTTACTTACAAAAACCATTAGACCATGGTGCAAACTTAGTTGTTCACTCAGGAACAAAATACATCAATGGTCATGCTGATATTGTAGTTGGTGCTATTTGTGGTAAGAGAGAAGATATCCAATTAGCATCTATGGTTGGTATTAAAGACTGTACTGGTTCAGTACTTGACCCAGGTGCTGCTTACTTAGTAAACAGAGGTCTAAACACATTAGGTGTTAGAATGGATCAACACTGTAGAAATGCTAAGAAGTTTGTTACTTACTTACAATCTTGTAAGTATGTTAAGAAAGTTAACTATCCAGGTTTAAAAACTTGTGTAGGTCATGCTGCAGCTAGAAGACAAATGGCTCAATATGGTGGTATGGCAAGTTTTGAAACAAACTTAACATTTGAACAAACAAAGATCTTTGTTAACAGCTTAAAAGTATGAACATTAGCTGTTTCACTTGGTGGTGTAGAAAGTTTAATTGAACACCCAGCAAGTATGACACATTCAACATATTCTGCAGAAGAACTAAAGAAATATAGTATTGTTCCAAACTTAATCCGTATTTCTATTGGTCTAGAAGATGTTGATGAACTAATTGAAGACTTTGAACAAGCATTCAAAATTGCTGCTAAAAACGTTCCAACTAAACGTGTTAGAATTGAATAGTTAAAAAAGAGGTTTTACCTCTTTTTTATTTATATATTTAAGTCACTAATATTATTTATTTATAAATAATATATATTTTGTATAATTACATAGAAATAATAATATTTTATTATGTCTAAACCCAAATTTGTAAAACCTTTATTAATTGGTGTTGCATGTGCGGTCCCTGTGGGACTAGTAGTGGGATTATCCGTTAATTGAGATCATACACAATTTATCTCTGCTGTCGGTTCATCTGGTGTAAAACCTTTTATAGAAAAGTTTGGAAAAGCATACCACGAAGTAAAAAGTAACATTGATGTTACTGTTGAATCTGGTGGTACTACTTTTGCTGTTGAACAATTAGCTAAAGGTTATACAAGTTTAGGCAATGCAAGCAATAACCCTTATCCTAATATTCATAACCAGGGTTATACTGGTCAATGGAAAAACAAAAAAACATTAACCTTAGGTTGAGAAGGTTTATGTATTATGTATTCTTTGCCTAATGGATTAAAACCAAAGGCAAGAAAAGCTTTTGATATTGTTATTAACAAAGACAACATCGAAGATTTATATTCTGTCTTTAGTTGTATTCACAGCGTTCCATCTTGACATGATGGCGACGATACTATGTGAAGATACATGACAGACGAAGCAAAAGCTGAATGTGATGCAACCGATGAACAAATTTGTAAATCAACAAAAATTTTACCTTTTTTAAGATCTGGTGGTAACACTGGAGCTAATAGTTCCATTGCCTTTACTAGATATAGTAATTTAGTTGAGTTTGAAGACTTACCAGAAATCCAACAAAAAGCTTTTGCTGGTGGTAACTATGGCAATGATAATCCACACATGGAAACTGATGAATCTAACTCAAGAGCTTGACAATCATTTGTAAATACAAATAAACCTGGTTCAATGGTTTATTTAACAACATCATTCCTTGCAAAGGAAAACAATATTAAGCAAATTAAAGAACATGGATACAAGATAGCAAAGTATTTAGCTGCAGATGGTTCAACACCAGTTTCGTTTGATCTTGACCATATTAAAGAAAGCTTAGCGCAAATTTGTGTTGTAGGTCAATACAATTGATTTAGGCCAATCAATGTAATGATTGATATCAACCTAAAGAAAGCTAGAGACTTCTTATGATGAATATATTTTGGTAACAGTCAAACTGGAACAGAATATAGTCAAAGCTATATTGATACAGTTTATAGTCTTGGAGCTAAACCAATTGACTATGATACTAACTTTGCTACTATGTGTGAAGATGGTGATGTATCATATCAAAATTTATTTTCGATACATGCAACAGATTTAGAACTTGCAACAACTAGAGTTCCAAGATTTGAAAAAGTGTATGGAGCTGAGGACAGATATGAAACTAATTAATAAAGCTCCTACAGCTAAAAGAAGAAGTGGCAGATCAGAAACAGCAGCTAAAGCTGTTACTGCTGCTTTTAGTGTTTTATTCTGAGTATTATTCTTAGGTGTAATTGCTTTTATTATTTATGGTTCTATACCTGGATGACAAAAATATGGGTTTGCAAATATCTTTGGAACAAGTGTTTATGATTTAGAAAATGGTAAAGCTGGTGCATGATTACCATTATGTATAACGGTGATGGTTGCAGGACTAGCAATTTTCATTGCTGCTCCAGTTGGAATTAAAACTGCTACATTCATTAAGTTTAGAATTCCAAATAAAGCAAGACGTTATGTTAAGATGGGTGTGGAATTACTTGCTGACATTCCATCAGTAGTTTTTGGTTTGTTTGCTGTAACATCTTTAGGTCCACTTTTAAAGATTATCTTTAATATGCCTAGTGCATATAACTTAATCTCTACTGCTTTCATGTTAGCATTCTTAATGATGCCAACAGTTGTATCATTAACTTTATCTGCTTTAGACTCTGTTGATGATTCATTCTTAGTTTGTCCAATGTCTATGGGTAACACTAAGACTGGTGCCATCTATAAAGTTTATAAGAAAAAGATTAGAGGTAAGATGGTTGTTGCTATTATTACAGCATTAGCTAGAGGTCTTGGTGAAACAATGGGTGTAAGTATGATCTTACAAAGCCAAAACTATAACCAAGTCTTTAACAATGGTTTTGGTGCTGTATGAACAAGCTATCTAAGAACATTAGGTGGTTTGATTGCTGGTAATATGTTTGCTGAATCAGCATCAGAAAGCCTAAGAGGCTTGCTATTTGTCTATGGATTGTTCTTATTCATTGTTGTTGTATTGTTCAATGCACTTGTAAAAATTATCTTTAGAGAAAAGAAAACAACAAAACAAAATGTTGTTGTTCATGCAATTGGTGAAGGTTTAAAATTCATTCCAAGACAATTAAGAAAATTGTGAAATAAAATATTAAACCGTAAACGAGTAACAGTTAATGTTACTGAAAGTAATGTTAACCAAACATTACCTAAATACTTTAACCAAAGAGCAGCAGTAGTTAGAACAAACTCTAATTTCTATGAAGGTTGAAAATGATTCTGAGAAATTTTCTGCTTCTCTTTCATGTTTGCTTTTGTTGGTTGAATGTTTGTAACATTAATCATTAAAGGAATTGCTGGTGTAACAGCACCAAGCGCAACTGTGTTCCAATTTGGTAGAGATACAACTGGACAAGCATTTGTTAATACATTACTTGTAATTATTGTTGCCGTAGGAATTGGTTTCGTAATCTCGTTAGCTGTTGCAATCTTCATAAATGAATTTATGAAAGATGGAAAGATTAAACAAGGTTTCATGTTCTTTATTGATGCCTTAGGTGCAACACCATCAATCATCTATGGTATGTTTGGTATGATTTTCTTCTTACAACTACTTGGTATAAGCCAAGGTGGTAATAGTGGTAAATCATTGCTTGCTGGTGCTTTGACATTGATCTTTGTTATCTTACCAGCCTTTACTAGAACAAACATTCAAGCATTACAAACTGTGTCTGCTGAAGAAAGACAAGCAAGCTACGCTTTAGGTGTAGGTAAATGAGAAACATGTAGAAAGATTGTTTTACCAGTTGCTTTCCAACACATCTTAACAGGTGTGGTAATTGCTATTGGCAGAGTGCTTGCGGAAACTGCTCCATTGTATCTGACTGCTGGATTAAGTGGTGGAAGCAAGATTTCATTATTGTCAGCTGGGCAAACATTAACAACTAGAATTTATTCACAAATAAATTCAAATGATTTAGTGTCTGCCCAAAATATCATGTATGAATGTGCCTTTGTAACATTAATCTTAATCATTATCATTTTGATTGTTGTTGACATCATCATTCCTAAATACTTTGATCATAAAAAGAAAAAACAAAGTGAAGAAGGAATTCAAATCATCAAATCTAAAGGTGGTTTTAAACAACGTACAATTGATAGTGCAAAGAATTTAATGGTAAGGGCAAAGTTATTTTATAACTTGAACTTCTAAAAGTAGGTGAATATATGAAAAAACAAAAAGTTAAATTAACACAAGAAGAAAGAATTAAAGCTTATTTCAAAGCTACTGGTTCTAAGAAAGTTGCGGCTTGAGCAAAACTTACGAAAGAAGATCGTAAGGTTTACAAGAGAATGAAAAAGCAATATGAAAAAGAATTGGTAGGAAAGAAATTAGATTTTAATTCTAAGAAGAATTCTTACGAAGTAAGAGATTGAAGTTTATGATATGGAAAGGAAAGAGCTTTAAGACACATCACTGTTGACATTCCAAAAAACAAAGTAACTTGTTTAATTGGACCAAACGGTGCTGGTAAAACTGTTTTCTTAAGATGTTTAAACAGAATGAACAAAGAAATGTTTTCTAATGTCAAAACATTAGGTCATATCTATTTCTACAATGGTTCGAACTTATATTCACCTAATATTCCTCAAGTTGAATTAACTACAAGAGTTGGTACTATTCAACAAAAACCTACGCCATTCCCTATGAGCATTTATGATAATGTTGCATATGGACCAAGATTACATGGTATTACTGATAAGAAAGTCTTAGATAAAATTGTTCATGATGCACTAGATGATGCAGCATTATGAAACGAAGTAAAAGATAATTTATCAGATTATGGAACAAGTTTATCTGGTGGTCAACAACAAAGACTATGTATTGCTAGAGCAATAGCTTTAAAACCAGAAGTGTTATTAATGGATCAACCAACTTCTGCTCTTGACCCTATTGCTGCTAACAAGATTGAAAACTTGATTTTATCACTTAAACGTAAATATACAATTGTGCTTGTTACTCACTCATTATCTCAAGCACAAAGAGTATCTGACTATACATTCTTCTTCTACAAAGGAAGAATCATAGAATCAGGTCCAACTAGAAAGATCTTTACAGATCCACAAGAGAAAAAGACAAAAGACTATATCTTGGGTAGATAGGTATATAATATATACATCACTATCTTTAAAGATTACTGCCCAAGTAATTAATTATTAAATTAGGAGAATAAAAAATGATAACTTGATATTTCTGAATCGGTTTAATTGCAGCTACATGTATTTCAATTTATTGCATGCCAGAATTAATTCATGTAATTAAAACAAAAAATACCTGTGGTATTTCAATTTGGATGCTTATCTTAATGTTGGCTGGTGACCTTTTCTTTGTTATTCAAGCAATAGGAATGTGAGCTGACCCAGATTATAAAGACAATATTTCTGGTGCCCTACCATTACTATTAGCAAATGGTGTTGCTTTAATAGTCGGAACAATTTTATTTGTTTTCAAAATTAGATCAGTTCATTATTCTAAGATTTTCAAAACAACAGAAAAACAATTCTGTGAAAACTACGAAGAGTACAGAACAAAAATAAGAATGTTAAAGGCTGAAAAAGAATCAGCAAAGAAGGTAGAAGTACCTTCTGACCCACAAGAACCAATTGTAGGATAATATGGCAATAAACTTTGATACTTTAAAATCTTCTGAAGAAAATCTTCGTAAGATGTTCTTGAAATTTTATAACCATGTGTTACAATCTCAAGACTATCTATATAAGAAGTTTAAAGTTAGTAAAAAATTAACTCCTCTACAATATGCTCACATTATTGCTAACGAAAAGAAAGCAAATAAAATGGAAGCACAAATTTTAGATGAAACAAGCTGAATCATATCTAAAGATATGCCTCGTGCAGCTCACTTAAGATTCCTTATTGCAATTATTAGATCAATAAAAGATCTAGAAAGAATGGGAGACTTTGTAGAAAGAGTAGCAACAAACTTACAACATCAAAAAAATGTTGATAAAGATGTTCAAAGATGAATATGTCTTTTAATGAAGCATTCATATAATTTCTCAAAAGAAATTTATAGAAATATTGCTTCAGGTGCACACCAAACAAAGAATTACTATATTAATAGAGCATCTTCAATGTTTTATGAATTTAGTGCAAAATATCGTGAATATTTTAAAACAATTGGTGAAAAGATCTTTAGATCTAAAAAAGATTTGAACCAAAAGGTTGCAATCTTTACAGCAATTAAACATATTGAAAGAAATGCAGACCATGCATTCAACATATTAGAAAACTTTATATATATTAGTGAACCAAACTTTTATTTTAATAAAGAATCAAGAAAGAGATAATAATGTCAAAAATAGAATTTTTATGTCTAGGTGGACAAGACGAAAAAGATAAAGTCTGCGATGCCTTAGTTATAGATGGAGATATCTTTGTTCTAGGATGTGGTATCCACTGTCCTAGTGTTATTCAATTAGGAATTAAGAAAATCGTCGCTGACTTTTCTTATCTAATCGATAACAAACAAAAGATTAAAGGAATCTTTATTCCAACTCCTTCTTATAACATGTATGGAGGATTAGAGTTTCTAATTAAGAATCTACCTAATGTTCCTGTTTTTACCAGTCATTTAGGTCAAATGATTATTAACAATAATCTTGACTGATGTTTTAGACCAAGAGGTCACAAACCAGATCACAATGCTTTAAAGACTAGATTTAATATTAATGCTGTTAAACCACTAGAACAATTTAAACTAGGCAAGGTTGAAGTTCTTCCATTTAGAACTGCAAGCTTTATGCCTACAAGTTTAGGTTTTGTGTTTAATACTGATATGGGATCAATAGTTTATGTTGATCACTTTATCATTCCAACTAGTGTTAATAATGCAACATATGATCTTTTAGATCAAGTTAGCAAATTTACTAAAGGTAATGTTTTATTATTGATTACTAGCATTGGTAAAAACATTAACAATAGAGGTTTTACATCTCCTAACTATAACATCACTAACTTTTATGAAAACTGTGTTTTGGATATGCCAAACCGTGGGATCTTTGTTATTGAAGAAGAAGATATTTATAAATTAACAAAACTTGCTGCAATTGCTGCTAAGAAAACTATCCCATTCTATATTTATTCTCCAAGCTTAGCACGTGCTTTTAATTACATGCAAAATAATAAGATTGTTAATTTTACAAACCTTATTTATATGAATGAACAACAAATTAACACAATTGATCGTGGTATCATTGTTGTTTCTGGTGATAAACAATCTTTATTCACTAAACTACAAAAGATTGTTGTTGGTGATGACCAAAGATTAACATTTAAACCAACAGATACATTTGTTTATTCAATTTTAACAACTCCAGGATATGAAAAACTAGAAGCTAATCTATTTGACTCAATCAATAGATTGAATGTTCCTAGAATTGTTAAATTACCAAAAGATATTATTCCTTTAAGTCAATCACAAGAAGACCACAAATTCTTGATTAATATCTTAAAACCAAAATATATTATTCCAGTTGGTGGTTTATTTATGGACTTTACTAATTACAAAACAATTTGTAGCAAAGTTATTACACCACAAAAGAATATTATTGTTATAGGTAATGGACAAATCGCAAACTTTGAAGGTGGAAGATTTGTCGATGCTAAAAAACATATTAAATTAGTAGAACAATATGTTGGTAACCAAGGGTTATATGATGTAGGAGCTAGCGGTTTGTTTGAATGTGAACAAATGGCTGACTCTGGCTGTGTTCTTGCAAGTTTATTAATTGACAAGAACAATAAGAAGATTGATCACTTCAACTATAACATCGTTGGTGTATTAAATCAAGCTGATCCAAAAAATCAAGCTATTGTTGATGAAATCAACACCACATTAAATAACACAATGTTAGATTTATTAAAAACATTAGCACCTAACACTAACTTATCACGTGATCAACAAGATTACTTTAAAAAACAGATAGTTAAGCAATATGAAAAGAAGTTTGGAAAACGTCCTTTAGTATTACTAACAATTATTTATAAGGATCAAATTGAAAGAGCTAAAAGCAATATAGATCAAGAGTAGTTATGGCAGAACAAAATACACAACAAATTGTTAATAAGCTTTCTGATGCTAATAGTGATGTAAAGCCAACAAACAGTCAGCAATCAGAATTACAACATCATAGAAAAGTTGTAATGATTTGAAAATATGTTGGCAAAGCATTGTTATTGTTGTGAACTATTCTAGCTTTTGCTAGAGTTCCATTTATTGGAAGTTATATTGATGGATTATTAGATTATGTATTTGGTTTTACTAAATACTTATTCTATCCACTTGCTGTATTTACAATAATTGGTTGAATCTTTAATACTGGTTATACAAGAGTTGTAATGACCAAAAGATTCTTAATCTTTAGTTTAATTGGATTGTTATCAGCTGGTTGCATAGTTTCTGGTGTAACTGGAATGATAGATACTTTCAATAAACCATTAGCATTTGATGTAGTTATGAGAAACTATCATAATGCTTGGTTCTTATTCTTTAAGAATTGACATTACAATGGTTTCTTTAACTTTTATGTAACTGGTGGAATTCTAGCTGAATTAATTTCATATCTATTTACATTCCTATCATTTGTAGTACTTATTGTTGTTGCTGCAATAATTTTATTGATTACAATCTTTATCATCTTCAATATTAATTACAAATCTACTAGAATAGGTTTAAAACTACGTAGTTGATTAATTAGAAAACTTGGTGGATCATTCAAATATGATGGCTACAATGAATTAAAAGCTAAAAGAGATAATCAAAATAAATTTAAGAAAGCAAAAAAGATTGATGTAGAGAACATTGCTATGCAAAGTTCTTCAATACCATTTGAGCTATTGCCACAAACAGATATGAATAAATTTGATGGTAATTTCAAGCATGCAAGAATTATTCATAATAGACTAGCTACATTATTTAGAAATGCTAATATTGATTGTGTTCCAACTGATATAAATGTTTATTCTTCATATTGTGAAGTTTGCTTTGAAGCTAAGAATAAACATGAAGTACAAGAAATAATTAAGATGCAACCAAAGATTGCTAAAGTTGCTAAGTTAGATCATTTCAATATATCAGTAAGAGGCAACATTATTAATATTGAAATTGATAATGCTTACTTTAGTAAAACTAGCTTAAGCACTGTTTGTAACTTATATACTGCAGGTAAAGATGTAACAGCAATTATAGGTTTAGATAAAAGCAGTGAACTAGTAACACAAAACTTTAGAAATAATTCTTCTGCCTTAATTCTAGGCAAAAAAGGTTCTGGCTCTGCAACTCTAGCTGTTTTGATGGCACTATCAACATGTTATATTACTCATCCAGATGATTTAGAATTAGTTATTTTAAATCCAAATTGCGAAGCAACATATTCTCCATTTAATAATATAACTCACGTTAATAATAAATCATATGAATCACTTAATGCTTGTACTGAAAAACTTCATGATTTACAAGCTGTAGTAAATGAACGTATGAGTTTACTAAAAGTTAATAATGTTGTAAACATTGATCAATATAATAGAACAGTTAAAAATGATACAAAGTTTAAACATATCTTAGTAATCATTGCTAATGTTGATGCATTAATTAGAGATACATTCCAAAACAATAAAATCATTGCTGACATTCTAAGTAATGGTAAACAAACTGGAGTTTATTTAGTGATGCAATGTTACAAAGTAACAAATGATATTCTAGATAAAGCAATCTATGATAATGTAGGCGATAAATATATCCTTACTTTAGAAAGCCAAGAAGAAAGTTTGAAAATCTTTGATAATTATCGTGGATATCAATTACATAGTAATGGAGATTGTTTGCACTTTGTTGATCAAAAGATTACAGCAATGAAAAGAATTCAGATATGTAATATAAATTATGGTGAATTAACAACATGTATCGATATTATTAGAACATTCTATTCAGCAAAGCAAAAACAAAAAGAAGAAAAGATACTACAGGAGGCTAAAGAAAATGAAAATAACTAATCCTAGAGAATATGCAATAAAACTCGTAAAGAAAGTCTTAAAAGGAAAAAATGGAGACATTATTTCTGTTAAAGACATTCATTTAGGTTACACTAACATTTCTTATATGATAACTTTTGAAAATAATAAGAAGTATCAGGTTAGATTGCCTCACTCTGCTGATTTAATTAATCGTGCCAATGAATGAAAGATACTAAATTTATTAGGAGATAAATCATTTATTTATTTTGATTCTAAAACTGGTATTGCTATTAAACAATGGATTCCTGGTAAAAATCCAAAAATTCCATTCTGAAGACAATGAGATAAAGTTGGCCAATTGTTTTCTGAAATAAAGAAGATTCATCAACTAAAATTACCTAAAGGTAATAAATTCCAAAAAATTAACTTTGATTCTTACAACAACAATTTATTCCGTTTAAAACTTTCACATCAAACAAAATATTTAAGTATTATTGACACATATAAAGATGATTTATGTGTTTTAAATCATACTGATATTAATGCTGATAACATTATTGAAGATACAAGAGGCAAACTTCACATAATCGATTATGAATGATGTGGTCTAGCACCAGATTATTGAGATTATGCTAACTTCATTAGAGAATCTAGAATAACTTGATATGCTAAAATTGATTGATCTAAATATATAGATAATTTTGATTTACAAAAACTTAAAGATTACATCTTTGTTTGTTCAGTTTATGCATATTTATGAACTTGGGCTATGCCTCAAACTAAGAAAATTAAAAGATATCGTAAAAGAACATTACGCCAAGTTCAATGATATGCTCGTGGAGTATTAGACAATGAAGAAAAATAATTACCTTT
Organism: Mycoplasmoidaceae bacterium; assembly: GCA_024427125.1. Next base: position 2,127 of record JAKSVN010000011.1, on the reverse strand, counting down.
TAATAGATTATGGTAATACTTGTATAAAAGCTTGTTTATATGATAAAGAAGAAGATCAAATTATTGAAACAGTTCAAATAGACAAAACTATTAATTCTCGTGATTTGCTATCTTTATTTAATCATTTACATAGTAACCAACCAACTATGATAGTTGAATCTATTACAACGGTTGCTGAATATGCTAAACCATTTAATGAATCTTTAGCTAGAATGTTACCTAAATCTAAAATCAAAATAGTAAATAATAAAGATTTTAAGGGATTAATTAATTTCTCTAATATATCTTCTGATGTAGCAATTGGAACAGATCTATTGGTATCAGTTTATTACATTATTAAAACTCTTAAAGAAGGAGCTATCTGTAGTCTTGGAACAGTTTATACATGTATAGTTTCAAAGCATAAACAAATTACATGTTGTTATTTTGTTCCTAGTATGTCTAAATCGCTTAAGACAATTAGTAGTATTACTACTATCCCTCGTGATTACATTCCACAAAAGTATGATGCAATCAAAGGTATAGACACACCATCATGTTTTGCTGCAGGTGCTAACTTAGCTATTAGCGGTTGATTAACTAATGTTCTTAAGGTTAATAAACTAAGTGCAAGACAATTATTAGTAACTGGTGGAGACACTTGTAGATTCCCATGTTTAAAGAAAAAGTACAAAGAAGTTAAGAATTTAATTCTTCATGGTCTTGCCATGTTAGTAAAAGAAAAAAAATGATAACTTGATTTATCCATATAATATATTAGGTTATTAATAGGGGTGTAGTTCAACGGCAGAACTGCGGACTTCAAATCCGCGTGTTGTGGGTTCAAATCCTGCCACCCCTGCCATTAAAAAATACTAACTAAGTTAGTATTTTTTTTTAATTAGTTGCACCTATTGTGATTTTTTCACCTTGACACATTTAACTCATTTTGTCTTGTTGGTTAAGAAATTTTGTGTTTTGATTGAATATATATATATATATAATTCATGTGAGGTAAAATTATGAATGATACAAATACTAAAATTTTAAAAAAACAAGTCAAGAAATGAAAAATTCTTACAGGAGTTTTTGCAGGTTTAACTGCAGTTGGTGTTGCAACATCAATTACGCTTCCTCTTGTTTTAAATAAAGACGAATCTAAACCTGAACCACAACCAACACAACATCCTGAAATGATTATTACTAAATCAACAAATGTTTTAACAGATACTAATAGTGTTGTAGTTACTGTTAATAGTACAACAGGAGGAAATGTTGAAATTACATCTGCAACAACACCATTACAAGGCTTTACTACACAAATCGAAGACAATGTAATAACAATAACACATGATACCTTTTCTGTAGAAGATTATCTTTGCATTTGAACAGTTAAAGCTTCATGTGATGGTATCGATATGGATGAGAAAACATTTACATTGTTATATAGCAATAGTGATGTAGAACTATTGTCTACTGCTGGTTGTGCAGAAGAAGTTAATACAATTTATACAGGATTATCAGATGACATGAATCCGGGTGATCCAGTAAGCCTGGTTATGGAATTTGATCTATCACTTTTTGCCAGTGATGAAGCGCTAACAAATACATCAGCTGGCTTTTATTGTTTTGCACATAGCCACGGAACAATACCTACAACATTTGAATTTAACAATATGACATTTTGGCTATATAGGCAAGATGACACCGCTATGAGCATCACAGAATATGTTGATGGTAATTACATTAATAGAGATTTATTGCTGCAAGAAGAAAGCACAACATTAGCATTAACTGATAGAATCGTCATTTATTGTGATGCTATAAATACTGGCAGCTCGGCAAATTCACTGTTTGGTGTATATTATTAATAGATTAAACTTAGCATGAAAATCATATTATTTTAAAAATGTAACTCCTATTTAATAAATCGAATATTTTTGAAAGATAGGGATAATCCCTATCTTTTTATTTATTGATATAAAATATATAGGTATTGGAACATAGCCAAACGGAAAGGCACAAGGTTCTGACCCTTGCATGTGTAGGTTCGAATCCTGCTGTTCCAGCCATTAAATTAAAAAGAGGCTAAGTGTAGTGAACCCCAAAACGGTGACACTATAAAAAACGGAAAATTCCTTCAATCAC
>JAKSVN010000010.1 GCA_024427125.1 Mycoplasmoidaceae bacterium | reverse complement strand
ATTGAAGGAATTTTCCGTTTTTTATAGTGTCACCGTTTTGGGGTTCACTACATTTAACCTCTTTTTATTTTACATAGTTAGCTGAATGTTCGTTGTTGTGATCTACTCTTTGAGATCTTTCATCAACTTTAGATTGACAGAATCTTTCATCAAATGATAGATAGCCAGTAATACGGCTAATTTCACAGATATGAGTTGATCCACAAACCGGACATTTAGTTTCACCTGGACGTAAATATGTTACTTTTCCCATAATATAAGACTCCTATACTTTTATTATATGTTTATTTGTAGTTTTTATCTATTACTACCTTGTTCTCTTTCAAAGAATCTGGTACTTTAATGATTCTTTGGTTTTTTGAACCACGGAATTCAATGGTATCATCCATTAGTTCTTTAATGAACGGTCCATCTACTAATACATCAATATTTTCTAATAGCTCTTTTATGTGCACATTGGTCTTAGACAATTCTTTTAATTGTTCAAAGGTATATCCTGTGTAAGACCAAATGTTAATCTTGTTTTTCTTTAAAGCCTTAGCTAGGTAAGCAAATGGTTCTGGTTGATCAAATGGATCACCACCACTAAAGGTTACGCCTGCTAAGTATGATGCATCAATTGTCTTTTGTATTTCTTCATCAAGATCAATTAATGCTCCACCTTTAAAGTCTCATGTATGCTTATTAAAGCAATCTGGACAAGCATGGCTGCACCCTTGGCTAAAGAAGACTTTTCTTAAGCCAGGACCATTAGCATTAGATTCTAAGATACTTGCTAATCTAATTTTCATATTATCTAGATTTGCAATCTAAGCAGTATCTAATGTGGAAGTTTACACCAATATAGTTAATGTTTGTTCTTGAATAAGCATACATTACTACTCTCATAATATCATCTGGTGTTGGATAACTATCAAATTCAACATATGAGATGTGTCCACCATTACATAATTCATGGTATGGTGCTTCTATTTCTAATTTTTGTGCAACACTAATTGGATAATCTACAGGAACATGGAATGAGTTTGTGTAGTATCCTTTAGTTGTTACTCAAGGAATTTTTCCAAATTCTTTTTCATCTAGTGGGAAGAATTTACCACTTAAACCTTCAGCTGGTGTTGCATAACATGCAAAGTTTAATTTATATTTTTGTTTAAACTTATCACAGTTTTCACGGATACGTTTAACAATTTGATATCCTAATTCTTGGGCATCTTTGCTTTCACCATGGTGTTTGCCAATTAATAGTTTTAATGTTTCAGCTAGACCAATGAAACCAATACCTCATGTACCATGTTTTAATACTGGTTCAATTGAATCATCTTTCTTTAAACCTTCTGATCCAACAATTAAACCTTCACCACAAACAAATGGCATATCTTTCACTTTAAGTTTCTTTAAAGTTTCATATCTGTGCATTAGTTGTAATCTTACTTCTTCGCACATTTCATCTAATGATTTAAAGAATACTTCAACATTCTTGTTAGCTTTAATAGCTAATCTTGGTAAGTTCATTGTACAAGGAGCAATGTTTCCACGTCCTTCTACACAAGGTTTACCATTAATGTCTGATAGTAGGTATGTTCTACAACCCATAGTTGCAGGCATAATGCCCTTATCATAATATTCTTTATTGAATGTAGCATCGATATTCATGAATGTTGGATTCATTCTCTTACTTGCCACTTTACAAGCTAATCTGAATAAGTAGAAATATGGATCCTTAGGGTTTCTATTAACACCTTCTTTAACTCTAAAGATGATGTTAGGGAAGATTGGTTGTTCACCACATCCTAACCCTTTTTCATATTCTTGTAAGAAGCACTCACAAACAAGAGCTGCATTTTCATTTTCAGGTAAACCAATATTAATTGATGAGAATGGAACTTGGCTGCCAGCTCTTGAGTGAAGAGTGTTAAGGTTATATACAACACCTTGCATAGCTTGACACACTCTTCTTCTTAAGATTTTGTCCACAGCTTCTTTATCATCTGCATTTCCACCAGATGCTTTAATGTCAGCAATTACTTTTCTACGTGTGCTTGGAATAGTAATAGCTATATCATTATCAAAGTTAGGGTGAGATTGTCCACCAAACATATCATTTTGACTTGCTTGCAAAGCAATACATAGAATTGCTCCAGCAGTTTCAATAGTTGTAGGTGGGTTAATTGTTCCATAACCAGTGTTGAAACCCTTTTCAAGTAGTCTTCTTGTTGGAAGGTGAAGACAGTTAGTTGTTAAGTTGTAACTATCTAGGTCATGGATATAGTAGTCACCAACTTCATGGTGAGTAGCCATATCTCTTGGCAAATGCTTTAGAAGCATATGTCATTTGTTAGATTCAGAAGCAATTCTTAGTAATTTAGCTGAGAAGTTATTTCCCACGTTAGCATTATCTCTATCTGTTTCAATACCAATTTTGTAGATAGTATTCATTAATCTACTACTACGTTCACGTACTTTGTTACGTTGAACACGGTAAGATTGATATTTCTTAGCTAATTGAGTATGGCCATATTTTCTTAAGGTAGCCACTACCATATCTTGAATTTCTTCAACTTCTACGGCATCTTTACCTTCTTTTTCAATTTGGTTAACTACTTCATCAGATACTTTAGTTAAATCACCTTCTGCTAAAGCAATGTTACTAGCTACAGCAGCAGCTATGATAGCATCATGTATCTTTGCTGAATTGAATTTGACTTCACGTCCATCACGTTTAATTACTTTCATATTTTACCTTCCTTGGTTTATTTTACTAATTGCTATATTAATTGGTGCACATAGTGCTAATTTCACAAATTCAACAGCTTTTTCTATTGGAACTTGAATAGCTTGTGCTTCTTGTTTGGTTATTTTGCCAAGAACATGGTCAACGACCGTGGCTTGTTTTGGATGACCAATTCCAATCTTGAATCTTACAAACCTATCAGATCCTAGTTTGGCAATAATGTCTTTTATTCCATTATGCCCACCAGCTGAACCAGAGGTTCTGACTTTGTATTGTCCTGGTTCTAGGTCAAGATCATCATGAATAACAATTATGTCTTCAGGCTTAATCTTGTAAAACTTGGCAACTTGGCCCACACAATTACCAGATAAGTTCATTAATGTTGTTGGCTTAATAAACATTACCTTTTGGTCATTGATCGTAGCCACAACATAATCTCCATCAAAACTATTGTTTTCAATCTTAAGACCTAAGTCCTTTAAGATGGCATCTATTGCCATGAAACCAATATTATGACGGGAGTTTGAATATGGCTTGCCCACGTTACCAAGCCCTACGATAAGTTTCATTTGTAAAATGATTATATATAAATATAAAAAAATAAAAAATAAATATTATTTATTTTCTTAATTTTTATATTTGTTTGTTGAAATTAAAAGAAAAAAACACGGAAATTCCGTGTTTTTTGTTTTAAACCATTAATTTACAGATTGCTTTGAATAATAATTAGAATCATCAATTGATGTCATTTGTTTCATCAATGTTGTAAATACCATCTTTGTAGATGCGCTACCAGGCATATGATCTTTATCATAAGTTTTATTGTTTGTACCTATTTCCGGTTGGCCACCAGAACCCTCAACCACCTCAGGCATATTCATTTGTCATTTATCATCAGTAGGTATTAGTTCATCCCACAATCAAATATCTACTTGTGAAGAGGAATATCTTACATACACAGGAATATTCGTAGCGACAGCTTTTCTGTTATTGAATTCCAATGTGATGCCACTATTTTTAATTTTTCCAGTTATTGTCATCTTGAATGATATTCTGAAGGTAGCATATTCACCAAATAAATCATCAGATGCAGTAACTTTTGTAAGCGTGTAACTAAGCTTTTCAATGTTGTATCTATCATGATCTTTATCTGATTCGCTACCAAGAAAATTTACCATGTCATCAGCTCAGATGAAATGGTTTTTGCTTATATCTTTGCGATAAGTCACTCCTAGAGTAGTTTGTTCTCCAAAATCATGAGCTTTCTTAGGCTTCATTGGTTTATAATTTCCGCCGCCTTCTTTTCATGTATATGTAGCTGTTTGCTTTTTACTACATGAAGTAACAAGTGGAGTTACAATAGTTGCTACACTAGCTATTGTAGCAGCTGGTAATAAATATTTTAGTTTCATTAATAAAATCTCTTTCTGCATCCCATATGGAATACAGGGTGATTATATATATATATATAGTGAAAAGTTCAATAAAATATAAGAAAAAGATAGGCATTTAGCCCGTTTCTTATAAGCGATTATTTAACCATTTTCAATGTTAAATCCCATTGTTAAAGAGATAGCTATGTTTTGAATATAGTTATGAAATGTTGAAAGTGTAATTTTATTATGAATATTGCACAATCAAAAAATAAAAAAACTAATCTTTTGGATAAAAAAAACGAATCTAAATCATGTTTGTAGAGAAGAAAAGAAATAATATAATAATTTCATGAAACTTAAAAGCTTAATTAAGGGATTTGCTTCAGGACTTTTGGTATTGGGAGCAACACAACTAGTTGCTATCTCGACCACATCTTGTAGTAAGAAGAAAAAGAAAGATCTAATTTCGGTTGTTCAGACTGAAGATGCTATTTTGAACAAGGCTTCCTATGTTTTTTCTTGTGATGATAAAGTTCCAGAAAAAATACAATTAGTATGATTTAATAATCCTCAAACAGCAAAAAAAGTTCAAATTGTAAACAATAGTGAAATACCAGTGGACCCATCGACAAAACAATTTACTATTAATTTTGTTGTAAAGCCACTACCAAAAGAATGAAAGCAAATAAACATTGGATTATCTTTTCAATACAAAATAGGAGAGAAATCATATACTTCTTCTATTTCAGACTTAATTCTAAAAAATGGAACAATTCAAACCGAAAATATACACATCAACTATGGGACAACAAAAGTTATAAATGACACTGTTAATCCTGCAAAATTTAACTTTTATTTTGATATGCAGCATAGCAGTGAGATGCCTTCAACCATCGATAATGTTGAAATCATTGATCTCGATGAAAAATATCAACAAACTATCCATTTGCAAACAGATAAAAACATTCCAGTTGATCCACTGACGGGTGAAATTGATTTATCAATTTTTTTATCTCAATCGGTTGAAGAAGTCATATCATTTACTTTACTTTTTTCATACGAACACCAAGGACAAATTTATTGTTACTATTCTGACCCTTTATCAATAATTTTTTATGATTCAGATGATACAAACAAAACATATATGAAATTAGTTGCATTAGAAGATGGCAACATTTCATATACAAATAGTAATTTAGAAAGTTTAGAGGAAAAGAATCTATTTTATAGAATCAATAATGCAAAATATTGATCTTATTTAAAATTAAATGAGACAATCTATTTAAAAAAAGATGATACTATAGAATTTGCAGGTATTAATGATACATGATCAAATTATGCCAATAGATTTCATTTTAAAATTGGTCCAACAGTAACTTTAACAGGAAGCCCTGAAGCATTATTACATGGTGGTGTGGTTTCTAACACTTTATCTGGTCAATATTGTTTTTCTAAATTGTTTAGTGGTTGTACATCAATACAAGCTGTTAGTTCAGATTTTTTACCGATGCACATCTTAACAGAACATTGCTATGATAGTATGTTTGAGGGGTGCTCTAATTTGACATCGGGAGAATTTCAACTACCCGCCAAATTGTTAGAACGAGATTGTTATCGACGCTTGTTTGCAAAAACCAAAATAGAAAAAATTAAATATTTTGCAAATTCTACATTATCTGAGGACTATAGTTTTGAATGATTAGAAGATTGTAATAATCTAAAAGAAATATCAATTCCATCAGACATGGAACTTTATCATATGGAATGATCTACATCCACTATTCCTAGTCAAGAATTATCTAAAACTTTTGATGAACCTTTGACTATTTTATCAAAGGAAAACGGACCACTTAAATTACTTGGGTACGATGAAAATGATGTTGTGGATACATCATATACAGAAACAAATAAACAAGTTTTATATTCATTTAACTATCCTTTGGAAAACTTTAAGCCAGCCCCAATCTATTCAGATTCAATTTATCTAAAAAAAGGAGAATACATATATATTCAAGGGAATAATCCAGAAGGATGGTATGAAAAAATAGAATGTCAAGACAAACATCATATTGGGTTTAACATAGAATTTAAAAGTGACTTACAAGGCAGTATGATGAGTCTTATAGACCCTACTTTATCCACTAAACAAATTCCGTTTACTGATTCTGAAGATGAAGAGGCCGGGTTCCCTTGCTTATTCGCGGGTTCTAATATTGAAACCATAGGCTCTAAGGTGTTACAAGTTGAGGATGTATTACCGCCATCTTGTTTTAGAAAGACATTTTATGATTGTCCTAACTTGATTAATTTAGGAGGAGTCATCAATCTTGTTGTGAGTCTAGAACTTAAACCTCATTGTTGTGAAGATATGTTTTGTATGTGTACATCCATTGAAAGTCTAGATGGAAGCAAACATATGATACCAAAAAACGATTATGCTGACTCTTGTTATAAGAATATGTTCTCATCATGTGTCAATTTGAAAGAAGCACCGTTAGTAACAAGACAAGATAAAGATATGAAGCCCCATTGTTTAGAAGGAATGTTTAGCTTTTGTCGTAGTTTGCAATCTTCTCAACCTGTTATTAGTGCTTCTGCAGATAAATATTGTTATGCGGAAATGTTTGAAGGCTGTGATAGTCTAATTGAATGTCCTGAAACAGATTGTATACAAATTGGATCAGCTGATCAATATTGTTTTTATGGTATGTACAAGGGCTGTACTGTTATTAAGGACATACCAGAACTAAAAAAACACATTTGACCAGGACATGCTTGTGAATCTATGTTTGAATCATGTACTTCATTAGCTCCGAAAGGACCAACAGAATCCTCACATCATAATTTTATTTACATTTCTGAAGATAACCTTCACACATATTGTTTTAAAAAAATGTTTGCTGACTGCCCGAGCATTGTAAACATTTATATTGATTTAGATAATTGAGGAGAAGATTTTGAAACACTCGAATATTTATCATCAGTCTTTGAAGATTGAGTGCCAAAAAAAATAAAACAAGGTCGGACAATCTGATTGAGAAATTGAGGATCTAGTTTTGATTTTGAAAATATTCCTTCAGTTTTTGCTCCAATAGGTTTTTGATCAGTACAAAAATTTACTGATTCTAATTAATATTAGATACAAAAACAAGGCCTTAAGCAAAGTGATGCATGCTGATGCTGATGTATTTCACCATTATCATCACAGTAGAAATATGGTGAGCGGCATCAATACTTGCACTTATTTCCATCTTTGTCTAGAGCAATCCTTAATTCAGAAGACTCTTCACCATAGCATTTTAAGTAATATTGATAACATTCACCTTCGCTGTATGCGGAGTTTTTGCTTTCTTCATCAGGGATCAATCCCATTTCAGATGGAGACAAAAGCCATATGTAATCCCTTGATTTTATATATTGTTCATCTTCATTAGATGCATCACCATTGTATGTTATTTTTTCGGCCGGCTTTATAAAATCACCAACACGCTTATCTATTTTAGGTAGAAAAGTTGTTCTTAAATATGAACGCAACGTGCATTCAGAGCCATCTGAAGGATCATATCATTTTCATTTTGGCAAAGAATGTTCATCTCAATATTTTTGTATAACAGCATAAACATCTTGATCGTTATATTCGGAAATAACAGTTTCAAATTGAAATGTTAAGGCAATGTCTTTGCCTGATGCAAAATGGTCTTGATTTTGACCAATTACTCTAACAACATATTTTTCTGTTTGGACATGCACCACAGTTTCAGTTGCTATATCGATTTCGTGCTTCAATCCGACAAATGAAGCGATTCCATAATGCTTTTGTAATACATCCAACCCTTCATTCGCATATTTAATAATATTTCATCACGAATCTGTTTCAAAATCAGGTTGCCCTGATTCTACAAGTAAAGTACAAGAAAAGTTGTCTTTTGGTGCTGAGACTTGAGAGCTTTCATAAAAAAATTGAAAATAACCATCAATTGTTTCAGCCGCGACGCCACTAAAGCTAATAGCTACACTAAAATTATTATTAGATACATCTGTTATAGTACATTTTTCCACTTTGCCAAGTGTTGGAGTTCCGGTAAATGACACAAGTATTTCATTAACATTTTTAATACCATTTGCTTGGAACCCTTGGAATTTTACCGATGCATTACCACTTTTGATTTGTGTTAATGACTCTTTGACTTCTGGTAATTTTATGGATTTAACTGGGTTAACACTTAAATCAAAATCAGCAAGTTCACTTGTTACATCGACATTATTGTATTTAAAGAAAATCTTTCCAATTAGATGTTCAACAACCTGAATTTTTTGAATGTTTATGAGAACACTGAAAGTTTTGTTAAAAATATCAAAATCAACAATTGAATATTTAAATTCTGCCTCACCATAAGAAAAAGACCCAGAAACAGTTAGTTTTTTTTGATCGATTGGTATGTTGTATGAGAAAAAAGGCAATAAAATATTTGCAGATTTATCATCTTGTATATCATCTTCACCATGTTTTGAAGTTGGATCTTTAATTATTAAAGCATCTTCAGTTGCTGGTGTATTATTGCAACTACTAATAGATAATGGGCATACCATTGTAAATGGCATAACCAAAAATAAAGAAATGAATTTTGTTTTTTTCTTAAATTTCACATTTTTATTATATTTAATTTATTATTATTGTTTCATATAAATACTTATCTTTTTTATATAAAAATTCTATTTTTTTTATAATTATAGAAGTGATATTTATGAGAAAACATTATAGACATTTATTGTGCCCATTAATGGCTGTGGCTGTGACGACATTAAGTTGTTGCGCTCTAGCTAATGGCGTTTTAGCAACACAAAAAGTTACACCAACAGAAACAGACGTTCCTATTCCTGTTGATTATTTTAAATTTAATGAATCTGGAGACACATTATTAGGGTTTGCCGATGGTGTGACAATGGAAGACATTTTTCTTCAAGATTTTAACGGCATTGATTTATCAAAAGAAGCAATGGGCCAAAGAGAAATTAAAAAAATTGCACCATATGCTTTTGCGAATGTGTTTACTTATGGGTGCCCTATTAAGACATTAGTTTTACCCGAATCAGTTGAAGAAATAGGTCAAGGAGCTTTTTATTTTTGTCCTGGTTTTACAAATCATCTTTATATACCTAGCAAGTTAAAAAATATTGGTCAAGACGCATTTTTTTATGCCGGATTTACTGGTGATTTAGTGATTCCAGATTCAGTGATTTCAATAGGAGCTCAAGCATTTTGGCATATTGATACGCTAAGTGGTACACTTAAAATTCCTGCTAGTGTACAAGAAATTGGATATAGAGCTTTTAAAGGCCTTGTTAATATTGAAGGTTTAGATTTATCAGAATATGAGAGTATTCCAACATGATTATATAAAATAGGAACAATTTTTGGCGATGTGGGAACAGAAGAGTATGCACATAAAACAGTCAAGGTAAGAGTTAATGATAAAGAAAATTCAATTTCTGATTGAAAAAACATTTTACAATCTCAAGGACTAGGTGATAAAACTTCATTTGAATCAACATATGCTAAACCAACTGATGCAAGTTGTTTTAGTATAGATGGAAACAAAGTCAAAGGATTTAAAGAAGATGTTGACCTTAGCAAATACAACATTTTAAGTTTTCCTGATAATATTACAGAAGTAGAAAAAGAGGCATTTAAAGGAAAAATTACAAATCATCATTTAAAATATTCTTTACAAAACAAAGTAAAAAAATATGGTGATGGAGCGTTTAAAGATTGCTCTGGATTGATTTGTGACAATGTAACCATTACACCAGACATTCAATTTGGAGATAATGTTTTTGAAAATTGTAAAAGATTAACTGGCACAATACAATTTGTAGATTCACTACCTCCTGGAGAACAACATAATCAAGATCAATATGTGATATCTGGTAATGAAATATTTAAAGGATGCACAGGAATTACTGGTTTAAGTATAAGAAATAACGATGTTTTTCAAGGATATGGAATATTTCAAAATTGTTCGTCTATAGCAACCATTGATCTTAGTGATTATATAACTGAACAAACAGATGAAATTATAGATTTATGACCACAGGCAGAAGAAGACCCTTCGGACCACTTGAGTCTAGGTGGCATTGCATCTTCTGGAATTGTATATGTTAACGAGGACAATACCTTTTTAGGGCCAGATGCTGGCGATGATAGTCAAACTAATGTAAGAAGAGTTATGATAAATATGTCAGACATAGAACAAACTGACATAAAGTGAGCAGACACAGATGTTGCATCAAGAGCTAAATGACAAATACAAATAAGTGCTCCTAATACACCAATCCCTGATGAAAAAGGTTACATTTTAAAAAATAATCAAGAGTGTTGTGGATTAACAAAATATGCTAAAGAAAGCCTTTCCCAATATACTACAGTTAAAACACCTAATGTAACAACTTCTATAGAGGCAGAGGCATTCAAAGATATCTTTAAACAAACAACAAAATTTGACAGATGAAAATTGGAATTAAATTTAGGAATTAATGTTATTAAAGATTCTGCTTTTGAAGGGTGTGATGGACTTATAGATTCGCTTCAATTGCCTAATTCATTAATTAATATAGGAAACAAAGCTTTTAAAGATTGCTGCAATATTGATGGAGTATTAAACCTACCACTATCTGTGGAAAGTATAGGAACTAATTCATTTGAAAATACAAGAATTTCATCAATTATTTTTGGTAAGAACATAAAAAGCATTGGTAAAGAAGCCTTTGTTAATTCTAAGCACATGAGAGTTATAGATTTCTCATCATTCAGTGATTGTCCAAGTCAGGATGAATTATCAATTGGTGATGATGCCTTTGATTTTGATTCAGAGCACACCGGAACTGTATACATACACGATGAAGATGACATTAGTGATTGACAAGAGTTATTAAGAAGCAAAGGGTTACCTGAAGCTTGAACTTTTAAGGAGGTGGCATAGTTATGAAAGCAATTAATAAATGTCTAAAATTATTGACCGCTAGTAGTTTGTGCATTGCCGTTACAACTCCAATCATTGCATTGTCTTCATGTTCTGAAGATTTGCAAATTAAATCTATCTTTATTAAACCACAAAGACAAACAGTTGAACCCGGTAAATACGTTCAAATGCTTTTATATTGTGAACCAAGAAAAGCAAAGAAACCAGCTGTAAAATGAGAATTGGTGAATTTGCCTGAAGAGTATAAGACAATAACAATTGACTCAAAAGGTAGAATCAATGTTCCATTAATGCTAGAAGTAAATGATGCTATCAGGATTGAAGTAAAAGCAACAGTTGAAAGCCAACCAACATTGACTGCTTCTTCTTCTGTTTTTCTTGTTCCAATAGGATCCAAAGGTTTTATTGGTTTTGAAAATGGAGAGATTGGTTATTTAGATCCAAATTCAGAAGAGACATCAATGAAAATTATCCCAAAAGGTAATAAAAAATATGAGACTGAAAAAATGATAGATCTCTTTGAGATAACATCATCAACAAAAAAAAGAGCCTGAACTGCCCCAATAAATTTCACTCCAATTTTTGTGGGTGACGGAGTCAATAAATATATGCAATTTACTCAAATTCATGAAGGCGGTAAACCAGCAGCATTGACTTATATGGGATACAGTGATGGGTCTGACACATATTCAATACCAGATTTCTATGTACAAGACAGTTCATTCCCCACAACAGATCTTAAAGTAACATTTTCTTGTGACCCAGATGTAGAGTTTATAATTCACTTCCGTTTATGACAAAACAGAACACAAACTACAAGTGGAAGAACTTTATATTTTCAAGATCCTGAAGCTTCAACGAAAAAATATTATGAAATTAAAATGCAAGATGCAGGACAATACATTTGCAATCTTTATTGTCCAATTAAAAAAACAGAAACAGATAACACTGTTTTCAGTGACACATTGTCTAGAGTAGTTAGTTTTGGAGGTCTAAAAGAATTTGCTGATTTTGATATAGTTTTTGATACATCTATCATGTCTCCAGAAGTTAAAGAGGCATTTAAGATCGATTCTTCAACAACTGATAAAGTTATTGATCCATTTGACTTAACACCATATTGGTTAACAAGTTTTACTTATTCTTTCGACACATCTAAAATGAAGCCCACTATTGAGTATGAATATCAATCATTTTATTTATTCAAATTAGCAATACACGATCGTTGGGTTGAAAAACCTGATGAATATATCGGTTGATGCACATTCTCAATTCAATGGATGGATGATGAAGCATAAAATAGTTGAAAAAGTTTTATTATTTATTACCCCGGTTTGTGGCACTACACCCATTGTTTTAATTAATACTAGTTGCGGTCATGCTTTAAATTCTGTAAAAAAAATAAATGGGTCAGATTGAGTCGGTGCCTTTCGTGGAGCCTATTTTGACCCTTCAGAATATCTAATTGATGACGATAAGCAAACCATTACATACAACTCATCCTTCACATTTAAAGGGAAAAATGTGGTTTTGCCAAACTATGTTAAATATCACAATAAAAAATATAAAGTGTTACTAGGCGATAATTGTTTTATGGACAATTATTCCATTATTGATTCATTTGAATTAAATGATTTTATAGAAACAATTCCACCTCAATGTTTTTTAAACACAGCCGGATTAAATAAAATAATTTTTCATAAATATCCAACATATATTAGTGACTATGCTTTTACAGGTTCAATTTTATCGGAAGTTGTTGTTAAACAGGGACAGACTTTTGATCAAAATTGAACAACAAAGTTGCAATATATAGGTAAAGAAGCATTTAAAGATTTGCCTGGACTTCAAGGACATTTAACATTTGGAAGCCAACTACAATCGTTAGGAGAAGGTGTTTTTGCAGGGTGTTCAGGCCTAAATGGTGTTGATTTTCGTTTTTGTGAAAACGAACAAATGACAGACATTCCTGATAATGCTTTTTATAGTTGTTTCTTATTAAAAGATGTGGCATTACCCCCAAACTTAGCTTCAATAGGTAAAGATGCATTCAATGAATGTAGATTAATAGACAAAATTGAATTACCAAGAGATAATATGGAGTTTTCACTAGGAGTAGGAACGTTCAGTCATTGCTATAGTCTTATAAATTTTTCAAAACCCTGCACCATAACTTCAATTGGAGACAATTGTTTTTCTGGTGATACATCACTATCTCAATCTTTTGTTCCATGGAAAAAAGGCGGTTTACAAACGATAGCAAAAGATGCATTTGCACAAACAAACTATAGTGTACTTACATTTTATAGTGGATACCCAAGCGAAGTGTTAGATAATGCATTTGATGAGTGTTCATTGTTAGGAAATATAGATTTTAGCCAGTATGATAGCATTGAACCACCACAATGAACTGGAATAAACATTTTTGCTAATGTTCCAGAAACTGGTACGATTGTACTCCCAGAAGGTGCAGTCATACAAGACTGAATGAAACTATTTGTTACGAACGAGCAAGGTAAAATTGTGTGAAAACAAGGAATTATTGTTGACCAACATCATTGACAGTTTAAGACAATTAAATAGGTTAATATGGCCTTCTGGCGACAGTCCAACTATATGATGATTCAGGATCATCTTTTATTGGTGCACCTTGATTATCGTGCAACAAAGTTGCTCATTGATCTAGATCATCATCAGACATATGTTGATTTACAAAAACGGTTGTGGGAGGTAAGCCTTGCGGATATTCGATGCTAAATAAATTAAGGTGTTGTGATAACCAATCTGGGAGTGATGTATATATAGATAAATCAAGCTCACGCAGACTATAAGAATCGCAGAAAACATCTGTAGACAAATCCTCAATAGGGGCAGCAAAAATTAATTTATCCATCCTAGTGCGATAAAAAGCACTAGTGCCTATTTTTGTTACAGATTCAGGGATAATAATAGTGCCAGAAATCCCAAGATCATTAAATGCTTTATTGCCGATTTCTTTAAGACTTGACATTCATTGGAAATCATAAGTTATAGATGAAACCCATTTTTCATAATCGGGGTATGATGACAAATTAGAAGCTATGTTATCATCAAATTTTTCTAATGAATCACATCTAAATGTTACATTTCCATATATTCCTCTTGGTAAGCAGTGTAACTCAGCGATATTAGAATGCAATAAAAGTCTTCTATATCCGTTTTCTTCTTCAGCTTCAGGCAAAATGTAAGGGTGGTTGGATATTGCATCTAAAGAATGAGATAAAACAATTCTTGTTTTTCGTGGCAACCTAATAATATCGTATTTGTAAAGTTGAAACATTTTTTCTTCAACAATACCAATTAATTTAGTAGGATCTTCTAAATCAAATTCATAAAAATCATCTGGAATTATTTTGCTTGCTTGTTCTGCAGACCACTCAGAAGGGATGCCCTTTGTTTGCAAGTATGGCATAGTTTCTTCAATGTTTGTTTCATCATCAAATCACACAAAACCAGAATTATATTTTTGATCACTAAAAATGGTTGAGCTATCTTTTATTCATGTTGAAGCAGCAATAGCATTTGATGACAAATCTAATTCAAAAAGATTGTTGCAACCAACAAAAGCCGATTGACCAATTCAACTTACATTAGCACCAATTTTAATGAAATCAATCTTACTAAATCATTTTCTATCAATAAATGCTCCAGGAGCAATAACTGTGACATAGTCAGGTATTATCATTTCTGAATATCTAGCTGACTCTTCCCTACTAATTTCTGGCTTTAATCCATACAATACCTGCTGTGTTTTTCCTTCCACAACTTCAGATTTTATATTGTAATAATCACTAGGAATTATTTCGGTAGGCTCAACTTCTAAAAAAGCATTAAGATCTGAAATAACTGTTCGTTGTTCCATGCCAAATGAATTAATAAATATAACTTCGATTGAAAAACGATGACCCTTAGTAGTACATTCACTAAGTGCTAATTTAATTGGAACATTGAAAAAGAAAATATTATGACCTGGAACTTGTTCAACAGAATAAACGGTGCTTTCATTCAATAAAATAGTTCCTGAAGCATCATCTAACAAATGAACACGAGCCTGCTTGTTTTTTGGCCATTTATAGAATTGAATTTTGAAGTCAAATTCTCTATTATTTGTTTGGGTTATAGATTTTGTAACACACTCAACCTCATCAACCTCTTCAATTGATTCGGTTTTATAATAGATATCTAAATCATTAATTTCTATTTTTTGAAACAGAGCATTTGAATTTATAAATAAAAATTCAACACCAAAATGAAAATGACTATCACGATCAACATTTGGGTCTATTTGAAACTCAATTTTTCCATCTTTAGACTTTAAAAAAATTTGTTGATTATCAATACTAATTTTTTTGCTTGAATCATTGATTATTTGAATGCAAATTGGTGATTTTGGAAGGCTAGATATTGCAAAAGGCATTGTAAAACTATGTTTAGTCAACAATTGTTGAGTGTTATACAACCTAATTTGACTATCGCTCTCTTTATGCTTGCTACTACACGAGGACAAAATTGAAGAACAAAAAAAGGGAGGCAGCAAGAAAGCTGACAAACTTAAAAAAATAGAAAAATTTATTTTTTTTAGCTTTTTCTTCATAAAAATATTATAACAAACAAAAAAAGTTTATAATATTATATATATTAATTAAGTATTTATTGATAAGAGGTCGACAATGAAAAAACAACTTCACAAAAAACACAAAATTATGATTGGTGTAGGTGCTGGCTTATTAGGCGCAGCAGCAGTTACAACACCATTAGTTGTAATGTCAACAAAACATACAACACAATATGGTTTTGATAATATGTATGGTCTTGACCAAGCACAATACAATAAAATGAAGATAAATTTACTGAATGCTTATTCGGCTGAATTAGATGTAGAAAAGATTGCAGATAAGGAAGCTAGACTAGCTATGTTAACTAAACAATTTAATGGTTTAGATAATGCAGTTAAAAAAGTAAGAGCAACTAAGAGCTTTAATACTTATTTTTGCGCTACATCCGCGCTATTAAATATTACAAAAGACATAAATAAAGGTTTAGAAAAAGGTGTCGTATTAACACGTGAATCAAGAGCTAATTGAAATGAAGTACAAGAAATGTTCAATGGTATGGTTAAGAGTTTTAAAACTTATATGACTAACCACTTCTTTGATAGAGATGTCATTGATGAAATTATTACAAAAGCAACAGAATCATATGACCAAATGATTAACAATTTAAAAGAAAACTATTCTAATGATATTCTTGGTGGCGTGCTTAAAGCAAAGACACAATTAATTTCATGTTTTGCAAATGTCAATGCTATTATTGCTAGCCTTTCAGGAACAATGCGTTTGAATGAATTCATGGCAAATTATTCTTTTACTTTTAAAAACGCATCTGATGGAGAAGCCAATAGATTAAACAAATTAGTATCTTCAAAAAAACTTGTAGTTGATAGTGTCATTGATGCTTCAACAATGAATGCCATGTTTGAGTGTTACAACAAGGAAACAAGACAATCTGCACAATTTTCTGAAGATATGATTCCTGGATACAAACTTTTCCCAGTTTTCAAAGGTGTAGAAGCAAATGCAGAAAAAAATGAACATTCAGCTAAGATTGATTGAACAATTGTAAGTAACTATTATGTTAACACTAATGATGAGAAAGCAGCAACTGCTCATTTAGTAGATGCTAATGAAGACTTTATCAAGGAAATGAATCAAGATGATTGTGTTGAATTTGATGATGTATTAGCAAAAATTAAAAATCATATTAAAATAACAAATTATTCAATGCTAAACACTTCAACAGATGGAGTTGATAGTGAACACAATCAACTAATGAATACATATTTTAATGCTGCAGCAAATAATGGTGCATCTATTAAACTTTATTTTAAGGATGGAGATGCATGATACGATGGATTTATGTTTGCAGACCAAACAAAATTTGGTGAGCCACAAACAATCACTATGCAACAACTTTCTTACACTGGTATTCGCATTACAGATGGAACTAACGATTACAGTTTGAAAGAACTTATTAACATTGTTAATCAAGACAATTATGAACCACAAAATTTGGCTGAAAAGTTTGTAAAATATTGTGACTTAAATGACACAATTACTCTTACAAACGATCAAACTAATGGTGTAGTCATTGTTACAAGCCAATTTAATGCTTGATATAGAAACGAAGAACAATGACAACAACACGGTCAATCTAATTCAAGTGCATACACACTACCAGATAAACTAGAAGCTAAGGATTTACCATTGTCTCCAAACTTCTTTGGTACTATTAATGCTAATTTTAATAAAGCATATAAAGATTCTCATGTCTTTTTTGATCAACAATATGATAGCATGGACAAGACTGCATATAGCTTGCTTTCATTGGCTGTTGTATTTTCAATATCTGTGGATGCAATGTTAATATCTTCAATTGTTTATACTATTGTTGGTATTGCTAAGAGAAGATTCTTGAGAACTTTAGCGGGTTTTGGTGCATGTACATTAACTGGTTTGCTTTGCACTGCAACAAATCTTTCAATAAAACATTTAAGAGAAGATTATTACAAACCAATTTCAAAATATGCTGAAAAATCTAAAGAGTTTGAACGTGGTGATTGATTTGATACAGTGAAGAATAAACTAGATGAAGATGTAGATAATTTTGCTTTAGTAGATGAAGATGGTCACATTGATCCAGAAGAATACAATAAAAAATTACAAGCTTTTAAGAAAACAATGGATGAAGAAGGCACACAATGAGCAAAAGACTTGTTTGATGAATACAACAACTTCGAAATGGAAGGTGGTATTGGATACGAATTCTTCGAAGAAGCTAGAAGATTAGAAATTGACCCAATCAGTTTTGAAGACACTTTTGGTGATTGAAAACCATCAGCAGCACTTTCTCTAGCATCTCTTGCTTGCGATGGCATATCAATTGGGGTTTTTGCTGCCCTTAGATCAACAACAGAAAATCTAGATAAGGTCGAAGATGCAGCTGATAGGCTTGAAGCTATACGATTGAAGCGTGAACATGACTTCAATAATAAATGTTTTGTTATAGAAAAAATTGAAAAAGACGAAGCTATAGAGGAAGTGGAAAGTCTTATAATCTTTGCCGGAAGAGGCTTCTAATCCTTCTTCTGGGGCATTATAGACCCCAGAAGAACAAAAACAAAAACTTTTACATTAAATAATAAATATATAGAATGATTACATATTAATAAAAGGAGAATAAAATGAAAAAACAACTTCAAAAGAAACACAAAATTATGATAGGTGCTGGCGCTGGATTATTAGGAGCAGCAGCAGTTGCTACACCATTAACAATTGTATTGACACAACAAGACAAGCATATTAATCAATTAAATTTTGATAAAAAATATGGTCTTGACAAAGCACAATATAACAAAATGAAAACAAACTTATTGAATGCTTATTCAGCTGAATTAGATGCAGAAAGTATTGCAGATAAGGAAGCTAGAATGGCTAAGTTAACAAGACAATTTAATAGTCTAGATAATGCCATTAAGCAATCAAATAAGAGTATTAATACTTACTTTACAGCTACATCTTCATTATTAGCTTTAAACAAAGAGATAAATAAAGGTTTAGAAAAAGGTGTCGTATTAACACGTGAATCAAGAGCTAATTGAAATGAAGTACAAGAAATGTTCAATGGTATGGTTAAGAGTTTTAAAACTTATATGACTAACCACTTCTTTGATAGAGATGTCATTGATGAAGTTATTAAAAAAGCAACAGAATCATATGACGAAATGATTAACAATTTAAAAGAAAGTTATTCTAATGATATTCTTGGTGGTGTACTTAAAGCAAAGACACAATTAATTTCATGCTTTGTATCTATCAACACTGTTATTGCAAAACTTGCAGGAACAATGCGTTTGAATGAATTCATGGGAAATTATACTTTTACTTTTAAAAACGCATCTGATGGAGAAGCTAATAGATTAAACAAATTAGTATCTTCACAAAAACTTGTAGTTGATAGTGTCATTAGCACTGACACAATGAATACTATGTTTGATTGTTATAACAAGGAAACAAGACAATCTGCACAATTTTCTGAAGATATGATTCCTGGATACAAACTTGCTCCAGTTTTCAAAGGTGTAGAAGCAAATGCAGAAAAAAATGAATATTCAGCTAAGATTGACTGAACAATTGTAAGCAACTATTATGCTAATACTAATGATAAGGAAGCAGCAACTGCTCATTTAGTAGATGCTAATGAAGATTATGCCGAAAAAATGCAACAATTAGATAATTGCAAGGATATAAATGATATTCTCGATTTAATGAAGGATAACATTAAAATAGTAAATTATTCAATGTTAAACACTTCAAAAGATGGAGTTGATAGTGAACACAATCAACTAAAGAATACATATTTTAATGCTGCAGCAAATAATGGTGCATCAATTAAACTTTATTTTAAGGATAAAGATGCATGATACGATGGATTTATGTTTGCAGACCAAACAAAATTTGGTGAGCCACAAACAATCACTATGCAACAACTTTCTTACACTGGTATTCGCATTACAGATGGAACTAACGATTACAGTTTGAAAGAACTTATTAACATTGTTAATCAAGACAATTATGAACCACAAAATTTGGCTGAAAAGTTTGTAAAATATTGTGACTTAAATGACACAATTACTCTTACAAACGATCAAACTAATGGTGTAGTCATTGTTACAAGCCAATTTAATGCTTGATATAGAAACGAAGAACAATGACAACAACACGGTCAATCTAATTCAAGTGCATACACACTACCAGATACACTAGAAGCTAAGAATTTACCATTATCTACAAATTTCTTTGGTACAGTTAACCAAAACTTTAACAAGGCATATAGAGATTCACATATTTTCATTGACCAAAAATATGGACAATATGATCGTACCACAGATACTTTAGCAGGGTTAGCACTTTTCACATCTCTTTATGCAGATGGATTAGCAGCTTCAGCGGTTGTATATACAATTGCTGCTATTATTAAAAACGCAGTTCCACAAATTTTCCTTGGACTTGGTGTAACTGCACTAGCAGGGCTTTTCTGTTATGGATCAAACATTTCATGAAAAAATCTAATGGACAATTGATCTATACCAATGGGAGAATATTCTGAAAGAGCTAAAGAGTTTGAAGCTGGTGAATACTTTGATATAGTAAAAGACACATTAGCTGCAGATGAAGGCAACTTTGCTTTATGAGATGAAGAATGCAATATAGATCCAGAAGAATACAACGAAAAATTACAAGCCTTTAGAAAAACAATTGAAGAAAAAGGTGAAGAAGGCATGCAATGAGCAAAAGAGTTATTTGACAAGTATAACAACTTCGAAATGGAAGGTGGTATTGGATACGAATTCTTCAAAGAAGCTGAAAGATTAGAAATTGACCCAGTTCAATATGCAAAAGACTTTGGTGATTGAAAACCAATAGCGGGTTGATTCTCAGTATCTGTTGCATCTAACATTTTATGTGGGCTTTCAGTTGGCGGCATATTAGGACTATTTGGAAAAATGCCTCCAGTTGAAGGTATAACTGCTGAGCAATATGCCCTTAAAGCTGCAGCTGATAATGGCAATAGCACTCTAGCATATACTCGTGCATTAGAGGAAGCACATTACCTTGAACAATTTGGACCACTAGTATATAGGGGATTTGTATTATAGGCATAGTAAATGCATCACAAATTTTAAAACTAAAAATAAACAGAAATACCCCAATTGGGGTATTTTTGTTTTTATAAATTTAAACTCAGATGTTGAAGAAATAGCTATGTTTTGAATTTAGCGGGTTGTGGTGCATGTACATTTTCAAAATATGCTGAAAAATCTAAAAAAGTTAGAATGTGGTGCTTGATTTGATATAGTGAAGGATATTGAAGCGTGAACATGACTTGAATAATAAATGTCTCGTTATAGAAAAAATTGAAAAAGACGAAGCTATAGAGGAAGTGGAAAGTCTTATAATTTTTGCCGGAAGAAGCTTCCAACCCTTCTTCTGGGTATTATAGACCCCAGAAGAATAAAAACAAAACTATTACATTAAAAAATAAATATATATAATAATGATATATTAACAAAAAGGAGTACAAAATGAAAAAACAACTTCAAAAGAAACACAAAATTATGATAGGTGCTGGTGCTGGATTATTAGGAGCAGCAGCAGTTGCTACACCATTAGCAATTGTATTGACACAAAATGTTAAACATAATAATCCACTTAACATTGACCAAACGTATGGTCTTGACAAAGCACAATACAACAAAATGAAGACAAACTTGCTGAATGCATATTCAGCTGAGTTAGATGCAGAACGTGTTGAAGATAAAGAAGCTAGAATGGCTAAGTTAACTAGACAATTCAACGGTTTAGATAATGCTGTTAAACAATCAAATAGTGCTAATACTTACTATTCAGCTACATCAGCATTATTAGCTATAACAAAAGACATAAATAAAGGTTTAGCAAAAGGTGTAGTATTAACACGTGAATCAAGAGCTAATTGAAATGAAGTACAAGAAATGTTCAATGGTATGGTTAAGAGTTTTAAAACTTATATGACTAACCACTTCTTTGATAGAGATGTCATTGATGAAATTATTACAAAAGCAACAGAATCATATAGCAATATGATTAACAATTTAAAAGAAAATTATTCTAATGATATTCTTGGTGGCGTGCTTAAAGCAAAGACACAATTAATTTCTTGCTTTGACAATGTGAACGCTGTTATTGCTAAACTTGCAGGAACAATGCGTTTGAACGAATTCATAGGAAACTATTCTTTCACTTTTAAAAACGCATCTGATGGAGAAGCTAATAGATTAAACAAATTAGTATCTTCACAAAAACTTGTAGTTGATAGTGTCATTGATGCTTCAACAATGAATACTATGTTTGATTGTTACAACAAGGAAACAAGACAATCTGCACAATTTTCTGAAGATATGATCCCTGGATATAAACTTACTCCAGTTTTCAAGGGTGTAGAATCAAATGCAGAAAAAAATGAATATTCAGCTAAGATTGACTGAACGATTGTAAGCAATTATTGAGTTGACACAAATGAAAAAGAAGATGCAACAGCTCATTTAGTAGATGCTAATGAAGATTATGCTAAAAAAATGGATCAATTAGACAATTGCCATGATATAGATGATGTTCTTGATTTGATCAAAGATAACATAAAAATTACAAATTATTCTATGCTAAACACTTCAACAGAAGGTGATGATAGTGAACAAAGCCAATTAAAGAATACATACTTTAATGCTGCAGCAAATAATGGTGCATCTATTAAACTTTATTTTAAGGATGGAGATGCATGATACGATGGATTTATGTTTGCAGACCAAACAAAATTTGGTGAGCCACAAACAATCACTATGCAACAACTTTCTTACACTGGTATTCGCATTACAGATGGAACTAACGATTACAGTTTGAAAGAACTTATTAACATTGTTAATCAAGACAATTATGAACCACAAAATTTGGCTGAAAAGTTTGTAAAATATTGTGACTTAAATGACACAATTACTCTTACAAACGATCAAACTAATGGTGTAGTCATTGTTACAAGCCAATTTAATGCTTGATATAGAAACGAAGAACAATGACAACAACACGGTCAATCTAATTCAAGTGCATACACACTACCAGATAAACTAGAAGCTAAGAATTTACCACTGTCTATAAATTTCTTTGGTACAGTTAACCAAAACTTTAACAAGGCATATAAAGATTCTCATATTTATCTTGACCAAAAATATGGGCAATATGATCACACTGCAAATGTTTTGGCGGGATTATCACTTTTAATGTCTGTTAATGCAGACGCTATGGCTGTTATGTCAATTGGATATTTAACTTCTGCTATTATTCAATCAGATTGCTCTAAAATTATGGTTGGACTTGGCATAAGCGCATTAAGTGGTATTTTCTGTTATTCAGCAAATATCTCATGAGATAATTTATACAATAACTTAGCTATTCCAATGGGCGAATATTCTGATAAATCTAAAGAGTTTGAAGCCACTGAATGATATGATCAAGTAAAAGACGCATTAGCTGAAGATAAAGGCTACTTTGCTCTATGAGATGATGAAGGTAATATAAACCCAGAAGAATACAACGAAAAATTACAAGCCTTTAGGAAAACAATTGAAGAAAAAGGCGAAGAAGGCATGCAATGAGCAAAAGACTTATTCGATAAGTACAACGATTTCGAAATGGAAGGTGGAATTGGATATGAATTCTTCGAAGAAGCTAGAAGATTAGAAATTGATCCAGTTAGCTATGCAGAGGACTTTGGGGATTGAAAAGATCTAGCTGCTTGATTCTCAGTTGCTGTATTCTCTAATGTTTTAAGTATAGGTTCAGTATCAGGCATTATGGCTATTTTCAACAATTATCGAAAAGTTAGAAAAGATATAAGCCCAGAAACGAAACTTTTACAAGAAACATGCAAAAAGTATGGCTTGACACTAGAAGAGCTTGCAGAGGAAGAAACTGTAGGAGAAGCAGTGATGTTTGGTACACTTGCTTAATAGTGCAAAACTTAATATCATTTACAAATTTTAAAACTAAATAAAAATACCCAACCGGGTATTTTTTTATCTTTGTTTTAATATATATTGCTTTGTCAACAAAAAAACAGGCACCAAGCCTGCTTCTATTTCACAATCTTAATGCTAGGTCCCATTGTTGAAGAGATAGCTATGTTTTGAATATAGTCACCCTTAACTGTAGCAGGACGTTTTGACTTAATAAAGTCTAATAGAGCATTAATGTTTTCAACGACATCTTCTGTTTTAGCAGAAACCTTACCAATTTTCATATGGATGTTTCCATAAGTATCAGTACGGTAGTTATATTTTCCTTTTTGGAATTCTTTAACTGCTGCTAATACGTTTGGAGTAACTGTTCCTAATTTAGGGTTAGGCATTAATCCTTTAGGACCTAATACTTTACCTAATTTAGATAGTGGAACCATGAACTTAGGACTTGTAATAATTAAGTCAAAGTCCATTCATCCACCCTTAATTTCATTAATTAAGTCAGTTGTACCAACTTTTATTCCCATTTCTTTAGCTTGAGCATCAGAGATTGTATCTGTAATAGCTACAATTCTGATCTTCTTACCATAATAGTGTGGTAATGCGATTGTTCCTCTAAGTTGTTGTTCTGCTTTTGTTGTATCAAGATTTAACTTGATTGCAATATCAATAGCACCATCAAACTTAGTTGTAGATGTCTTCTTTGCTAATTCAACTGCTTCTTTTACAGAATAGAATTTAGTTCTATCTACTAACTTAGTGTTAGCAGTGTACTTTTTACCATGGAAAGCCATTATTTCTTACCTTCCTTAGCAGTTTTGTTAGGTGAAAGATCAACACCTTGAATCTTAATGCCCATTTGTTTTGCTGTTCCAGCAATACATCTTAAAGCTGCTTCTTCATCATACACAGCTAAATCTGGCATTTTGTATTTAGCAATCTTCATTGCTTCTTCTTTAGAAATGGTTGCAACCTTGTCTGTAAGTTGGTTATGACCAGCTTTTTGAACTTTAGCTGCCTTCTTTAATAGAACAGAAGCTGGTGTAGTTTTAATGATGAATTTGAATGATTTATCACTGTAAGCAGTAATTTGTACTGGTACAACTTCACCCATTCTGTCTTTAGTCTTATCGTTGAATTGTCTAGTAAATTCAGCCATGTTAATACCGTAGGAAGCTAATGTAGTTCCTGGTTTAGCTTGACCTCCAATTAAGTGGACAATTGCTACTCTAGTTATAGTTTTTTCCTTAGCCACAAGCAACACCTCCTATAAGTTGTTCTCTACGTGGTACGATCTAAAAGATTAAATCTCTCCCACATGCTAATTTTGCATAAAAAGAATTTATGCTATTTAATTGTATAGGAAAATATCTAAAAAGTATAAAATATTATATATATGGCAAATTATGCAATAATTTTAGCAGCTGGAGATGGTAAAAGATTAGGTTCAAAAACACCTAAATGTTTTATACAAATTAACAAGAAACCCATATACCAATACGGCCTGGAATTATTTCAAATTTTTAGTCAAATCAAACAAATTATTTTAGTTGTTCCAAAACAGTATTTATCTTTGATAAAAGTGGATAGTAAAAAGATAAAAATAGTTACTGGTGGCAAAACTAGAAATGAATCTTTTGAATGTGGTATTAGAGCAATTTCTCATCCAAAAGCACAAGATAAAATCATCATTCATGATGCAGCTAGAATTAATCTACAACCCGAAGATATTTTAAAGATTTTAAATAGCAAAATGTCTTATGGAACATTATGCTATTTGGGCAAACCCAACAAGTCAGATTTAAGGTTTGGTCAATATAACATTCAAACACCACAATTTTGTAAATTTTTTGTCTATAAACACACCACTAAAAATAAATGTGGAAGAGATTTGTTTACTTACTTAAATGCAAAGCCAACCAAAGGCAATTTTATTATTTCATCTAATAAATCACAAAACTGAAAAATTACATTTAGAAAAGATTTAGATAAAGCTAAATCAATTTAACTATTTACTTAAAATTATTTATAATTTTAAGTATGAAAGTACCTAAAGACTATAAAAAACGCTTTAAAACCAGATGTGTTTTACACAATTATAAAAAACAAAAAGAAGCTAATGCTATAGCTGTTGGTGGAATGATTTCAGCTGGTAAATCAACCATTGTTCAAGAATTGGTGAAAAAATATAAATTTGAACCAGTTTATGAATTAAGTTCTGATCCAAATGATTTAATGAACATTTTGCTAGATAAAATGTATCAAAGAGAAGTTATTGCTGAATCAGTTTGTCAACTTCAATTCTTATTAAATAGATTTGAAAGATATAAAGCATGTATTTTAACATCTGGCAACCCAGCTGTTAAAGTATTTGATAGAACTATTTTTGAAGATAGGTTGTTTGCTTTCCATAATATGTTAGATCAACCAACAGTTTATGAATATTATGAAAAACTATGAAGAGATCAAGTAAATCAATTAATCTATGAAATAGGAACTCCAAAACTTTATATTATTCTTAAACTTGATTGAGATCATTTCCTAGAGAGACTATACAAGAGAAACAGATCTGTTGAAATTAAGAACTTTAAAGAAAATGAAACATACTTTAAATTATTGAACAAAGGTTATGTTGAATATTTAACATCTGTTTGTGCTGCATATAGAATTCCATATATAGTAATAGATGTTAGTGATAAAACGGTAGAACAAGAAATGGAAATAATTGATAAAGCATTAAGAACAAGAAAAATAATCAAGTAGTTAAACTACTTGATTTTCTTTTATTAATATTGGTTTAATATCTAAGTGATCCAATTGGTTAATAAGGTCTTTTTTATTTCCTACTAAACAAATGCAAACAAACTCTTTCTCATATTTCTTTTTGTAAATACAATTTCTAAAAGTCATCAAGATTTGTCTTATTTTGTCATATGGAACTTTTATCTCAACCAAATCTGCAATTTGACAATCTTTTAATTTAGCTAAATTTAATGTTTGTATAGCTATATCTTTAAATGTGGCTCTTAATGGTCCTGGGCCAAACTTAATACCACCAAAATATCTAATTACTATAAGTAATGTGTAATTTAAATGGAATGATTGTAATGCAGTATATATTGGTTGCCCAGCTGTTCCAGAAGGTTCGCCACCATCTGTTAAATAATAAGTCTTGTCATCCAAGATATATGCATAACAAATATGACTTGCATCAGAATATCCTTTCTTATATTTAGAAATAAGATTTTTTACATCTTCTTTGTTATTAACAAAATGACCAAAACAATAAAATTTTGATTTTTTAATTGTGTAAGTAGCTTGTATTGAAGATGATAAAATTTTCATAATTGTAAAAATTATAATAATTTATAATTATTATATTAAAATGAAATCTATGAAAAAACTTGGATTCGATACTAAGAAGTATTTAAAAATACAAAAGAAAGCCATTTTGGATAGAGTGAAAAAATTTGATTCTAAACTTTACCTAGAATTTGGTGGCAAATTAGTAGACGATCTACATGCTGCAAGAGTTTTACCTGGATTTGATAGTGATGCAAAATTACAACTTTTAATGCAATTTAAAAAAGATGCAGAAGTAATTATTGCTGTTAATGCACAAGATTTAATTAATAATAAAGTTAGAGTTGATTCTAACTTATCATATCAAGCTGAAGTTGAAAGACTGATCGGTATATATTCATCTATTGGTATTCCAATCTGTGGTGTAGTCATTTCAATGTTCGAAGAATCACCCAATATTAAAGAATTTAGCAGAATGTTAAAGAATATGGGTGTTAAGGTTTATAAACACTATAAGATTGAAGGTTATCCTAAGGATCTACCCAAAATTCTATCTAAAGATGGTTTAGGTAAAAATGAATATGTTGAAACACACCGTAAATTAATTATTGTTACAGCTCCAGGACCTGGTTCTGGCAAGATGGCAACATGTTTAAGTCAACTATATCATGCTCATTTAAGAGGAAAAAAAGCAGGATATGCAAAATATGAAACATTCCCTGTTTGAAATTTACCGCTTAAACATCCTGTAAATATTGCTTATGAAGCAGCAACATTAGATTTAAACGATGGAAATATGATTGACCCTTTCCATCTTGAACATTACAAAGAAACAGCTACAAATTACAATAGAGATATAGCCAGCTTTCCATTATTGAAAGCAATCTTTGAACAATTGTATGGACGTAGTCCATACCACTCTCCAACAGATATGGGAGTTAACATGGTTGGTTTTGCTATTATAAATGATAGACTTTGTAGAGTAGAAGCTCAAAAAGAAATTGTGCGTAGATATTATGGAGCATTAAAAGATGTATTCTTAGGTAAATATGATGATTCAATCATAACTAAAGCTGAATACTTAATGCACGATGCTGATGTTAAAGCAGATAACAGAGTGTGTGTAAAAGCATGTCTTGAGAAACAAAAAGAAGTTAAAACACATACTGTTGCAATTGAAATAAAGAGAAATGTAATTGTTACAGGTAAGAAATCTAAAGATTTAACTGCTTCTGCCGCTGCAATTATTAATGCACTTAAAACATTAGGCAAAATTAAAGATGACATTTATTTGATGTCGCCATATGTTCTAGATCCAATTAAAAAGATGAAACATGATTCATTTGGATATAGAGGAAGACTAAACTTATCTGAAGCATTAGTAGCCTTAGCAATTCAATCATTGACTAACCCGCTTGCTGCTATAGCATTAAAACAATTGCCTTTATTAAGAGGAACACAAGCTCATGCAAGTTGTATTCTAATGCAAGCCGAACAATTAATCTTTAAGAAATTAGGAATAAATATAACAGAACAAGCATGTTCATATATTCCAGCTAACACAATTGAAAAACAAAAAGAGGATTAATCCTCTTTTTCCAAAGTGACATATGAAGTGCAACACCCTATAATTTAGTGGTGAT
The DNA here is from genome assembly GCA_024427125.1 of Mycoplasmoidaceae bacterium. Next base: position 4 of record JAKSVN010000010.1, on the reverse strand, counting down.
GCAC
>JAKSVN010000001.1 GCA_024427125.1 Mycoplasmoidaceae bacterium | reverse complement strand
AACAGACTGAAAATCTGTGTGTCCGTGGTTCAATTCCGCGATGAACCACCATTAAGAAGATATTGCTATAGCAATATCTTTTTTATTTATAATTTACATATAGAGGTAAATATGAAGAAGACAAAATTATTGACAGGACTAGCAACTCTAGCTGGTTTAACAACAATTGTTCCTTTAACAACTTTAATAAGTTGTAATAAGGACAACAAAGAAGAAAAGAAAGAAAAAATTGTTACATTAGATCATATTAACTTATCACTTGATACAAAATCAGTTTTCCAAGCTGGTAAACTTCCTGATTCTAATGAATCAGAAGAAGAAGTAGAACCAACTTTATGAGAAACTAAACTTGTAGATGGTCAACTAGTTATGACTGAAGTAACCGGTGAAGATGAAGATGGACAAACTGTAACAGTTGCTCCAGATTGAACAAAACAAATTGATGAATATCACCTAATCCTATCATTTAGCAACAATGATTATGATGAGGGTAATGTTCAATATTGTGTCAATCTAACAAATGGTAACTGTACTAAATTAGAAGATTTTTGAATTGTACAAACGGTTGATGATCATGACTTTGCTTTCCAAAAAAGAGTTATAAATGGCCATACATACATCTACTTTGTAGCAACATATGCTAATTTCCAAAGTAGACAAATGGCAGAAGGTGGAGGCTTAATTAAAGTTGAAGCTGAATACTTTGATACATTTGATAAATCAAAAATTGTTAGAGTAACGGATGAAAATCAATGAATTGGAACAATGGTTCATGATAAAGGAAGACCAGTAGCACATCATTTCTCTGTAAATACTAATGGTGATGTTCTATATTATTGTTCAACAATTGAACAACCAAGTCAAGAAGGATTTGATAACAAATGAGGTTTGTTATACAACAAAATGAAAGCTGATGGAACTTACGATCCGGAACAAGCTTACAAATTATTCTATTCAACAAATAATGGTGAAATACATTGTGCTGTAATGGCTATATACAACCAGGGTGAACATTTCTTTTATAAAGATGAAGGAAATGGTATTGTATTTAGTCCAAAATTTGATAATCTAGACGAAGAAACTCATAAATATATTGTTGATTGAACTAAAGAAATGTATTTAAACCCAGTTGAGACATATGGTATTACAACACCATATTCTAGACATATTGTTAGAACTCAATATACAGCAAATGGAAATGAAAAGATTGTCAACATTGATAATGGACATATTATTGACTTATATACAGATAGTGGGGAAATAACTTCAGAAACAGGAATGGCAGGCCCTCATCACTTTACTGCTAGTAGTCAAAGTGACTATATTGATTACACAAACAAGACAGCTTTCTTTGTAACTAAAGGTGGATGGTTTGGAGAAACCTATATACAACCAACTATTTTATGTGTTAACTTAGTTAAGTCTGAAACTACTCTATATTCAATAAGTAGACCTGGACAAATATCTGGTACTTCATTTGATATAAATAATTTACAAATTTCAACATTTAACGCATTAGATGATAATCATGTTTTAATTGGTGCATATGATAATGTTAAATCTGCATATGTAACAATTGAAGGAACATATGATACAACTTGAACTTTTAAACTTTCAAATGAACAATACACTACTCCAATTGATCAATTTGAATTAGTTCAAGGAAATGAATAATAAAAAAAATAGCCTACTGGCTATTTTTTATTTTTAATTCATAGTTATGTGGGTGTTGATAGTCTTCTTGAACATAAATTCTTAAATAACCTAGATTATGTTCTCAATCTCATTCATATGTAGAATTGTGAGTAGTAATCCAGTATGCTGGATTAGCTTCTTCACGAATCTTCATTTCATAACCTAATTTTAGAGTTTCAAATTGTCTAAATATAGTTTGTCATTCTTCTGAAGATTCATCATATCTTTCAATGACTGATTGAGGTATCTTTTCAGAATATCATTCACAATTAGTAAGTTCAATGCCTTCAGTGCCTCATGGTGCTCTAGGCTTTCCTTTTTTATATGCTTGAGAAAATTGAACAGACTTTAATAGTCTGGCCATAGCATCCATATCAAAAGCTTGCTTTTCTGCTTCAGTCTTTGGATATAGTCACTTTAACATCTCATAACGTTCAACACCAAATTTTTCATCATTTGTAAATGCTGCATCTGACATATTACAATAGTAATTTGTCATTATTGTTGTTGGGTTATCAATTGAATCACTCTTTTGTTGAGCAACAACATCAAAGTGATTGTTTGCACTACCTTTTTTTCTAAAGAATTCAACAATGTATGTTTCATTTTTATCTGCAATCATTACATGAATATTCATTTTATTATTCAAGTTGCCTTTAATATTAAGGTTTTCATCACTTAATAAATCAACAGCATCTTTAGCTGAGTTTGCATTATCAAGAATATAACGAGGAATAAATAAAACATGTAATTGTTTTGCATTTTCTTTTCCTGGTTGAGTTTCAGGTATGATAGTAGCTGTTTCACTATTTGGTTCCATAGAAACAACATTTGATGAACAAATAACACCAGCATCATTAATTCCATCCATTGTTAAGTTTGGAATTAATTCCAATTCTCTTTTATATTTGCCAGCATTTAGTTTATTTTCTCTTAAACCAAAGTGTGTACAAACAGCAATAGATTCATGACGGTGTTTTTTCTTGTTAGCTTTAACATGAGCTATAAATTCAGGTGTGTCATTATATACATAGTCAAAATTACGACCATAGAAGTTGCCACATCTTACAGATGAACAACCAAAATTTCTTCCTTCATCTATTGTTTCTAGTTTTGTATCTTCACGATAATCGTTATATGTAATCTCGTGAAGGTAATCAGCTACTTTAACTGGTTTAGTGTACATCTTTGAACATGATGTTACAGGTAAGATGCCTAAGCATCCTGTTGCTAAAGCAACTGGAGCAATAATTTTTGCTAAATTTTTACTTTTCTTTTTCATACCTTGATTATATATTTATATAATTATTAAGTCGAGTAGAAATATTTGACACCATAAAATTGATCAAGCCGTTGTTGGCTCAGATTAGTTATTGATAGAGAGCCTGCGCTGGTGGAATGCAGACATAACTAGAACCAACTATTCACTTGATTAAACAACTTAATAGAATCTAAGAGCACATTAATTTGTGAAGCTATGTGGTACCGCCGTAATTGGTCATAGCATCATAAATTTGGTGTGCTTTTTCATTTAGAGGTAAACGATGCTTATCAATAATAAAGAACAAATCATAAATGAATTCAAACAATTATTATCGCAACAAACAAATGTTAGTAAGCTAATTGAAAATAAAAATATCTTCTTTAAGAAGAATGTAGCTAATTTATATACACAATTAAAAGCATTACCACCAGAACAAAGAAGAGATGCTGGTTTAGAAATTAATGCTTTTAATAATGAATTAACAACATTGTTTGAAAATAAAAAACAAGAATTGGAAAATGCAGCTGAATTAACAAGCAACAAAGTTAATTATGATTTTAACGTTGATACTTACAATTTAGCTAAAGGTTCAAAAACAATATTGTCAATTGTCACAGAACAGATAATTGAATATTTTAAAGATTTGAATTTCCAAATAGTTGATGGTGACGAAGTCACAAGCATTGAAAATAATATGGATAGGTTAAATATTGATAAATCACATCCAGCTAGAGATCCAAAAGATACATTCTATATAGATGCAGCTAAGATGTTAAGAACACATTGTACTGCAACAACAGCAGAAGTTATTCATAACCAAAACAAAGAAATAAAAGTTTTATCTTATGGTAATGTGTATAGAAACGATGATGATGATTTAACTCATAGCCATCAATTTAATCAAGTTGATATTGTTTGAGTAAAGAACAATTTATCAATCAACCATCTTAAATCTGTTATTGATGGATTAATTAAACATATCTTCGGAGAAGATGTTAAGACAAGATATAGATTAAGTTACTTCCCATTTACTGAACCAAGTTTTGAAGTAGATGTAAGTTGTTTTAATTGTGGTGGCAAAGGATGCAGCATGTGTAAGCAATCAGGATGAATTGAAATCCTAGGAGCTGGCATGTTACATAAAAAAGTTTTAGAATCAGCCAATATTAACAAAGTTAATTCAGGATTAGCTGCTGGTATTGGAATTGATAGAATTGCTATGTTAAAGTATGGCATTAAAGATATTAGAGATATCTATAACAATGACTTTAGATTGTTAAATCAATTGAAAGGAGTTAAATAATGTTGTTCACTAGAAAATTAATAACAAAGTTTATTCCTGAGTTTAGTAATATATCAGATGAAAAGTTTACTCAAATCATTAATGCTTTGGGTATGGAAGTTGAATCAATAACTAAACATCAAAAAGTTAATAACATAGTTATTGGTCAAATTCTTTCATTCAAACCTGTTGAAGGAACTCATTTAAATTTATGTCAAGTAAAAGTTAGTGCTGTACAAACTAACACTATTGTTTGTGGGGCAAGCGGTTTAAAAGAAGGAGCAAAGGTTCTTGTAGCTCTTGAAGGTGCTAAATTACCAAATGGTATTACCATAGGTAAAAGAGTAATTAAAGGTATGGAATCTAATGGAATGATTTGTGCTTACTCTGAATTGACAAATAATGAAGCTGTAGTGGCTGATGCAGAACAAGATGAAATCATTATGTTGGATGAAGGTGAAGTTGGTTCAAGTAAATGAGAACATTTAATCGGATTAGATGATACCATCTATGACATTACTGTTCCTGCTAACAGAAATGATGAAAATGCATATTTAGTATTCTGTTATGAATTAGCACACAAACTAGGTTTAAAGTTTAATTTTGATTTAAAACATACTGATAGCCTAATTGATGGACTAACTAATAGAATGGATTTAAATCCATCTGTTTGTTCATTCTTGAGCTTTAGTGATTACAACATTACTCCTGATCAAACATCAAGATCATCATGAGCAATGAAATCATTATTAATGAATCATAACATTAAGCCTATTAATAAAATGATCGATAGGTTAGCATTTATTACATTATTAACAAATTGTCCTGCTCATGTCTATGACATTGATAAATTGCATGGACACATGAGCTGTAGATTATCAACTAGTGAAATGAAGTTTGTTGCTCTAAATAACAAAACATATACATTAGCTCCTAATGATGTTCTAATTTGTGATGAATCACAACCTGTTTCAATTGCAGCAGTAATTGGGTCAGATAATACTAAGCTTACTCAAAAGACAGTAAGAGCAAGAATTGAAGTTGGTAATTTCAACTTTGTCCGTGTAAGAACAACATCAATTAGATTAAACTGTGAAACAGATGCAAGCAAGAAAGCATCTAGACCATTGAGTACATATCTAAACTTGATTACACTTCAATTAATTAAGAAGTATTTTGGTCAACCTATAAGACAAACGGTTTGCTATGAAGAAAACTGAAATAAAAACAAAATAACTCTTGATTACAAAACACTTGGTTGGTTCATAAATGAACCTCTATCAAGAAGATTCGTTGTTTCTTCCTTAAGAAAACTAGGGTATGAAAACAACTTCTTCTTCCCTAATAAATTTAAAGTTCCTGCATGAAGATTAGATATTGAAAATCAAGAAGATTTATTTGAAGATATTTTAAAGATTATTGACATGAATAAATTGCAACCAGTTGCTATTGGCGATGTTTTATTACCACTTGCTAATAACAAAGAATATGAATTGAAGCAAGCAATTAGAGATGTACTAATTAATAACTACTTTAACGAAGTTAAGACATACAACTTAGTTAATGAAAACATGTTAAAGAAATTTAATATGTTCAATGCTAAAGATCCTATTAAGGTTATTTCAAATAATTCTAACAGAGCTTACTTTAGATGTAACTTGCTTGATGGCATGCTAAGAGTATATAAATACAATGACGCAAGAAAATTAGATCTAATTCCAATCTTTGAAATGCAAAAGTTATTTACTAATTCAGATAAATGAACAAACATTACTTGTATCTCATTAGATAAATATAACATTGATGCAATTACAGGCAGTTGCATTAATATGAATATTAATTATTACAAATCTATAGCAAACCAAATTGCTAAAGTTTTAAATGCAACATTAGCTTACAAACCTGTATCAATTGAACCTTTATATAGTAATGAAGGTGTTGAAATTATTTACAACAATACAGTAATAGGCTACATAGGTAAGATTAAAGCTAAAGATCTTAAAGACTATGATTTGGGTAATAAACAAATATATGTTCTAACTCTTGAAATTGACAAGATGTTAGCAAATTATACTAAACCTAACTTTAAAGTTAAATCATTTGGTGTCTTCCAAAGAATTAGCAAAGATATCAATATTATTCTTGACAAAGCTAATGTTTATCTAGTTAATCAAAAAATTGAACAAATCAAAAATATAAAAGATATTGCTGATGCAAAGATTATTAATATCTTTAATAAAGATAATAAAACTATCTATACAGTTAGATATTATTTAGTAGACACTAAACAATTTACTACAACTGATCTTGAAATTATTACAAAGCAAATTGAAAACTTAGGCACTTTGTAAGATTAATTCAAACTGATCAAAGAATTTATTCTTTGCTCCTTGTTCATATCATACCAAATCGACTAAAACCGATTTGGTATTTATTTTGTAATGAACATCTATTGTGTAATTTAAATATGTTCTAGCAAAAGTAGAAATAGACTTTAGTGTATCTTGCACAATTGATTTAATATTATCAACAAACTTTTGTTCCTCAATAATGTAAATTATTCCGCTATCAGTTCTTTGCATTGATATTAAATTATTTAGTTTACTATTTTGTGATAACTTATTCACTAGTGAATAATAATGATAACTTTTATCACGGTTTAATGGGTTTGTATTTTTACGTTCAGGATATTCACTTTTAATTAATAAGTTTGCTGTAACTGTTCCTCCAGCAATAATAGCTGCAGAAGAACCTGCAATAATACCAACAGTTGCTTTTGACATTTTTATCATTAGAATATAACCTCCTTAAAGTCGCTAATATCATTAATTAATCTATGTGTTATTCCAACAACAGGTTTACCAGTGTTTGTTGTGAAATTAAAATCATTTCTTAAAACAAATTTATTTAAACATGAGTTTTGTAAAATTTGCAATTCTACTTCGTAGTATCCTTGTGAATATATAGGAATATAAAAGCCTTTTGCGCCTATTGGATTAAAACTAACTTCATTTTTTTCATAATCAAAGATAGTAAAGTCATCTAAACAAATATGAATCTCTTTACATAAATCTTTTTTTATGTTTAATACTTTCTCTAAAGTTTTAGGTTCTGTTGATAACTCAATTCAATAATAAAACTTAACTTTTGCTCCTAAAACTTGGAAAGGAGTATTAGACATAATAGTTGTTAAACTATTAATTGGTGATGTTAAGTTGTACAAGTTGTCTGAAGTAACTTCTACTTCCTTAATTAATGGAAAACATGTATGACCAAAAGGAAGTTTAAAAGAATATGGATTATCAATTAATCCGTTATTATTAATGTAATGTGTGTTAGTGTAATACATTTCAAAACTTCATCTTTGTTCTAAAGTTTCATCTATTAATGCATCAAGTGATTCTTGAGATATAGCACTACCAGCAGCTTTAGCTGCTTCTGGATCAATGAATAAAGCAAGTTCCATATCTAACTTAACATTATTTAAATCTTGCTTTAAGTATTCATTACGACTAACATCCATTTCAAAATAACCAGAATATATTTTGCTATATTGCGCATTATGTTCTACTCCAACCTTTGCATATGATTGATCTGAAGATAAATTAAAAGCAATATCTTCTACTTGTTGAAATGGTATATTCAAGTCACCAGCTAATGAGTTAATTGGTAATTTGAAATTATTTATACTAAATAAATCTAGAGCAAATGCTCAATAGTTATCTCTTAAGTCTATGACACAACACATATGATCCAAATAATGATATTTGTAATGGTTGTAGTCATTGTCCATTTTCTTTATTTCATATCCCATAGTAATTCTCCAAATTAACCTTTATTGAAAAAATAAAAAAGTTAGAAATTATTTTTTCCAACTTTTTCTTTTAATATGATTAAATCTATCTTTTAGATAGATACAAATTTAAATTTTTTGTCCAAGAAGATAGTATCCTAAGTTATCTTGTTTAACAGATTTAATCTTGACTTTAACAAGTTTATTTCTTAAATTTTGTTTTGAATTAAATACTACTTTAATAAATTCACTACTATATCCATGCATTGTAGGAATAGATGATCTTTCTACAAGAACATCTAATGTCTTACCAATAAATGATTTTAGATATTGATATTGACATTTATTTTTAATCTCTACAACTTTGTTGTATCGTTCACGACAGACTAATGGATTTATATCCTTCTTATATAGTTTGTCAGCAACTGTTCCATTTCTTCTTGAATAGATGAAGACATTAATATTAGCAAAATTTAATTTCTTAAGATTATCTAATCCTATCTTGAATTGTTTGTCTGTTTCATTACCAAAGCCAACAATATAGTCTGTAGTGATTGAAACATTTTTCATATGTTTCCTTATATATTTGATGTAATCAAAGAATTTCTCAAATGAATATCTACGATTCATTGCTTTTAAGATTTCATTATTTGCATTTTGAATACATAAATGTAAATGATTAGCTCATCTTTCCTTATGATTTGCAAATATATCAATCATAGGTTTAATATTACTAAATGGTTCTAAACTAGAAATTCTTACTCTAAAGTTACCAGGAAGTTTATCAATATCCTTTAGTAAATCTATAAAGTTATAGCTACTGTCTTTATATTCACTGGTGTTTACACCAGTAATAACTATTTCTTTATATCCTTGTTTTACATAATCTTTGATGAGTTGCAAAACATGTTTGTGTGGCATTGATCTTTTTGTTTTACGAGCATAAGGGATTTCACAATATGAACAATAGAAATCACAACCATCTTGGATTTTTAAAAATGCTCTAGTATTATTTAAAAATTTAGTGCAACCAAATTCTTCGAATTTAGTTATGTTATTGTCTATCTTACAAACTCTCTTATGATCTTTTAAATATTTAATTAAATAGTCAACAAGTTTATTTCTATATTTACAACCAATAACAATGTCTACTTTATTTTGTTTAAATCAATCTTTATTGACTTGACTAAAACAACCCATTACTAAAACTATTGGTTTTAGTTTAGCGTGCTTAGCACGATTAATCATATTACGACTTTTAGCATCAGCTTTATTAGTTACAGTACATGTATTAACTAAAACAATGTTTGCTTTGTTAATATCATCTACTTGTTTAAAACCATGTTGCACTAATTGATAAGCAACAGCATTAGTTTCAAACAAGTTAACTTTGCAACCTAAGTTGATTGTGAAAAATGTCATCATACATAAATTATATATTTACATCTAAAGAAAAAAGAGGATGAACCTCTTTTTATTTTCCTATACTATCAGCTAAACCAGATGTTGGCATATCTTTTTTATCTTGTTCTTTTGCTTCAAGTTTAGCTTTATCTTTTTCCATTTCTTCTTTTTTAGGTAGTTCACCGTGAGTTCTACGGTAAATATCTAAATCAATTTTATATCTAGCATATCTTTGCAAACCTATTGAAACTAAAGTTAAAACCCCAGTTATTACAAAGTAAATGATTAATGATCATTGTCTTTGATCATTTGGATTTGTTCTGTTACTACGATAGATAAAAATGTAAACAAAATTAAATATGATGGCAACAACAAAGACAATTAGAGCAGCTAAATATCAGTACAATCACTTTCTTTGAAAGTGAACTGCTTTAGGCATAGTTGTTTTTGCTTCAAGCCAAATAAAGATACCACACATAACTAAAGCTAGGATGTTACAAACAACACCTGGTATTAAAATTTTGCTATAGTTAAATTCTTCTCTTGTGCATAAAATTCAGGTAATTGCACAACCTAATAAAATTGTAACATTTGCTGCTAAAAACAAATATCAAATTGGTTTTTTATCTAAATCTGTTCTTTCTCTCATAATTGCCATAATATATTTATTATTAAAAATTTATTAAATAAATTAACAAATATATTTTTTTAATATATAAAATATATTAACAAAAAATAAAAAAGATTAAAAACGGAGATAAAAGTAATGGGTTTATTTGACAAGTTCTCAAATAAAACAATCAAGCAAGTCTATGCTTATGAAGTACTAGACTCAAGAGGTTTTCCAACTATTGCATGTAAAGTAACTTTAGCATGTGGTGCTGTTGGTAAAGCAATGATTCCATCAGGTGCTTCTACTGGACAAAAAGAAGCTCTTGAACTAAGAGATGGAGATAAAAAAAGATTTAATGGTAAAGGTGTATTAAAAGCCATTAACAATGTTAATAGAATAATTGGTCCACAAATTATTGGTAAGAATGGAAACAAGCAGGCTGAACTTGATGATTTTATGATCAAGTTAGATGGAACACCAGGTAAGACAAAACTTGGTGCTAATGCCATTCTTGCCGTATCTTTAGCTAATGCTAAAGCATGTGCTAATGCAAACAAAATTCCTTTATATGTTTACATTAGAAGCTTGATTCGTGAATGTAAAACAAATGAAGAATATCTTTTACCCGTTCCTATGTTAAATGTTATCAATGGTGGAGCTCATGCTGATAACACTATTGATTTCCAAGAATTTATGTTTATGCCTATTGGAGCAAAAACAATAAGAGAAGCTGTACAAATGGCTAGTGAATGCTTCCATGCTTTAGGTAAATTGCTAAAAGCAAAAGGTTTAAATACTTCTAAAGGTGATGAAGGTGGATATGCACCATTATTAAAGTCAGCTGAAGAAGCTTTAGACATCATGGTTGAAGCAATTAAGACTGCTGGATATAAACCAGGAGTAAACCAACAAGTTGCTATTGCTCTTGATTGTGCTGCAAGTGAAATGTATGATGAAGCAACAAAGAAATATACATTTAAAAAAGCTCTTGAAGCAAAGATTCTATCTAAAGATAAGGCAACTTTAACTTCTGATCAAATGATTAACTATTTAGTTGAATTAACTAAAAAGTATCCAATCATTAGTATTGAAGATGGTTTAGCAGAAACAGATTGAGAAGGTTTTTCTAAACTAACTGCTCTAATTGGAAGCAAAGTTCAAATAGTTGGTGATGATCTATATTGCACTAATCCAAACTTAACACAAGAAGGTTTAACAAAGAAAGCAACTAATGCTGTTTTAATAAAATTAAACCAAATTGGAACACTAACTGAAACAATCAATACAATTCAATTAGCAAGACACTCAGGATGAGCTGCTGTAGTTAGCCACCGTAGTGGTGAAACAGAAGACACATTCATTGCTGACTTATCAGTTGCTTTAAACTGTGGACAAATAAAAACAGGAAGTATGTCACGTTCTGAAAGAATTTGTAAATATAACCGTTTAATGGAAATTGAAGATGAATTATCATTAAGAGGAGTTTATGAAGGTATAAAAACCTTTAAGAATTTAGGAGGCTTAAATGAAAACAAACAATAAGAAAAGATATGCCATCTTATGTTCTGGAGGATCTGCTCCAGGTATGGCAACATGTGTTATTGCCTTTGTTAAAAAATGTTTATCTGTTGGTGCAGAACCAATAGCTATAGCTAATGGTTTTGAAGGATTACATGATAACCAATATCTAAACATTTCATCTAACTATGTCTTTAACTTTCTAGATAATGGTTCAGCTTTAATTGGAACAAGTAGATGTGACAAATTTAGAGATGATCCTAAATATCGTAAGAAATGTGTAGAAAATTTACGTAGACATCAAATTGATGGTTTAGTAGTTGTTGGTGGTAATGGAAGTTATAAAGGAGCTTATAACTTAGCAAAGCTAGGAGTAAAAATTGTCGCTGTTCCTGCAACAATTGATAATGACATTCCTTCAACTGTATACACAATTGGATTTGATACTTGTTTAAATACAATCTGTCGTTGTGTAAGTGATGCTAATGATGTATTTGTTTCACACCGTGGTATAGCTTTAATAGAACTAATGGGTAAAGGTTGTCCTGATGTTACTGTTAGATCTGCAATTGCTAACAATGCAACATATATGGTAACTAAATACTCAAAACTAAAACCTGAAGGTTTTTTAAAGATTGCTAAAGATGGTTTTGCAAAAGGAAAGACAAATGTAACTTTCTTAATTACAGAACAACTATATCCAAAAGAAGGACCAAACAGTCTAGATGCTATTGCAAAATTCCTAGAAAAAGAATCAGGAATGTTTGCAAGACACGTAGTTATTGGATATATCCAAAGAGGTGGAAAACCATCTGCTCGTGACCGTCTGCTAGCTAACTATATGATCAATGTTGGTGTAGACCAACTAGTTGAAAGTAAAGGTTCTAAGGCAATTTGCCGTAGGGCAAGACAAACTATTGCTATTGACTTAGCTAAAGCAATGTCAATGAGAAGAAAAAGTTGAAACAAACAATTGGTTTCTATCTACAACAAAATCAACCAAGAATAAGTTTTTATAAATAATGTAATTATTTATAAAAGAGGTAAAATATAAATATGGAGATATTAATATGAAAACACAAGTAATTTGTACTATTGGGCCAAGTTGTAACAACCCCCAAATGATGAAAAAGATGGCTGATGTTGGTATGAAATGTGCCAGAATCAACCTATCACATGGTGATTTCAGCTTCTACAAAAAAGTAGCTGACAATCTAAAGAAAGTTAAAGGTTATAAGATTCCTCTTATGACTGATACTAAAGGACCAGAAATTAGAGTATGTGAATTAAAGAAACCATTACTAATTAAATCTGGTGCTACAGTAACAATCTTAACAAAGTGTTTTAAAACACCAAACAAGCCAAACACATTCTGTGTTTATGATTCAACTAAGAAATATAACATGGCAAAAGACCTTAAGAAAGGTTATAGAATTGCTGTTGATGATGGTAAATTATACCTAAGAGTAACAGCTGTTGATGTTAACAAAGGTGTCATTACTGCTAAAGCAATGAACACTCACACATTGTTAACAAACAAGAGACTTAACTTGCCTGACTCTTCTTACTCAATGCCTTTCTTATCACAAAGAGATATTCAAAACTTAAAAGAATCAGTTCAAATTGGAGCTAAATACATTGCTTTAAGTTTCGTTAATAATATTAAGAACATTAAAGACGCTAGAAAAGTAATTGTTAAAGCTGGTGGAAAGAATGTTAAAGTTTACTCTAAGATTGAAACTCAGGATGCACTAAACAATCTTGATTCAATCATAAAAGAAGCTGATGGTATCCTAGTAGCTAGAGGAGACTTAGCTCTTGAAACTCCATACTATGAAGTTCCTTACTGAGAAACAGTAATTATTAAAAAATGTAAAAAATATCACAAGCCTGTAGTTGTTTGTACACAAATGCTAGACTCTCTAGAAAGAAATGTACATCCAACAAGAGCAGAAGTAACTGATGTTTACTATGCTGCTTCTATGGGTGCTGAAGGAACATTACTATCTGGTGAAACAGCTAGTGGATGTGATCCTGTTAACGCAGTTAAAACAATGCAAGCAATTATTGATGCTGCAACAAAAAGACCAATAACTAAATAGGAGAAAAAACCAATGGCAGAAATCGTACATGCCAAAGATTTAAGACCTGGTAATACATTCTTAAACGGCGGCAATTTATATGAAGTAATTGAAAATTACTTTAATAAAACTGCAATGCGTGAAGGCATTGTTAAATGTAAAGTTAGAAACCTAAGAACTGGTTCTATCACTATTGATGTTTTAACTGGTGGTAAATTTGAAAAGGTTCTAGTTGAAAATGTAAAGATGAGCTTTAGCTATGTAGATGGCTCAAACTATGTTTTCATGGACAACACTACTTTTGAAACAGTAGAAATTCCTGAAGCTAGAATTCAATCAATGAAGAACTTCTTAATTGAGGGAATTGAAGTTTCAATTCTAAAATATGGTGAAGAAATTTTAGGTATTAGATTACCTGACCAAATCACTTGTGATTTAATAGATTGCGAAGAAGCTGTACAAGGTAATACAGTTAAAGCAATCATGAAGAAAGCACATATCTCTACTGGACTTGAAGTACAAGTTCCTCAATTTGTTAGACCAACTGATAGAATTATTATTCGTACATCAGATGGTACTTATGTAGGAAGAGAAACAAAATAATGACTAACAATACAACTACACAAATCAAAAACTTTGATATTGAAAATGGTTTAGGAAAAATTTCATTTAGTCCTGAATTAATTTCTAATATCATCAAGAAAGTTTTACACTCCTTCAAGGATTATGAGTATGTTTCACATACTATTGAAACAGTTCACAGTAATTACTATGAAGTTTCAATTCATCTTAAGACACCTAATCCTAATTTAAACTTTAAAGAAATTGATCGTTTGCAAAAAGAAATGTTACTTGTAATGAAACAATCTTTAAGTTTAACTTGTGTTGTTGTACTAAATATTGATAATGGAAAATAAGACTCAATGACAAAAAAGAGTGGATACCACTCAATATCTTTATTCTTGTTTAATTAAAAATCTTAAAGGTGAAGAACTTAAACAAGATTTTTTAAATACAAATAGTTATCAATTTGATGATAACCAATTAACTGTTCTTGAGTATTATTGCCAACACCAAGATGAAATAGTAAAACTATTTAGTTCAAATCTTGGTAAAAACTGAACATGAGATAGAATTGCTCCAATGGCACAAGCTATTATGATTATGTGTTATTGTGAAGTTAAAGCTATCAATACACCTGTTGCTGTTGCCATTGATCAAGCACTAGTAACTGCTGAAAAATATGGTCAACTAGATAATAAAAAATTTATTAATGGTATCTTAGATACCATCTTAAAAAAATCTATTTAGTTCAACTATTATCTATATATACATATATATAATTTATATCTATAATTAATAATTTAAAAATTTGTTATTATATAAGTAATGAGCAGAAGGAAAAATAAATCTCTATTCACTCTGTTGCCTATATTGGCAACCTCACTTTTAACTGTTGGTGCTTCTAGCTTAGTTATTACTTCATGTAACAATGATGAACATGAGCCTGAACCAACTGAAACTGTCAAAATAACATTTGATGCTAATGGCGGAGAAGTTATTAAAAACGGAACAACAGAAACAATTGAAGTTCCCAAAGGAACTGTTTGATCTGAAATAAAAAACAAATATAGTGCATTTATGGATGATGATCATCCTTTTAGAGGTTGATCAATTGATGGAACAACCATATTAGATGATAACGACTATCAATTTAACGATGAAACGACAACGCTTTATGCTCTTTATCATGAACATGATTATAGTATTTATGGAGTTGATGAACAAACACACAGAGTGTATGTTAAATGTTCTTCTTGTGAAGAGTGACATTATTTATCAGATGAAGAATTACAAGATGATAAATTCAAAAACAAACTGCTTGTCAAGAGACAAGATGGGGACAGTTTTACTTGAGAACTAACATCTAATTCTATAGAAGACGAAATAAAAAACCCATTACAAATTGATGATAAATTAGTATCAACTATATACATGATGAATGGTGTATATGAAATTGGTGGATATATTAGTGGTGGAACCATCATTGCTAATTTGTATGGTGTTACCACAGAAAGTGGTGACAAACTAACTACAATCAATTGTTGTGTTGGTAACCCGATATCTATGCTAGGCATAGAACTTCACATTAATAATACATATATGCTTGGGGCAACAGAAAACATAGGACGAGCTTTCTACTTTGGTTTACAACCAAATGCCTTATATTGTGATAACTGCTATTTCTTAGGACAACAAACAGTTTATGCAGCTTATGGTGACTTTACAAACTGTACTTTTGATTCGTCAGTTTTTGAATTATATCAAGATAGTAGTAAAAAATGAAGAACAGAATATTCAATTTACTTATATAACACTCTTGATCGATTTGAACATTGCACTTTCATAGGAAAGGGCAAGGCAGTTAAAATATACTCTGAAGGCCAAAAATACGATAGTGATTACACTTTTATTGATATCAAGTTTATTTGAGTTATTGATGAAGAAGGTAAACTTGCTGCTGATCAATTTAAAGCATGTATTGAAATTGATAGTACTTATCAACCTAATGAAGACTATATAATTCACTATAAAAATTTGCAGCAAGATGAACGACGTCCAAGTGTAAGTGTTGAATTGTTTAATGACAAATCTACACATTCACAACTAATAGAGATTGAATAAAAAAGACTAGTGTTTACTAGCCTTTTTTATTTGTTCCAAATAAGCATTTAATCTTAGTTCACTAGGGTTGTCTGCTTTTTTGTAATACTTAGTACCTTTTAATTGTTTAGGTAAGTATTCTTGTTCTACTCAATGGTTTGGATAGTTGTGTGGATAAATATATCCAACATTACCTAACTTAACATGTGATTTATAATTATTGTCTTTAACATGTTTAGGTATTTCATAGCATTTACCATTTTGCACATCTTCAAACGCTTGGCCAAAAGCCATATATGCAGAATTTGATTTAGGACTTAAACACATTTCTACTACAGTATCTGCTAGAATTTGATAACATTCAGGAATACCAACACGATCTACAGCTTGTGCTGCTGTTACAACTCTAGCACATAAAGGAGCATTAGCTAAACCTATGTCTTCATAAGCACAAGCTACCATTCTTCTAGTTATGCTAACTAAATCACCAGTTGTTAATAATCTTGCTAAATAATATAATCCAGCATCTGGATCAGATCCTCTGATGGACTTATGAAATGCTGAAAGCATATCATAATATTCATCACCATAACTGCTTCCAAGAACAGTTGGTGATAATAAAATCTTTTCTAGTAACTTATTATCAACTTTATCATTTTTGTAGAATTTGATAATGTTATCAATTACATTAATAGCTGATCTAACATCACCATTGCAATGATATGCAATTGTCTTTAATGCTGAATCAGTTATCTTAACATCAATCTTCTTTTCTTTATTTATTTTCTTAAGTCATAAATAAAGTTCATCTGGTCTTATTAATTCTAATCTTGCAATATTACATCTACTTCTTATAGCAGGATTAATAGAGAAGTATGGGTTTTCAGTTGTACAAGCAAACATTGTTACTGTACCATCTTCTAGATAAGGAAGCAAGATATCTTGCTTATCTTTATTTAAACGATGAATTTCTTCCACAATAATAATGTATGGAGTAGCAGAAGCTTTAGCTAACTGAATAATTTGTGTTAAAGATTCTTTCTTATCAGTTGCTGCATTAAACATTGCATAAGGCAACTTCATATCATGACATAATGCTGTTGCTAATGTTGTCTTACCAATACCAGGATAACCATAGAAAATAATATTAATAGGCTTACCACTTTTAACCATTCTGGTTAAAAGACAATTAGGTCCTACTAAATGTTTTTGTCCTATAACATCATCTAATGTCTTGGGTCTTAATTCAAAAGCTAATGGTTGTTTACTCATAATTATTTTCCTAACAGCATATGGATTTCTTTTTTATAAATTGGACCATCTATTGTCCAAGGAGTTTCTAAGATTTTACAAATCTTAGAAACAAGAGGATAGTTAACCCATGCTTTTAAAGTTTTTAGTCCTATCTTTCCTTCACCTATATTTGCATGTCTATCTTTATGTGCGCCTTTTTCATTCAATGAATCATTGACATGAATTACCTTTAGGTACTTTAGACCAATAATGTCATCAAATACTTTTAAAGTAGCAGAAGGATCAGTGATTTCATAGCCACTATCTGAAATGTGACAAGTATCTAAACAAACACCAACTAAATTTTTGTTTTCTACTTGTTTAATAATCTCTTTAAGTTCTTCGAACTTAGATCCTATTTCATTGCCTTTTCCAGCCATAGTTTCTAAGCAGATAATAACATGATTGTTTTTCTTATTAACAAAGTTAATAGCTTCAGCAATATATTTACATCCTAATGTTTTATCTGGATTACTTCCTGGATGTAAAACTAAATACTTTGCTCCTATTTGATTAACTCTATCTACCTCTTGTGCTAAGAATACCTTAGCAAAGTGTCTTTTCTTTTCTTCAGAGTTAGCACAGTTAATAATGTATGGAGAGTGAACAATCACATCTTCAATTGGTATGTGTTTTTCTTTTAATGCTTGGTGAAATTCTTTAACTTTAAGCTTAGAAATGGGCTGTCTGGCGATTGATTGAGGCGAACCAGTATAAATCATAAAACAGTTGGCATCTTGGCTTGTGGCCATATCTAAAGAGCCTAATAGATAGTCTGGAGCAGACATGCTAACATGACAACCTAACTTATTCATTACTCGTCTTCCTCATCTTCATCTTCTTGATCTAAGATCTTACTATATATAGTGTTTCAAGCTATTTGTTCAATTGATGCATTCTTATTTAGAATAGTTCTTAGTGCATCTACATCTAATAATGGTTTAGGATTTTTCTTAGCTGCAAGCATTTCATTTTTAAATGAATTGATTTGTTGCTTAGTAAAACCAACGACAAATTTAGGGTTTTTAAAAATCTTGCAACAAGATAAAAGGAATTCTTGTTTCTTAGCAGCTTTATTAAATAATCTTGCATCCATATCATCATTAAAGAATAAGATGATACCATTTTTACTTGCACATATAACTTGACTTGCTCTTTGAGCATGAGAGAATGCTTTCTCATCAAGTTTACCAGTTTTAACTTTGTTAAGAACTTCTTTAGCTTGTGTTTCAGCTTCTTTAGATCTATTTGAAAAAACAGCTAACAAAATTTCTTTTTCTGTTGGCATTTCAACATTCTTAACTCTTTCAAGAGTTGGTTTTGGTTCTGGTTTCTTTTCTTTCTTAGGTTCTTTCTTTGGGGTTGGAACCTCAACATCAGAGAAAACAAACATATCCTCTTCAACCTTAGCTATTGGTTTTTCAGTTTCCACAACCTTAGGTTGTGTCTTAGGTTTTTCTTGTTTTCCCTCTACACGCGTATTTGACACTCTGTCAAATACAGCTAATGATTTAATGATGGCATGATCAATAATAACATGAACATCTGTTGGGGTAGATACTTTAAAGTATGTCTCTTGTCAAATGTCTAACAATTTAACTAGTTTGTCTGGATCATCAATTGCAACACTAGTAATTAAGTTTTCATTAGTCTTAGTTAATAACTTAGGGTTATTAGTCTTAGCATAAATTAGCTTGTCTGTTAAGATAGCAACTAGTAAGTTGGCAAAGTTTACAAAGTTAATTCCTGTTTGTAAATATTGGTTCATCTTAGTAAAGATGGCTTGACTATCTTGACTATATAATAGGTTGATAAAATCAACCATTTCTTTAGGACTTAGTAATCCATATACTTTGTATATGTCTTCAACATTAATGGCATTGTTACCATATGTTGATGTTTGTTCAAGAATACTTAGAGCATCTCTAGCTGATCCATCAGCTATATCAGCAATTATTTTAAGTGCATCTAAATCATATTTAATGTTTTCTGCTTTGCAGACTTTAGTTAACATCTTAACCATATCGCTATGCAAAATCTTATTAAATCTAAAGCACTGACATCTTGATAAGATGGTTCCAGGAATCTTGTGCATTTCAGTTGTAGCAAAAATAAACACAACATGCTTAGGTGGTTCTTCAACTAATTTCAATAAAGCATTTCATGCTTGAGTTGTTAACATATGTGCTTCATCAATAATGTAAACCTTCTTGTTCAACTTTGTTGGCAAGAACATTGCAGCATCATTTATTTGTCTTACTTCATCAACACCATTATTACTTGCACCATCTAATTCAATAACATCAATAACTTGGTTATTGTTGAAGTCTTTACAAACATCACACTTTCCACAAACATCACCATCTTTATTGTCTAGACAGTTAATGGCATTAGCATAAATTTTAGCTATAGATGTTTTACCTGTACCTTTGGTACCAGCAAAAACATAAGCATTAGCTACTTGATTGTTTTTAATAGAGTTTTTTAAAATCTTAACTATATATTCTTGACCGATAACATCAGCAAATGTTTTAGGACGATATTTACGGTATAAAGACAAATAATTCATAGTATTAATATTATATAAATATTTATATAATATTAAACATTATGAGTAAGACAATCATTGAACCTAATTTAACTGTTATAACTTCACAATATATGGATAATAATTCATATATCATTTTTAATAAAAATGAAGCTTTAGTAATTGATCCAAGTTTCTCTGGGCAAGAAATAATTGATTCAATTCCTAAAGGAACAAAAGTGATTGCTATCTTATTAACACATGCACACTTTGATCATTGCTTTGATGTAGCTACTATTTTAAACAAATGAAATTGTCCTGTCTATATTCATGAAGGTGATAGGGATACTTATTCTAAGTATCGCTATGATGAATTAGTAAATATGAAGGTTAAAGACTTTGCTAAGAACATTAATTGATTTAATACAAATAAATTGAAGATTGGAAGTTTTAATTTAGAAGCTTGGCATACACCTGGACACTCTGCAGGTTCAGTTACATTTAAATACTATAACTGAATCTTTGTAGGTGACACATTGTTCTACAATAGTTATGGTAGAACAGACTTAGGTAATTCTAGTCCTATAGAACTAACTAAATCATTATCATGATTATGAAAAAAACTAAAAGATAATGATCTAATCTTGCCGGGTCATAATCGTTGAGGAACATTTAAAGATGTAAAACGTGATAACTATATGGCTCAAGATCTAATAAAAAATAGGCATTAGCCTATTTTTTTTGTTTTGCTTTAGCACTAACCATCTTCATATATGAGTTCAAAGCATGGACAGCTCGATCAGATAGTTGAACCTTTTTAGATTCTTCAGCAATTCTTTCAGAAATTGCAGCAAGGGCATTTTCATTAATACCTTTATCTCATTCAAAGAAGTCAGATAAGATAACTAATTTGTTTTCTTTGAATGTATACATTCCATAGTTAACTAAAGCAGTTTGCTTTTCACCACTTGCTAAAGTGATATACATATATCCTGGAACTAAGGCTCCAACAATCTTTGCATGTTCAGGCAAAATTCCAATATAGCCATTAGCTGTTGGCATTGTTACACCAACAACTTGTTTGTCTAGACACACCTTATTAGGTGTAGATATTTGTAATCTAAATTCTTTAGCCATAATTATTTAGTTTTTAATTTATTAGCTACCTTTTGTTTTACTTCTTCAATTGTTCCAACATTATAGAAATAAACTTCAGGAATGTTATCACATTTACCTTCAACTATTTCTTTAAAACCAGCAATAGTGTCAGCAATCTTTACATATTTTCCTGGATAACCAGAGAACTTTTCAGCAACAGAGAAAGGTTGAGATAAGAAGTTTCTTATCTTTCTTGCTCTTGTTACTAATAATTTATCATCATCAGATAATTCGTCAACACCAAGGATGGCAATAATATCTTGTAATTCATTAAACTTTTGTAAGATTGCTTGAACATCTCTTGCTACTTTATAGTGTTCAATACCAACAATCTTAGGGTCTAGTAATCTTGAAGAAGATTCTAGAGGGTTAACAGCTGGATAAATACCTAATGAAGCAATCTTTCTATCAAGAACGATCTTTGCATCAAGGTGAGCAAAAGTTGTGGCAGGAGCAGGGTCTGTTAAGTCATCAGCAGGAACATAAACTGCTTGAACAGATGTAATTGATCCGTTCTTAGTTGAAGCAATTCTTTCTTGTAATTGTCCCATTTCATAACTTAATGTTGGTTGATAACCAGCAGCTGAAGGCATACGACCTAACAATGCTGACACTTCTGAACCAGCTTGAGTAAATCTGAAAATGTTATCAATGAACAATAGAACATCTTGGTGTTCTTTATCTCTAAAGTATTCAGCCATTGTTAAACCAGATAGAGCAACTCTCATTCTGGCACCAGGTGGCTCATTCATTTGACCAAACACTAAAGCAGTGTTGTTAATAACCTTAGATGCTTTCATTTCATGATAAAGGTCATTACCTTCTCTTGTTCTTTCACCTACACCAGCAAAGACAGATAGACCACCGTGTCCTGTAGCAATGTTGTGAATTAGTTCTTGTACTAGTACAGTCTTACCTACACCAGCACCACCAAACAATCCAATCTTACCACCTTTAACATAAGGAACTAGTAAGTCAATTACTTTAATTCCTGTTTCAAAGATTTCTTCAGAAGCAATTTGTTCTTGGAAACTTGGAGCTGGATGGTGGATAGACTCTCTAGGTGTACCTTGTGGTACATCTGGTTGACCATCAATAGGTTGTCCAATAACATTGAACATTCTTCCAAGTACTGCTTTACCTACTGGAACAGTAATAGGAGAGTTAGTATTGATTACTTCCATTTTACGTTTCAAACCACCAGTATCTCCCATAGAGATACATCTAACAATATCATCGCCAATTACTTGAGCTACTTCAAGAACTAATTTCTTATCACCAACATCAATTGTTAGTGCATCGTTGATGTTTGGTAAATTTTCATGACCAAAGATAACATCAACAACTGGTCCCATTACTTCGTAAATGCGACCAATGTTTTTATTTTGTTGTTTAATTTCATTTTCCATATTTAGCTCCTTTAATTCTTTCCTGTTGCACCAGCAACAATTTCATTAATTTCTTGGGTGATTGCTTCTTGTCTAGCTTGGTTGTATTGAATCTTTAGATTATCAATTAGTTCTGTAGCATTCTTAGTTGCACCTTCCATGGCAAATCTTCTACTAGTAGATTCACATAGGGTTGATTCAATCAAAGATCCATAGACTAAGTTTGAAACATACACTGGTAAGATTGCTTTGATAATATCTTTAGCGCTTGGTTCAAAGATTGTCCAATCTGATGTTGTTGCTTCTTTTCCAGCACCAAATAGTTCTGGTCAGATTGGCAAGATGTTTCAAACTTTAGGAACGTTGCTTACAGATGATTTGAATTCTGTATAAACAACTTTAATGTTTTTATATTTGCCTTCGGCATATGCTGCAAGGATTTCATAACTTAATGGAAGCAGTGTGTAATAGTTATTTGCATCTAAGTCTCATCTCATTGTTCTTGCAATTTGATTTCCTAGATGGTGCATTTTCAAATAACTTACACCTTTTTGTCCAAAGACAAGGATTTTATCTTGTGGTCTTAACATTCCCATTAAGAATTTACAAATGTTGTTGTTAAATGGACCACATAACCCTAAGTCGGATGTACATAATATGTACAAATCTTGGTCTTGGACTTTTTTACTAGATATTCTTAAAAAGTCCAAGTTAGGTTCACGAAGAATTAATGTCTTAAAGACACGATAATATTCACGGCAAAAAACACTTACCGCTTCAAAACTCTTTAATTGAGATTTGATCTTGGTAGTGGCAACCAATTTCATCGCGTTAGTGATTTTCTTGGTTGCTTCAATAGATTTAATACGTTTTTTAATTAAATCCAAGGATTGCATATTATCTCTTTAATTCCTTAATATCTCCATACTTTTCAGCTTTGTAATCTGGAATAGCTAAAATATATTCAAGCATAAAGTCTTTAAACTCTCTGTTGAATTTTTCAATTAATTTATCATCAAACTTTCCAGCTGTTGATAATTCAGTTAATAATTTTGAATCATTAAAATGATTGATTAAATCTTTTTTAAAGGTTGTAATCTTATCAAGTGGAATTCATTTGATGTAGTGATGTTTAATTGCAAAGAGCAATAATGCTTCTTGCAATTGTGAATATGGTGAGTTTTCTGGTTGTTTAATCATTTCCATAATTCTCTTACCATGTTCAATGATATCTTTTGTTTCTTTATCTAGATCTGAACCAAATTGGCTAAAAGCAGATAATTCTGCAAATTGAGCAAGCTCAAGTTTTAAACTGCTTGCTGTTTGTTTTACATAACCTCTTTGGGCAGCTGATCCAACTCTGGATACTGATAGACCTGGATCAATAGCAGGACGTTGTCCAGCATTGAACATACTAGTCATCATAAATAATTGTCCATCTGTAATTGAAATTACATTAGTTGGAATATAAGCAGAGATATCACCTGCTTGTGTTTCAATAATTGGTAAGGCTGTAATTGAACCATTACCATGGTCTTTATTTAATCTACCAGCTCTTTCTAGTAATCTAGAGTGTAGATAGAAGACGTCACCAGGATAAGCTTCACGACCTGGTGGTCTTCTAAGTAGCAATGAAATTGTTCTATAACTTACTGCGTGTTTAGATAAGTCATCATAAACAATTAGAACATCTTGTCCTTTAGATAATCAATATTCTGCAATTGTTATACCTGTATAAGGGGCAAGATATATCAATGCAGGAAGTTCTCCAGCAGTAGAAGATACGATTGTTGTATATTCCATTGCTCCTGCTTTTTCTAAAACATCATGAATGTGGACAACAGTTGAACGTTTTTGTCCAATTGCTACATAAACACATTTAACATTCTTACCTTTTTGGTTAAGAATTGTGTCAACAGCAATTGTTGTCTTTCCTGTTTGTCTATCTCCAATAATCAACTCTCTTTGACCTTTTCCAATAGGAAACATAGCGTCAATAGACAGAATTCCAGTTTCAAGTGGTGCATCAACAGATTGTCTAGTAATAACACCAGGAGCAATCTTTTCAATTGGCATCATTTCTTTTGTAGCTATTGGTTTCTTACCATCTATTGGTTGACCAATAGCATCAACAACACGACCTAACATTTCATCACCAACAGGAACAGAAACTACTTGGCCTGTTCTATTAACTTGTGAGTTTTCGGCAATATTATCATATTTACCTAATAGAACAATACCAAGAGTTTCTGCCTCTAGGTTTAGAATCATTCCTTTAGTTCCGTTTTCAAATACAACTAACTCATTAAGCATTGCTTTTTCAAGACCAGAAACGATAGCAATACCATCTCCGATGGAAATTACTCTACCTACTTCGTCTTTCTTAATTTTGTTAGCGTATTTATCAATCTTAGCCTTTATTAGGGCGGCAAATGAATCAGTTTTAGTTGCCATAATTATCCTTTCTTAGATAACAGTTCTTTCTTAAGAACATTTAATTTTGATCTATATGTGTTGTTGTATGTTTTGTTGTTTACTTGAATTCTTAAACCACCAATTAAATCTGGTTTAATATGTCATTCGACATCAATTTTCCTTTTGAGTTTCTTTTCAAAGAAATCTTTGATTTTATCTATTTGAGGTTCACTTAACTCATTGGCAGAGGTAATTTTAACTCTGGTGATATCAAACAATTCATGATAGATATTACGACATAACAATGCAATGTAATGAAAGTTGTAATATTGATTGTTATCAATAATTGTTCAAACTCAATAGATAACTATTGGGTCAAAGCCATAACCTGTTAACACAGTCATGGCAAGTTCTTTGCGTTCATCTTTATCAATTGCTCTAGCAGAAAGAATATTATAAAAATCTGCATTGGTTACATTCATTGCATCTAATGCGGCAATTTGTTGATAATATTTTTCTTGCGTTTCTTTGTCCTTTGCAATTCCAAAGATTGCATTGGCATAAGATAGCATTTGATTAGCTAATTGCATTATTTTGTCTTTTTAATATCTTGTTCAATTGATTCTAATAAGTCATCAATGTATTTGTCTTTATCTTGCTTATCAACTTCTTTGTTAAGAACTGATTCAGCAACATTGAAGGCAATATTGATAATATTGTCTTGTTCATTTTCACGAGCATGACGTTTTTCTTTTTCTATATCATCTTTTGCATCAGTCACAATCTTGTTAGCTGTTTGTTTAGCTTCGATCTTTGCTTTTTCAATAATTCCAAAAGCTTCAGCTTTAGCTTGTGTAGTGATTGACATTGCTTGACTTAAAGCAGTAACTTTTAATTGGTTAGCTTCATTAAGTTCCATAGTTGCTGTTTCTTTTGCTTTTTGAGCATCAGCAATTTCTTTAGCAATGTAATCATGTCTTTTCTTAATTGAATTCTTTGTTGGTTTTCAAACCAATCAAGTCATTAACACAACTAAGATAACTGCAGCAATGATATGAGTTAAGAAAACTCATAGATTTGGAAATAAATTATTAACCACATCTTCTGCTTTTAGTGGTTTACAAGAACTTAAAGTTAATGCTAAAGGTAAAATACTTATCACAAGGATAAGTCCTATCAATAACATTCTTCTAGTCTTTGTATATTTCATTTCCATAGTTGTCTCCTACTATTGATTTGGAGCAACGAAAATTAATAGAATAGCAATAATCAATGAGTAAATTGCTGATGTTTCAGCAATAGCGTCACCTACGATTAGTGTTGTTCTAATTTTACTTTCAGCTTCAGGGTTACGAGCTACAGCTTCTACAGCTTTACCAGCGGCATAACCTTGTCCGATAGCAGTACCTAATGTACCAAGGGCTGCAATACCAGCACCTAAAAATGCACTATCCATACTTTTCTCCTTTTTTAAAAAAATATATACATTTTAAGTATATATTTTTTTAGTGTTTTTATATATATTATTTATATTAACGAAGTAATGGGTTTGTTTGAGGAACCACATGAATTTTAGGTGCAGGTTCATCATCACCTTTAGCCATAGTTCAATAAACCATTGTTAACATTGTAAATACTAGAGCTTGAATTAATCCTGATAGCAGATCGAAATATGCTCTAATTGGTGCGCCGGTCAATCCACCAAGAAGGTTAATTACACCAATGACAGGGATGTTCATTCAGATGTAATTTGTGAAGAAGAATCACAAAGTGATAATGATTGATCCTGCAGTAATATTACCTCATAAACGGAAAGACATTGAAATCAATGGAGCAATGTTGCTCATCACTTCTAGAGGGTTAATAAAGACCGGAATTTGTTTTCCTTTCTTAGTCTTAATCTTCAAGCAGAAGTTTTTTAAGTAAGAAAGCTTTTGGAATTTAAAACCTATAACTCATACTCCAAAGTACATAATCAATGCCATTGACAATGTCACTGTATATGATCCTGTTGGGTTTTCCAACCCAAAGACACCAATCACGTTAGAAACTAAGACATATGTGAAAATAAACACAAACAATGGTGTTAGTTTATCAAACTTAGGACCAAGAATTTCATGAACCATATTTCTAAAATATGAAACATAAATTTCTACAGCTAAAACATAGCCAGAAGGTGCTTCATTGGCTTTTAGTGATTTAGATTTTTTGTAGTAGATAATACAACAAATAGCAATGATTACTGCAACAACAATAATCGAAAATATTTGGGGTCTTATACTAAGTGGGTCTCAACCTTTAACCATATAAAAATTTTACCCTATTTTTAGTTGTTTTGCTCATTTTTGCTAACATAGTTAGCAAAAATTAATTTAGTAATAATAACTTGTATAGGGGCAACTAGTGTTATTGCTAGCATTACTCACTTGTTAAAATGAGCTGGAAATGCCAGGCCAATAAAGGGAATTCCTATGATAGCAGCATACTTTAAAACATAGGTTACAATAAACCAAGCAATACCACCTTTGCCCATCTTTGCTGCAACAATTGCAGGAGATGGAATTAGTAAACTAATTGCAATAAAAATAAAGCCTGGAAATAAACATAACAAGAAAGCTCAGAAGTAACTTCAGTTCTTTTGATATGCTGATACTGTCATAAAGGCAATAGCACATGCAAGCATTATTAAACAATAAATAACCAAAGAAACTTTGGTTATTATTTTGGAACTTTTAATTGCTTTTTGCTCCATATTTTAAAGAATTATTTTTCGTCTTCTTTAGTGTAATATTTGTTGATTGTGCCAAATAGAGTTGTTGTTTCTTTATCATCAGGGTCTACAGGATCTTTGACACGAA
Organism: Mycoplasmoidaceae bacterium; assembly: GCA_024427125.1. Next base: position 72,526 of record JAKSVN010000001.1, on the reverse strand, counting down.
CTGTTGGCAAATCAATAATATCAACTAATCTACCATCTTTGTAAACAATCATTTGTCCTGAAGTGTTATTTACTGATGTATCAAATGTTTTTGTTCTTGCATCAGTAGTTGGAAACATTTTTGCTCCTCTTCTGGCAAATGCTCTAAAAGCTTTAGCTTGTGCATCTTGTCTGATGTAATCAGTTGTTTTTACTTTTTCTTTCTTGTCTCAGTCGTACTCAAATTCATCTTTCATCAATTTTCTTGTTTGTTCAATTGAAACATCATCTCTTTCTCAAGTATCAAAAGGACCTATGGCAGTAATTATACCTGCAACACCTTTTGAAGCATCATTAGTAATGAAAATTTCATGGTTATGCTTATCATAGAATCTAAAATTGAAATTGTCTAGGAATGTAACAAATCCAAATTTTCTGTTAATATCATCTAAAACTTTTGTTGCTTCAACATCACGATATCAAACTGAATCAGTTAAGAATTCAGTGAATCAATTATCAATGTTTCTATTTCCATCAGATCCAAAGAATTTAGCTGTAGAACTTGGTTCTAAATCTTTAGAACGATATGCATTACTTCCAACAAACATGATGTAGTTACCATTGAAGAATTTCTTAGATCCTAACAATAGTTCATCATTGTCAAAATGGCCATGATGCATATGAACTAGAGATTCATCTTCTTGGAATCTTGTGTGTGAAATGTAATTAACTAAAATACCTTCATTTTTGCTACAACTTGTAGTAGTAAAAATTAATGGTGTTGCAATAGCAACAGGAGCCAATCCAATGCCTAATTTTTTAAGTAAAGAAATCTTTTTCATAAATTATCTTGTTTGTTAATTATAGTATAAAATATTAATAATATGAAAGAAATAGTTAAGCTTGAAAATACATACCCAAATTTGGCAAAGGCTAAAGTTAGAAACTCTGGCCAAATTAGTTATTATCATGACCTTTTTAAACTAACTAAAAATCAACAAAAAATTGGTAATAAAAAGACGTTTTTTGTTCGAACTTATGGTTGTCAAGCTAACGAGAGAGATAGTGAAATAATTAAGGGTATTTTAACTGCTATGGGCTTTAAGCAATCTAAAGATTGAAAAACAGCTAATTTAGTAATCCTTAACTCATGCGCTATTAGACAAAATGCAGAGGACAAAGTCTTTGGAATGCTAGGTGCTTTAAAAGCATTAAAAAAGAAGAGAAAAGACCTAGTTTTTGGGCTATGTGGATGTATGCCTCAACAAGAAAAAACTATCCCTGAAATTAACAAATTTTTTAGAGAAATTAACTTCATTTTTGGTACTCATAATATCTATGAATTACCTGCAATTTTAGAGAATATTTATGTATATAAAAAGCAATTAATTCGTGTTCATAGTCATGAAGGAAATGTCATTGAAAACCTTCCTGATTATCGTGAAAATTCACATAAAGCCTTAGTCAATATTATGTATGGTTGTGACCATTTCTGTAGTTATTGCATCGTTCCTTATACTAGAGGAACAATCAGATCAAGAGACAAAAAAGATATCCTTAATGAAGTGATGTTTCTAAAGAAACAAGGTTATAAAGACATAACTTTATTAGGACAAAATGTTAACTCATATGGTATTGATTTAAAAAACAAATATCGTTTTGTAGATCTTTTGAAAGATGTTGCTAAAACAGGAGTAAAAAGAATTAGATTTGCTACAAGCAACCCATGAAACTTTGATGAAGAAATCATTGATGTTATAGCTAATAATCCAAATTTAATGGCTTATATTCACTTACCTATTCAATCTGGATCTGAAAAGATTTTAAAGGAAATGAAAAGAGGAATGAAGATTTCTAAATACTTAGAAATAATCAAGAAAATTAGAAAAGAAATTCCTAACTGTACAATCTCAACAGATATTATTGTAGGTTTTCCTAATGAAACAGATAAAGACTTTAAACAAACTATCAAACTATATAAGAAAGTTAAATTTGATAATGCTTACACATTTATCTATTCACCTAGAGTAGGAACTCCTGCTGCTAATATTAATGACAAGATAGATATGAAAACAAAACAAAAACGTTTAACAAAGTTAAACGAACTTGTTAGAAAATACTCTAAATGAAATAATAATAAATATATAGGTAAAACATTAGAAGTCTTAGTTGATGGAACAAGTAAGAATGACCCTAATACACTAACTGGTTATAGTCATAACTGAAAAGTTGTTAATTTTAAGGGTAATGCTAAACCTGGACAATTTGTTAAAGTCAAAATTACAAGTTCAAGCTTGTTTAGTCTAAATGGTGAAATAACAAAATAAAAAGACTGGAAACCCAGTCTTTTTATCTGTCTGCTTTATTAAGCAGTTTTTCATTGAGCTTTCTTTGCACAACCATGTCCTACTAAATAACCGATAGCTACGATTAAAGGCATCAATAGTCATAATAAATTAGCTACTCTACCTTCATGAATAATAGGGTCTTTAGTTGGGAAGGCCATTAATACTGAAACAATTTCAGGTGCAAATACTAATACAAATGATATTAGTAATCCTACTCTAATGCTTGTTGGTGAAGTTTTATTCTTAACTGTACCAGCAGTGAAGAATAGAATAATATTTAAGATCGTTCAAATAACTGATAATACAATTAGAACAATTCATAGAATACCATCAATCTTATTGAACTTTTCACCCGACAATTTGCCAAAGTAATTAGCAATTGCCATACCAAAGATTGCTAATGGTATTAACAAAATGAATAAGCTTGATCACTTAAGTCATTTTGACATTTTACTGTATGTGCTTGTTGAATTTGCCATATTTTCTCCTTATGTATATATTATATTATTTCAAATAGGTCCATACTATTTTATTGATATTCTTCTTAAGAATAACAAACTTCTTCTCATATTCAGTTGGAACATTATCTTTGTTAAATTTATTTTTAATGCTCTTATATAAATCCTTGGTGTGATACAAGATTTTGATTGTTTTATCTTGTTGTAGAACTTCCATTGTATATTTATACAAATCATCATTATCTGTTTTAAATTCTACATTTGCTTTATCCTTCAAGATTTGTCTGTAGAAAGCTAGGAAGTTAGGTGATGTTAATCTTCTTTTAGCATGACGTTTCTTTGGCCATGGATCAGAAAAGTTTAAATATAATCCAGCAAATTTATTTTTAAATATCTTTGGATCTAACTTACCTGCATCTTCACAAGTAAAGATTAAATTATTTAATTTAAGTTTATTTCTATCAATCTTTTTTAATGCTTTTAAAATAACAGTTGAGTATTTCTCAACACCTAAATAAAAATTCTTGGGATTATTAATTGCCTGTTGAATTAAAAAATCACCTTTACCACATCCAATTTCTAAATAGACTGGACATTTAGGTAACTTAATTAAAGATATATCTTTATAGTTCCTATATTGTTGAATTAATGTAGGAGCATTAATGTTTGTTCTTAATCTTCCCATAGTAAGTTTCAAATAGATCTAAACATGTTAATAGTGATGATAAATATATTTGACCATTCTTATTTAAAACAATTTGTTTTAATTGTTTGTATGTTAATCATTTGTTAAGTGAAACATTTTCAAATATTGAGCCATCACCTTGTTTCTTATTAACTGTCTTGCAATTTGTAACATCAAATAAAAAGTTAAAAACTGTTTCATTCATTTGCGTTGAAGAGACACAATAACTACCTGCAATTAAGTTCTTTTTGCTAATGCGAATGTTAGCTTCTTCATAAACTTCATTGATAGCGTTTTCTATTGGCGTTTGGTTCTCTTCAATTGAGCCAGTTATTGGGCAAGCATAAACGTCATCTCACTTAAGATGTTTTACAGTATTAACCACTGGAAGTGGTTGATACCTAATTAAAAACTTGTATTCGCCCTTAACTTTCTTAAAGCAAAGTATAGCTGTGGAATTAACACCACGACGTTGAGCATAAATAAAGCCTTGTTTGGTTTTGTATAGGGATAAATATTTGTTCTTGTATAGTAGTTTACTCATTGCTTGTTCCAGAACCCATCAATAATCTGTTAACTAATAGTTTAAGTTTAGGGCTAAAGTCATACATTTCTACTGTACGTTTTAAATCTTCAAATAATGTTGGAACACCGCTAAAGTATTCAAGTAAGATAGCAAAATCATAGAAATCAAGGAATTGTTTCTTTGATCTAAAGACATCGTTGTAGTTGTTAACCATTTGTTGGTCTTGTAAATCAAGCATATTAACAAACATAACATTGTTATGAGTAATTAAATTTCTTAATGATAAGAAGTTATTAATTAGATCATCAAATGTTGAAACCTTGTTTGGTGATAGTCTAAAGAACTTAACAACTTTTTTCTTTAGTTGGTCATTTAGAGCATAGTAAACTAAAACAGTTGTAGAGAAAGTTCATGTTAAACATAATGCATCTAATGGACATGTTTTTCACTTTAGATATAAATTGTTTCTAGAAACATTTTCATATGTACTAGTGTTTGGATTAATATGTGCATATTTAGTCATTTTATTGACTAATTGTTCAAAACCTACACCGCATAAACTGCTACTAGCATTAGAAAATATTTGATGTTTCAAAAATTCTTTGTCTTTAGCAAACATACAACCATCATATATTCTATATGTGTCTTCAATAATATATGCTATTTGAGTGTTTAATCTCTTTTCAATTTCTAGTAAATGATCTAAGAATAGAATGGAGATTTTTCCATCCAATTCATATAAGTTTAATAGATCATTTGTTGTGATTTGCAATTGGCCAAGATTGTGTTGTTCTAACAACTTCAAATATGGCTTCATAACTCTGTTATAGTTACTATTTACAATGGCTTTTGTTAATCGCTTAACATCATTGATTATTATCCCCTTTGATTGGATGTGAGATAACAATCTATTAAGTATAGTGTCATTCATATTCTAATTATATACCATTATAAATACATACATAAATGTATGTATTTAGGTATAATAAGAAGGATTATTATGATTAGACTTGAAACAAAATACACTAAGAGAATAATTAGCGATAATGGTTTAAATTCTTTGTACCAAAGAAGAATTAACCGTATCGTTAAACGTCTTAAAAAGAAAACAGCTCTTGGTGTAGAAATGACTGGTTGAATTAAATATGTTCAAAACTATAGCCGTGCTGAACTTAAGGCTATGGTTAACAAGGCAAAGCAATGACATAAACAAAGAATCAACAAAGTTGTTGTCATTGGTATTGGTGGTAGTTATTTGGGCATTAAAGCAGGACTTGATATGTTAAGTTCTGAATTTATTGGAAGAGGAATGAAAGTTTACTTTGCTCATAACTTTAACCAAAACTACTTAACTTCAATGATTAAAAGTTTAGGTAAGTCATCATTTGGAATTATTGTTATATCTAAATCAGGTACTACCCTAGAACCAGCAATTGCTTTTAGTTTATTCTATAAAAAGCTAATTAAGAATGTTGGTTATGAAACAGCTAATAAATTAGTTGTTACAGTAACTGATAAAGAAAAAGGTAGCTTTGCTATCACTGGTAAATACAAAGGATGAACTAAGTTTATCATTCCGGATAATATTGGTGGAAGATACTCTGCCTTAACTCCTGCAGGAATGTTCCTATACATTCTATTAGGACTAGATTACAAAGCAATCATTAAAGGTGCTAAAGATGCATCTTATGCATTAATGAATCCAGACTTAACAAAGAATGATGCATTTAGATATGCTTGTTATCGTAACTACTTTAGTGGTTTCCATAGATATGAAGTAGAAAACTTTATTGTTTATGATCCAGGTCTATACATGATGACTGAAGTTTGAAAACAACTATTTGGTGAATCTGAAGGAAAAGATCACAAGGCTCTTTATCCTTCAACTTCGTTGTTTACAACAGATTTGCACTCAATGGGTCAATATTTACAAGAAGGTACTAGAAACTTCTTTGAAACTACTTTATATATAAGAAGGCCAATTGATGATGTAAAACTATCAATGGAATTTGATAATTTAAAATATCTTAATGGTAAGAAATTATCGTATGTCAATGAAATTGCTATGCTATCAACAGTTCATGCACACTATGAAGAAGGCAAGACAAAGAACTTAATTATTTACGTTGATAGACAAGATGCATATCACTTTGGATATTTGTATATGTGATTGTGCTTTGCAGCAATGGCAAGTGCTTATTTATTGAAATTAAACCCATTTGATCAACCAGGTGTTGAAATCTATAAAAGGCGTATTGCGGATATTTTAAAGAATAAATAATTAGTATAATAATAGATATTAGAGGGAAAGAATATGGCAAAAGTTGAATATTGTGTAATTGGATATGGTAGATTTGGTGGACAAGTCGCTGACCAATTAAATGAATTAGGAAAAAGAGTCATGGTAATTGAAGGTGACTCTAACCTTTGTGATAAGATATCACGTTTACACGAAATTGTAATTAAAGCTGATGCAACAGATATTAATGCTTTAGCTGACTGTGGTGTTAAGAATGTTAAGAACATTATTGTTGGTACAAGTGAAATTGAAAGCTCAATTATGATCTGTGCTAACTTAAGACAATTAGGATGTGAAAACATTATTGCTCGTGCAAAGAACTTAACACACGAACGTGTTTTAAAAACAATGGGTATTACTAATGTAATTACACCAGAAACTGAAATTGCAAACAAACTTGCTATTCAGTTAGTTTATAACTTAGGAGCAGATATTACAGCAATTAATAAAGAAATTTGTTGAGTTAAATCTGTTGTAACAAATCCTTCTATTCTTCATAAGAATGTTTTCAACTTAGCTTTAAAAGAAAAGTTGGATTCATTGGTTATCTCTATTCAAAGAAAAGATGATATCATCTTCCCAATTAAACAAAACACTCAATTTAAGATTGGTGATATCGTAAGTATTGTTTGTCCTAACACAAACATTAAAAAAGTTATTTCCTTCTTAACTGCAGATAAATAAAAATAGGGGGTTGTCCCTATTTTTTTATGAACTTTTTAACAAAGATTAAATTTAATAATCTCATGATTGGTCTTACATAGAATGGAAATCCTGTGTAATTTATTTTTGCACCTTTAAAGTCAAACTTTAAATTATTCTTTTTAAGATACTTTCTAATTCTCTTTAAACCTAGAACATAGAAGTAGAATGGGTTAATTCAACCATTTTGTTCATAGTGATAAAAGTTATTAACTAATTTAGCTAAACCTTGATCACTTGCACTAGTTGTCATTGAGTTGCCTGGACGAATACATCAATACAAAGCTGTTGCTTTGGTTGTATATCTTATGTAATTTGCTTTTAAAAAGGCATTAGTGAATAAGACAATGTCTTGGTATGCCACACCTTCTTTTAAGTCTGGCAAGCTATAAAAAATACTATTATTGATTCATCCTGATTGAGGAACAATGATTGGTGAATGATAATTTCATAAGTCTTTTTTGTGAAGATCTTTCTTAAACATAAAGAAGTATGGAATTATTTTTATTTTTCTTTTTTTACCATTTCATCTATAGAAACCTGAAACAAAGATATCTGCATCATGGTTCTTTTCATTAACAGTCTTAAAACAAGTTTTAAGCATAATGTCATCAGCATCACAAATAACTATGTATTCACCATGAGCTAATTTATTATGCTTAACATAATTAATAACACTTCCTCAGTTACCATTATTCTTTGAATAGAATCTAACATGAGAATACTTTTGTGATAATTGTTCACATATTTGTTTTGTATTATCTGTTGAACCATCATCAACAACAATATGTTCTATCTTAGATAGATCATAGTCAGCATTAGCAATTGCTTCAATGCAATTTGCTATATAGTCTTGTCCATTATAAACTGGTGTAATAATTGTGAATGTTTTCATTATTTATTCCAAGACCTTTTCTCTTTAAGATATATTTTATAATCTTCATCTCAATTATGAATGTTTAAAATATTTTGAACTTTTTCAACTTCTCATTGTTTGATATTACGATGACTAGGTTTTAGTCTGACATATCCTCAAAAGTGTTTTACTATAGTATCATCCTTGATACCATCCTTTTGTCAGTTAAATCTGTAATCATTTCCTGGGAATCTCATTATCCTACAGATTTTATTAATAGCATCTTGTTCTAAGACAAGAGGTTTTCTTCTTTTAACATAATCAATAACTTTGTCAAAAGTTTTATTGTTTCTTATCTTATCAACATCTATCAACAATACACCTGCATTGTAATATCTTTTAAAGTATTTAAAAGGTGTTGCAATATCACGTGTAGCTGCTATTTCATATGGTCCTAGATCTACATCATTAATTTTCTTAATGTCATCATTAAGCATAGTATCTAAATCTAAATATATAGTTTTACCTGAAAGTTTAGTTATTCTTGGAATAAAAACACGAAGAATAGTGTATGGAGTTCAGTGATTAATTCATCACTTTCTTCATACTAGATCACCAAATGTTTCATCATACATTGGTTTACAGTCAATAACTTCAAATGTGTTATTTGGATTATATGAACGCACATACTCATTCATTTGTTGTTCATGTTGTTTACTAAACATAGTAAACTTTGGATTTGTTTGACTGAAATCACCAGATAACAAATAGAACTTGCATGTTTCTTTTGTTCTTCTTAAAATAGAAAGGGTTGTAACAAAAGCAGCATCAAAGTATCCATCATTACAAGCAAATACTACATTAATCATTATTGACCATCCTTTCTATTAACAAAATTTAATATTAAATTAAATAGTTCTTTTGATTCTTCAGGTTCCATAGATAAAATATGATAACCTGTTTTCATTTTGTAATAGTGTTTATCATCAGCGTTTTGTTCAATCTTATTAATATGTTTTCAAGTTGCTAAAGCATCTTGAGCTGATTGAATGTATAGGAAATTGTAATTTGGATTGCTAGCATTCTTTTTAAGGAATCTATATGATGGTCCCATATATCTTCATACTGCTAATGTCAATCTAGTATTAGATTGTGCGCCACCAGCCATCATTGCTTTTGCTCTAAGTAATAATTGGTTTCTACTTAATGGAGATTGAGATGTTTGAACAGGAGGTGTGTGACATTCTATATTAAATAGAAGGGTAACAATATGTCTTCAAGCAATAGAATACATTTGTTTAAATGTTTTCTTTTCTGGGTCAACTGGTTTTGTTGGCATATTTCAATTGATAACACCAGCTATTTTATCTTTATATTTCTTTTGATAAAGAAAGTTAATTGCACATCCTCAAGATTCACCTAATAAGAAAATGCGTTTAGAAAATTGTTTTGTTGCTCAATCTACGACTGCATCTAATTCTCTAATGAATTTATATTTATATTGTGATGCCTTATTCTTATTATCACCATGTGCCATTCTGTCATATGTTACAAAATAATTGTTATCAAAAGCAGGTTTATTCATGTAAACATTGAAAGAATTAGTTGATGCTAATCCACCAATGTAAATAAATACGCAGGTGTTACCATTAATACTTTTAGGATTAACATAAACAACAGGAATAGGATGCTTAAATGATTTAACATTTAAGTCAACTTTATTAATTCTTTCTTGTTCAAACTTAATCATGATCTATTTTCTTAGCCAATTCAAATGCTGCATTAATTGCATCATCCATATCATAATATTTATATTGAGCCAATCTTCCTAATGGGTAAAAGTTTTTGTATTGACTAAATTCTTCAATATGTTTATTATATAGTTCTAAGTTCGTAGGATTGATAATAGGATAATACCTTGTATTATGTGTCTTAGAATTTAAATTAAATTCGCCTGGATATTCTTTTGAAATAGTTGTTACATTATCAATCTTTTGTAATGTCATTTGTTTGTATTCACAAATTCTAGTCATCTTAGGATCTGCTGGATAATTAACAACAGCAACTTCTTGGAATTTATTAGTTTTTAAAGTTTCAAACTTTATGTCTAAGCTTCTATAAGGTAGGACACCAAACTTGTATTTTAATATTTCATCAAGTGAACCACAGAAAACCACAGGGCAAGTTATTTCTTGACCATTTAGTTTTATTGAACCATTATCAAAACTTATCAATTTAAGTGCATCAGTATTGGTTTGAAGTTTGATATTAGAATGAGTTACCATTCTATTAATCATATCTGTATATCCTTTTTCAGGTAAGCCTTGATACTTATCTTCAGGGAAATAATTATGATCATAACCTAGAACAATTTTTACTCTTTCAATAGTTTTAGGATCAATCTCTTCTATCTTTTTGTTCCACATCTTTGCAGAATAATTGATATATACATTTTTTAAAATATATTGATACAACTCTTGAACATCTTTATCATTTGTATTTTTCAATTCAAACAATGTAATTGTTTTCTTACCTGAAAACTTTTCTTTTAACTTAGCAATAATCTCTTTTGATCTTGCTTTGCAAATAGTTTCAATAGCTTTAAAGTTAATAGGTAATGGGAATGTTTTGTTATCAACATTAACCAAAACTTTATTTACATAGTTATTCAACTTTGTAAATTGTGTAATGAATTTATAAGCATCTTCATTAGAGGTATGGAAGATATGAGGACCAAACTTATGAATTAAAACGCCATCATTGTTGTAGGTATCATAACAGTTACCACCAATAAAGCTTTGCTTCTCATATATAGTAACATCTCAGCCTTTATTAGCTAAAACATTAGCTAACGTTGCTCCTGATATTCCACATCCAATGATTATTATTTTCTTATTCATACTTGTTTGATATAAATGAACCTTTGTCTTTTCTGAATGAGCCAACTTGTAATCCTGTTAAAACACCAAATCCAACTAATCCAATTAAGCAAGTAAAGAATGTTAAGAATAATCTAAATACAAAGATTCCTTGTTTAAGGAATTGTTCTTGAGCACCAAAGCTACCACCATTAATGCCACCAATACCATGTAGGAATGTAACTAAACATGATTCAAGGCCTACGAACTGTCCAGGTAGAATATTAATTCTATTTGCATTAAATGCCATGTTTGTTGCATTAAACACACTTACAGCATTAAAAGTATACTTACCATCATTGTTAACTAGGAATAAGGCAGGGTTAATTGTAAAGAATACAATTAAATCAAATGCTGCAAAAATAAGAACTATAAGCAAAGTATTCTTTCAATCTTTAAAGTAATTAATAGAATCTTGTCTTATAACAGCTCTGTTTTTATATTTCTCTTCAATTTCAGCTTTAGTGTGGTATTTCATTTTGAAAGCTTTTTTAACACGATTAAAAATTGATGACATTACATAATGCGCTCTTCTAGAGAAGCACAGAAGCAACATAAATAAAACTCCAAACACATCTACGAAGATACCAACGTTCATCATAATTATTCATGTAAGACTTGTTCCATAATCTGTAGCAAGCACATCGTTTAATCTAGTCATTACAATAATGTAACTTGGAATATGAACTAATAGTTCAACAGCTTGTCAAAGCAATCCGTTGCTAAACATTGTACTAGTAGCACGAGATGTAGTAACACCTTGTGTCTTCATTCAGAAGATTGTATATGGATCATAAACAAAGTTTGAAGGTGTTACTGCTTTAAAGAAAGAAATAGACAATGAAAATAAAATTCATTGTGCAGGAGAAGCATGTATTCCTAGTTTACGCAATCTTATATATGTTGGTAATGAGTTGTAAACAAAGTTTACAAATACAAATAAAATTAAGACTGTTAGTCACAATCAACCTAAATGAACCGTTACTCCAGTTTTAAAAGATATGACAAAATTTGCTCAATCAATATTTAGGATAAATTTTATTGTTAATGCTAAAAGACCAATAGAAAGCAATGATGTAAGAATAATAATTATTACATTACGTTTAGTGAAAAAGCTTTTGCTTTCTGCTTTTTCTTCAATCGTTTGGGTTGGAAGATTGTTATCTTTGTCAATCTTTGATGTTTTATTTTGTGTAGTTTTACTCATAAACTAAAAAATATATATAGATTATATACACGATAATTACTTAACTATATATATTATTTTATTTAGAATAATATTCTAAAAGTTTCAAGGAAATAGCCTCGATTTGTTTAGAAAGAGACTTATAGTTGGTATCATATTGGTTGTGTGTGTTAGGATCAAATGAGACATTATCCGATACTAATTTAACACATAAAAACTCTGTTTTTGTCTTATTGCAAACTTGTGCAATGGCTGCAGCTTCCATATCAAAAGCAACAATTTCTTTGTCAGCCAATGAAGGGTAAGCTTCTATATTATTTAAAGAAATAACTGCATCGCCTGTTGAAACAGTACCAATAATAGGATTCTTGATTATTGATTTAAGTAAATCAATATTTTCCTTTTTAATCTCATATTTAAGTGGTTCATCTGGTAATTGATTTAACTGATAATTAAAAGCTGTTAAGTCAATATCATGATATTGAACTGCATCAGCAATAATTGTTGATCCAGGTTTAACGTTTGACTTACATGAACCAGCTAAACCTATATTAAAGATTTTGGTTACACCAAAATTAATAATCATATTCATTGCGGTTAAAGCTGCATTAGTTTTGCCAATACCACAAAAAGAAACAATAAATTGTTTGTTATTAATTTGTCCGATGTAGTACTTTACACCGTTGAATTCAATAATCTTAGCTTTAGTTAATTTAACTAAGTTATTTGTTTCGTCTTTTTCAGCAGCGATGATACCAATCATTAATATTTCTCTCCATTTAGTTTATAAACTAACTGAAATGCTTCCTCATAATTATTTTTTGCTTTTTCAAATAATTTTTCTCTATTTGGAATATCAGCTTCAGTTCTAGCAGGTTCTAGCTTATCAGCTAAAAATAATGCTTTGGCAATCTTATTATCTGAATTAACATCTTTAAAGATGACATGGTTTTCAATTGCATCTAAAACCATAGGATCCTTGATTCCAAAATCCTTTTGGGCCATTCTTGCTCCAGCTAAACCATGAGCACAATGATATGTAGGAAATGAATCAAGTTCATCATTTGAAATGATGGTTCTTAACTCTTGATCATTGCATCTTTTAGCAATGTCATGTAGCAAAGCAGCTGTTTGACATTTTAAAATGTCTTCATCGGCAAAATTGTTTCCAATAGCTATTTTAGTTACTGTATCTAAAACTCTTATAGTGTGTTCATATCTGCGTTGAGTCATGTATGGTTTTATTTTAGATTGAATGTATAAACCATTTTCCTTAATGTAATTAAAGTTTTCTTTTCCAATGTTTTCAAGACTTACTCTTTCTCGTAAGTCAGAACTAGAACATTTGATTTCACTTTCAGCAAGGATGATATGTTTATCATCTATTCTTTTAATTTTGTTGCTTCCACGTTTATAACAAACGATTGTTGCTAATTCATTGATAACATCATAATTGTTTCATGTCTTAATTACTTCATATTGGTCTTGACCAACTAAAAAGAATAATTCACTTTCTGGATGTTCTTCATGAATTTCTTTAATAATATCGCATGTATAAATAAGATTATTTTTATTTGAGTAAATTACATATTTAACTTTATCAATAAATAAATTGTTAACCATGTTAACACGATATTGATATGGTACTAACATGCTTGAATCTTTTCATGGTGAAACTTTATCAACACAAACTATAGTTTCTTGTGGCTTAATAAAATCTATTGCTTTTTGCAATATCTTTAAATGTCCAATGTGAGGTGGATTAAAAGCACCACCAAAAATTAAAATTTTATCAAGTTCAGCCATATTTTATTTATTATAAGAGTTTTGTATCGTTATCAAAACTTTTAGTTCCTATCAATAGGTTATCTCTTTCTAGACGAGAGTAAATTAACTTATCTAAGAAGTTAACAAACCTACTTGACTTATTTTTTTCTTGTTCTACCAAAGGTAAAACCAAGATTGATTTACATCCTATTCGATTTGCTGCAAGGATGTCAATAACAAATTGGTCACCCATCATTAATGTTTCATCAGGAGAAACTTTTAGTTTCTTCATTAATTTTTTAATCTTGCTTATTCTAGGTTTCATTGCAAATGAAATAAAACCATCTGGATCAATATATTCACAGAATTTCTTAACTCTAGATTTTCTATTATTAGAAACAATGTAAAATTTGATTCCCATCTTTTTAATTTCAGAAACAAAATTAATTGCTGCCTTAGTTGGTCTAAAAGTAAAGTGAGGGGCTAGAGTATTATCTAAGTCACAAATGAATAATTTAATCTTATTAATCTTTAATAAGAATGGATCAAAATCCGTAAAGCTTTTTAAGAAAATGCTTGGACGGAAGTAATTTAATAAAGTAAATCTATCTCGTTTTGACCTTCTACTCATCTGCTTTATCACTATCTTTAATATTGCTAATTCATAAATTAGCATCAGCAATTTCATTGCCTACTGCATTGACTCTTTGGTCATATGCTAGGTAGTTAATGCTACCTATAGTTAGATATTCTTTTTCACCTGTTACATCAACTTTAACAATCGTTGAATTTGGTGTTAAAGGAATAACCTTTAAAATACTAAAGGCATTGTTGTTTGCAATGTATGTGTTAACAGCTTTACCAATATTAGTACGGTTACCATATGGTACTTGTGCAAGTTCAATACGTTTAACTTGTGTATTTGTAATAACAGCAATTTGTGTAACGCCATCAACTAATAAGAAGGCTGATGCGATAACATCATTTTCTTTTAAGCCCATAGCTTTTACACCTTTAGCATTCTTACTTACAAATGGAATTTGATCAATTGAGTAACAATTGATGTAACCACGTTTAGAACAGATAACAACTTTTTGTTGTTCATTGTCTAGAGGGAATACAGCAACAACTCTATCATCAGCATCTAACTTAGCATAGTTTATTAAACTTGTACGTTTTGTGATTATCTCTGATAATTCACAACGTTTAATTAAACCTGATTTAGTTACAACAATGATTTGTTGTTTATTTACAGCTTGTTTATAGTCTGCATTCATAGCAGCTATTACTTTGTAATCTGCTGCAGCAGAGATTAAGTTATTAATGTGTGTTCCAACTTCTTTAAACTTACATTCTGGAATCTTGCTGTTAGCAATAACAGCACATTCACCATTTTCTAGGAATAATAATGATCTGTCTCTTAAGTTACCTACATATTCTGTAATGATGATATCATTACCTTTAGTAAAGTTATCCTTAGGATCATTAGCTAGCAATATTCTATTGCTAAATGCTTTCATATATCCACCAGCAGTGAAAGCAAAGATTCTATTCTTATCTTGGATAAGATCTAATTCATCAATAACAACCTTAGCTTCTTCATAAGAAAGTTTAGACTTTCTTTCTTGTGGATATAACTTCTTAAATTCACGAAGTTTTGTTTTTAAGAATAATAGTCTTGCATCTTTAGATTTAACTAAGTTTTCTAAAGTAGCAATTGACATATTTAATTCATCAAGCTCTTTCTTAAGAGCTTCAACATCAGTATTGCTTAAACGATACAATCTTAAATTTACAATTGCATCAGCTTGTGGTTGGCTAAAGCCAAACTTAGTTGTTAAGTTATTAACTGCTTCTTGTTTATCTTTAGCTCTTCTTATAGAAGCAACAACATCATCAATGATTAAGATTGCTTTAATTAAACCTTGAACAATCTCTCTTCTTGCTTTTGATTTAGCTAAATCAAATTCTGATGTTTTTAAAATAATGTTTTCTGCATGATCAATAAATGATTGTAAGAAAGTAAAGATATCAAGTAGAACTGGTTTTCTATCTTTGATAGCAATCATATTAAAGTTAAAACTTGTTTGAAGTTTTGTATTCTTATACAAGTAACTCTTAATGAAATCAAAATTGCTTTTTGTTTTAGTTTCTAAAACAATGTAAACACCATTAGCATCAGATTCATCTCTTACTTCAGTAATACCTAAAGCTTCAGTCTTTTCTTTTGCTAAATCTATTTGCTTAATAATTTCTGCTTTGTTAGTTTCAAATGGAATAGAAGTAATAGCAATTTGCTTATTACTTAATTTCTTCATTTCACCAGCTACTAGGATTTTACCTTTACCTGTTTTGTAAGCTTCAGTTACACCATCAAGGTTAGAAATAACTCCTCCCGTAGGGAAGTCTGGAGCAGGCATAATATTGGTAATACGATCTATCCTACAATTAGGATAGTCAATCTTAGCAATGATTGCATCCACTACTTCGGTTGGATTGAATGGAGGGATATTTGTTGCATATCCTGCAGCAATACCACTTGAACCGTTAATTAGTAAATTAGGGAACAATGTTGGTAATACTGTTGGTTCTTGTTCAGAACCATCAAAGTTAGGAATGAATGGTACAGTATTTTTCTTAATACCTTGTGCCATTAATTCACCAAATGCCGATAAACGGCATTCAGTATAACGCATAGCAGCAGGACCATCACCATCGATAGAACCTTTATTACCATGCATGTCTAAAAGACATATATTGTTCTTTCATTCTTGACTTAGTCTAACCATAGCTTCATAAATGGAGCTATCACCATGTGGGTGGTACTTACCAATAACTTCACCGACAGTTCTTGCAGACTTTTTGTGAGGTAAAGTATGAAGTAAGTTTAGTTCATTCATTGCGTAGATAATTCTACGTTGAACGGGCTTTAGCCCGTCTCTTACATCTGGAAGAGCACGATCTTGAATGATATATTTGGCATAAGCACCAAATGATTCACTCATGATATTTTCTATAGGAATATTTTTATTGTTTTCGTTTGCCATAATCTATTCCTCTAAATCGAATGAAATGTTTTCATCGATTCATGTCTTTCTTAATGATGCATTGTCACCCATTAGGGTTGAAATTCTTCTTTCAGCTAAAGCTGCATCTTCAATGGTTACTTTGATCATCTTACGATTTTCTTTCGCCATTGTTGTTTCTTTTAGTTGGTCTGCATTCATTTCACCTAGACCTTTGTATCTTTGAATTTCACAAGACTTAAATTTGTTCTTTAGTTCTTCTAGTTCTTGTTCGTTTCATGCATAAGCAAACTCTTTAGAGTTTTTCTTAGTTACTTTATACAAAGGTGCTAAAGCAATATATACATGTCCGTTTTCAATTAACTTTCTCATGAAACGGTAGAAGAAAGTTAGTAATAGAATACGGATGTGACTACCATCGACGTCAGCATCTGTCATGATTACCACTTTGTGGTATCTTAATGCTTCTTCGTCATAGTCTTCATTAATACCAGCACCTAAAGCAAGAATGATAGTAGAAATTTCTTCATTATGTAGTAGGTCTGATAATTTTGCTTTTTCAACGTTAAGAATCTTTCCACGTAGTGGTAAGATTGCTTGGTGTTTTTTATCTCTAGCTAGTTTAGCTGAACCACCAGCTGAGTCACCTTCGACTAAGAAGATTTCATTTAGTTTAGCTTCTTTAGATTGAGCAGGAACTAATTTTCCTGAAAGGAAAGTTGCTTTGTTTTCTTTATTTTTAAGTTTCTTAACTTCTTCTCTTGCTTTTCTTGCAGCAACTCTTGCATCTCTTGCAAGCAAAGCTTTATTAATAATTTTTGTAGCTGAAGCTTTGTTTTCTTCTAGCCAGAAACCAAATTGTTCACTAAACACTTGTTTAACAGCAGCATATGCTTCTTGTGTAAACAATTTGTTTTTTGTTTGTCCTTCATATGCTACTAAAGATTCAGGAACTAGAACAGTGACTAACGCAGTTAGTCCTTCTCTTACATCAGCACCTTCAAAGTTTTTATCTTTTTCTTTTAGTAAACCATTCTTTCTAGAATAAGCATTGATAGTTTCAGTTAAAGCAGTTTTGAAAGCTGTTTCATGGCTTCCACCTTCTTTAGTTTTAACAGAGTTAGCAAAGCTAATAATTGTTTCAGATGAATCATTAACATATTGCAAAGCTATTTCAACTGAAATCTTATTGCTTTGTCCTTTAAAGCTTGCAGCTTTATGAATTGGAGTTTTAGTTTCATTGATGTAATCAACATATTCAACAATACCATTGTTGGCAACAAACTTATCTTCAGTTTTGTTGATTTCATCTTTGAAGACAACAGTTAAGCCTTTAAAAAGGTATGTTGCTTCTCTTACTCTTTCTTTAATTGTTGAAGGTTTAAATTCAACAGTTTTGAAAATAGTATCATCAGGTTTGAAGTGTACTTCAGTACCTGTTTGGTTTGTTGTACCAATTTCTTTTAATGGTTGGTCAATCTTTCCACCATTAATGTATTTAGCTTCATAAACCTTTCTACCACGGTAGACTGTTACATTACATCATTTACTTAATGCATTAACAACAGATGAACCAACACCATGTAATCCACCAGCAGAGTGATATGCAGAATCATCAAACTTACCACCAGCATGTAGTGTTGTAAAGACAGTATCAACTGTAGATAATCCAGTTGTTTCATTTTTTCCAGTTGGAATACCACGACCATTATCTCTTACAGAGATAGATCCGTCTTTTTTAAGAATAATAGTAATTAAGTCAGCATTACCTGCCAACACTTCATCCACAGAGTTATCAAAGATTTCTCATACTAGATGGTGTAAACCATAGGTGTCGGTAGAACCGATGTACATCCCTGGTCTTTTTCTAACAGGTTCAAGGCCTTCAAGGACCTTGATGTTTTCATCAGTATAATTTTTAATCATATAGGTTAATTATAAATTGAAATTTATAATTAAATAATATAATTATTGAAATGAAAAAAATTCACGAATTAAAGAAGATATTACGTGGTAATTACACTGCGTTATATCTAACTAAAACGAAAAAAATTCTTGACAGTAACAAAGTTAAGAATCTTTCTATTATTAGATTTACTCACTTTAGTAAAGAACCTATATATGTATGTGGTATTGAACATTGTGTTCAATTCCTTAAAAAAGTATCAGGAATTTTTAAAGTTTACGGAGTAAAAGATGGTGATTTAGTGGAACCTGGAAAACCAATTTTGGTTATGGAAGGTGACTATAGAAAAATAGCAGAATATGAATCAGTAATTGATGGTATTTTAGCTCGTGAATCATCAGTTTGTAACCATGTAAAGCAAGCTTTAAAATATATCAAATCTAACCAATTAATTTTTATGGCTGACCGTGCAGATTTATATCTAGGTCAACCATATGATGGTTATGCTGCTTGAATTGGTGGAATGACAATTTTTACAACTAAAGCTCATATTGAGCTTATTGAAGATCCAAAGGTTAAAGTTGTTGGCACAATGCCACATGCCTTAATTCAACAATTCAATGGAAATTTAAATAAAGCATTGTGAGCTTATCACAAAACTTTTCCAAAGGAAAAGTTATCTGCTTTAATTGATTATCATAATGATGTTGTTAATGAAATTAAAAAGATAGATAAAGAACTAAGACCTTATATTGAATCTATTCGAATTGATACTTCAATTCGAATGTGTGATAAATCATTAGCAAACAAGCCAGAAAATTATGGTGTTTGTAAGCAACTAGTGTTTAATGCTCGCAGAGCATTAGATGCTAATGGAATGAAAGATGTTAAGATCATAGTATCAAGTGGATTTACACCTAAGAAAATCAAAGATTTTGTTAAAAGTAATGTTCCAGTAGACCGTTTTGGTTTAGGAAAATCACTAGTAAATGTTGATGTAAACATCACTGGTGACCTAGTGTATTTAAATAACAAACCTGAAGCAAAAACGGGTAGAGAAGTCAAAATTGACCATAAAGATTTAAATAAATTAAATATATATATTTAATAAAAAATATATTTAGAATTTTTATATTTCAAAGATATAAATTAAATATATTTATGGCAAACGAAGAATACAAGACAACCGTAATATCATATGATGAAAGACAACCTCAAGTAAAAGTTGTCAATGAAGAAGTTAGTAAACCTAACCTTCAAAATGTTTTATTTAATGTCACTACTAAAGTTCCACATGTTACCCAAACATTACCAACTGTTAAAGTAGAAACACAAGAAATAACTAAAAAAGTTGATTTACGTTCAATTGAAAAAATAAATAAGAACGCAGATGCTTTACCAAGATTCTATGTTCGTGAATATAAACGTTCAGGAAGATTAGTAATCTTATGAGCAGCTATTACTGCTATTTGTTTAGCACTAGAAATTTGAGCAATGGTTGCAATCATTAAAAGCTCTGTAAGCAACTGAGCTTGTTTAACTTTAATTCCAGCAATCACCGTTTGTGTTGCATTCTTTATTATTTACGTAAACAACTGAATTAACTTTAGAAATGAAGCACGGAACGTAGACTTTACTCAAGGCAAGATTCCAACAATTAGTGTGATGAAGCTTTATAAAAGATTAAAGTGTGCTCACATTAATGTTAACTGATTCTGTGGTCTTACATATGTAGCGGGTGGTTTAGCAATCCTAATCACTTACATCATTGGTTGAGGCATTACTGTTGCTGCAAAAGATCCACACTGAGGTATTCTAGACCCAAGCTTTGGTCCATATGTTCATACTTGTGGTGCATCGCTTCTAATAACTGTTATTGTGTGTGCTGCTGCAATGATTATCGCTTTCTTCCTACACGTTGTATTGTTAGTAACAAACTATACAAGAGCAGCAAAGATTGATAACTTCTACTCTGTTCAAATTGTTTCTGATGAAGAATTAACTGCATTAAAGAAAAAGAAAAACAAGAGAGACTTATTCATCTTCCTTGCTGTCGTAATGGTTCTAGTGTTAATTGGTTTACTAATTTACAAATTAGTTAAATCTAGAAAAGTAAACAACACTGTTACAATCAATAATTAATTATTTAAGTTTATTAAACTCATCAAGATATTGACCCATGTGGTCAATATTTTTAAAGAATCAACTTCCAGTTACAAATCAATCAACTTGATTTAATAATTTCTTAATGTAATCAAAGTTGATACCACCATCAATTTGAATAATCAAATTTGGTTTTTGTTTTTTGGCTTCATTAGCAATCTTTAAATTAACTAAAGAATGTTCAATGAATCCTTGACCAGCTCATCCTGGTTCAACAGACATAATAAGAACAATATCAGCTACAGCAAATAATTCTTTATATTGATTTAAGTCTGTGCTTGGTTTAACAGAAAAGCCTGCTAGCATTCCATGGGAATGTATTGTTTCAATTAATTGTTTGCTTTCTTCTACTGATTGTGTTTCAGCATGAAATGTTATAGAGTTAGCATTACTATCTTTATATTTCTCAATTCATTCAATTGGATTTGCAACCATCAAATGGATATTAGGTTTAATACCTAACATCTTTAGATCATTAAGATATTCAGTTGTTAAAGCTGTTGGTGGAACAAACTTACCATCCATAACATCATAATGAACATATGGTAAGTTAAAATTCTTGACCATTTTAAGTTGGTCAAAAGCTTTATCTTTATTAATACTTAATAATGATGGTTCAATTAGTTTCATTGTGTTCCCCTAAAAGATTTCAATTTTTTCTTTATTAACAAAATCAATAAAATCGTCTGGTCAAACAGATTTTACAACTTCTGCTAAATGTACCTTATCAAGGAAAAAGAAAAGTAAATTTGTAAAGTTAATAACTAATGAAATGTTATTAGGATGTTCATTATCAAAGATTCTAGAATCATACAACTCATCAGTTAATTCATGTGGGTTAACATCTAACAATTGATTTTTTGAAACAATACCACTTGGTCTCTTGCAAACATTAATTAAGTGAATAGGTTTATTATTAATTTCATCATAAAAATATAAACCACAAGATAATTCACTATCTTGAGCTGTAGGAACAAATGATCCTAATTTCTTTCCAGATCTAAGTTTCTTAATATTGTTTTGAACAATAACAAATTTGTGTTGTGAACAATAATGAGTAAAAGCTTCTTCTAAAGAAAGTGTTGGATAAGAGCTTTCAATCTTTTGTGCATCAATGACAGCAATATCAACAACATCTGATTTGTTTTTAGAAAGAGTGTGAATCTTTTTTAATTCAGGTGAATTTGCAATGTTAGTTAAAGCAGCAAATGTTTCTCTAGCTAAAGTTGTGAAGTAATTAATGTTTAAATTAATTGGCATTGAAAGTTCAACATCAATTTCTCAATTAATAATTGAATCTAAGTTTGTTTGCTTTGCATCTCTTCTTATAAATGGTGCAAAAGTAAATACATGTTCATTTTTGAACATATTACTTATCAATAACAAATAATTGTCTTGAATAGAGTTGAACATAAAAATAGAGTTGTTAGGTTTGTTGTCAAAACTAATAATTCTAT
Source organism: Mycoplasmoidaceae bacterium (assembly GCA_024427125.1). The sequence continues at coordinate 50,251 of JAKSVN010000001.1, read as the reverse complement.
CACCAGCAAAATAAGCTAATGCTGATTGTTTATTATCAACAACCATAGCAGGATCAATATAAATACATTTATATTTATTTGTTAAATAAGAAAAAATAAGATCTCGTAAAATAGACGAATAAACAATTGTATTTTTTAGATTTACTTTTGGTTCGTATGCAAAAGGAAACTTAAATCTTTTCATTAACTATTTTGCATCCTTCATGTGAGGGAAAAGTAAAACATCTCTAATAGATTCTTTTCCAGTTAATAACATAACTAATCTATCAACACCAATACCTACTCCACCAGTTGGTGCAAGTCCATATTCTAAAGCATCAATATATTCCATATCAACTTCGTTGGCTTCAGTATTTCCCATTTCTTTTTCTTTAATTTGAGCTTCGAATCTTTCTAGTTGATCAATTGGATCATTTAATTCAGAGAAAGCATTAGCATATTCTTTTTGACAAATAAATAATTCGAATCTTCTAACCATTCTCTTGTCTTTTGGATCCTTCTTAGCTAAAGGAGAAATGTCAATTGGGTGTTCTGTGATAAAGATTGGTTGTTGACATTTTTCTTCACAGTACTTTTCAAAGAACATTGAAATAACATGTCCTCTTGTATTTTGGTGAGGCAATAATTCAATTCCATCTTTCTTTGCTAATTCAACTGCTTCTTTATCAGTCTTAACTGTGTTAAAGTCAATTTTAGTTACATCCTTAATCATGTCAATCATTGACATTCTTTTGAATGGTTTAGTAAAATCAATTTCAACACCTTTGTAAGTAATTTTTTCTTTGCCAATTTTTTTAGCTACATGACGAATGATGTTTTCTGTTAAGTCCATCATATCTTCAAGATTAGCATAAGCTTGATAAGCTTCTATTGAAGTAAATTCAGGGTTATGCATTGGATCCATACCTTCATTTCTAAAGATACGTCCCATTTCATATACTTTTTCAAATCCACCTACAATTAATTTCTTAAGTGGAAGTTCTGTAGCTATTCTTAGATAGTAGTTTCTATCTAATGTGTTGTGATGTGTAATAAATGGTCTTGCTGCTGCACCACCAAGTTTAGGTGAAAGGATTGGTGTTTCAACTTCTAAGAAGTCTTGACTAGACATGTATTCACGAATGTATTGTAAAATTTTTGTTCTTGCAACAAAAGTATTTAAACTATCACGGTTTGTCATTAGATCAAGATATCTTTTTCTTGCTCTAATTTCTTCATCGGCTAAACCATGGAATTTTTCAGGTAGTGGAATTAATGATTTTGCTAAGATCACAAAATCAGTAACTTTAATAGTTACTTGACCAGTCATTGTCTTCATTGGAGTACCAGTAATTCCAATAATGTCACCTAGATCTAATAATTGTTTAAACATTTGAAATTTGTCTGGATCGAATGTTTTCTTATTAATATAAAATTGTAATTCACCAGAAAAATCAGAGATAACACCAAATGTTTGTCTAATTGCCATTACTCTACCAGCAACTTTGATTACATCTTTGTTTTCTTGTAATTGTTCATGACTAAATTTGTCATAAGCTTTTATAAAGCTAGCACAAGTATGAGTTCTTTCATACTTTTCAATTTCATATGGGTTCTTTCCCATTTCAATTAACTTTTGTAATTTGTTTCTTCTAGCTTGTTCTTGGTCGTTAAATTTACGTTCCATTGTTTCACCTGTATATTAATTTATTATATAAGTAAAAAAGATATTGAATTGATAACAAATAAAAAAGAGGTTATTTACCTCTTCTTATTTTTGTTTTTGCTCGGCGTAATTGATCTTCTAACTTATCTAGTGCTAAATTAGTTGCACCATAGATTGTGTTAGCTGTTGCTTCAGCTCTTAAAATATTTTTTCCTTTTACAAGAACATTAATTCTTGTTTTGAAAATGTTGCGCTTATCATAGTGGACAATTTCTACTTTAACATTTTCATTTATGAAATTATATTTACCAAGGGAAGATAAAATATCTTCTACACCGGCTTCAACTGCTTTCGAACGATCGCAGTCTTTTCATCTTATTTGTAAGTTCATTTAATCTCTTCCTATTTTCAATACTTATAGCAAATTTCTTTTGCCACTTCTTTTGCTTTGGTCGGACTAACAAATTTGCTAATTACAGTCAAAGCAAAATCAATTGTTGTTCCTGCCGCCTTAGAAGTTATGAAGTTCTTGTCTACGACAATATCTTGTTTAACATGATGTTTTAGACCTGCTTCATATCCAGGGTAGCAAGTAACTTTAACATTATCAATGATACCAAGTTGGTTTAACACTGTTGGGGCAGCGCAGTTAGCCATAATAATGACTTTACTGTTTGCCACCTTACGCAAGTGTGAAACTAGCTTAGCACATTGTACTGGGTCTAAAAAAGAACTGCAACCCTTACCGCCTGGTAAATAGATTGCAGAATACTTAGATAGATTTTCCTTTGCTAAAATGTCATCGCACGCCAAGTGCACTCCATTTTGCATTATCAAACTCTTCTTCTTTTCAATAGAGATTATTTGAACGCTCATACCTGCCCTACGTCAGATATCAGCTGGAATGATTACTTCCATTTCCTCGCATTTATTCGCGACAATTATTGCGATTGATGTTTTCATACACTTATATTATAACTTATGTAATAAGTTATAAACATTTACTTTTGTCTACTTTTCTATAATTCGAGCAAAAAGAGGAGACAAATCACCAATTTTGTGACCTTGCCAGTTTTTTGATAGATTATCGAAATTTAGGGTCAAATTTAGGGCCTTTTCAACACCTACAGATGTATTAACTAGGATTGGTTTTAGTAAAACCATCAAGTTAATAGTACCTGTAAAGATTATGTTTAGAACATTAGATAGAACTTGTTTTTTGCTTGGATCTTTAGCCAAAACTCATGGTTTAGATTCATCAATATATTTGTTCAAAACATTGTACTGATCTTGGATAGCATCCAAAAGATCATTGATAGCAAAATTTTCAATTTTGTCTTTGAATGATGTAACAAGGTTTTTATCAGCTTTTAAAACTTTTTTGTCTAATTCTGTTAATGATTTTTCATCAAAATTTGGAACAACATTACCAAAATATTTCTTAATCATTCCAGATGTTCTTGTTGCCATGTTTCCATAGTTGTTTGCAAGTTGAGAATTGATAGTTTCTACAAATAAATCATGAGAGAAAATACCATCTTTTTCTAAAGAAACTTGTCTAACAATAAAGTATCTGAAGGCATCAGCACCATACTTGTTAATGTAATCGTATGGGTTGATGATATTTCCTAAAGATTTTGACATTTTTCCTTCTTTAGTTACAACTCAGCCATGACTAATAATATGTGTTGGTAGTCTTAAGTCCAACATCTTTAACAAGATTGGTCAATAGATACAGTGAAATCTAGTGATTTCTTTTGACATTAAATGAATAACTTCTGTATCTTTGTCAGCTCAGAATTTCTTAAAGTTCTTGTCATCTTTGGTTAAATAACCAAGACCTGATAAATAGCTTAGTAAAGCATCTATTCAAACATAAATAACATGGTTTGCTTTTTCTTTAGTTGGAATACCTCAAGTAATACTTGTTCTTGTAACTGAAAGATCTTCAAGACCCTTGTCAATGAATGAACCAAGCAATTCATTTACTCTTGATTGAGGCATAATGAAATCTTTTTTAGCAAATTGTTCTTTGATTCAATTTGCAAAGTCGCTTACTTTTAAAAAGTAAGATTCTTCATTCTTTTCAATTAATTCATGTCCAACTTTACAATAAAGTTTACCATCTTTTTCAACTGCTTGGTCTTTAGTATAATTTTCTTCACAGTTTACACAGTAAAGACCTTTTCAGTTGCCTTCATAAATATATTTTTTAGCAAGCAATTTACTAAACGTTTGTTGAACTGCTTGTTCATGAACTTTATCAGATGTTCTAATGAAATTAGAATATTCAATATTTAAATCTTTTCACAACTTTTTAAAATCAGCAGTGATTTCATCCAACATTTGTTGGATTTGTTTATTATTCTTTTTTGCTGTATCAGCAATCTTTTGTCCATGTTCATCCATACCTGTTAAAAAGAATACATCATAACCAATGGCTTTTTTGTATCTAGCTATAACATCAGCTAAGATGGTAGTATAAGCATGACCAATGTGTGGTTTGCCTGATGCATAATATATCGGTGTTGTGATAAACAATTTTTTCATAATATATATTTATTTTAATTTAAAAATATATTAAAAAAATATAAATAAAAAATCATACCTTTTAGGTATGATCTCTTATATTAATATTGTTATTATTCTTTTGTGACTTGGCTAAAATAATATGATTGCCACATCATATAAGCTCAAATTGTCTCTCTAGTTTGTTCATCATCTACTAAGATACTATAGTTAGAGTGGTTAGCCTTTGCATTAATTGGTTGCATTAAAGAAGATTTTATATGAACTTCAATAGACCAATCATCATGACTAGATAACCAAGTATCAGCTGTTTCAGGATCCCCAGTCGAAGCATAATACCCAGCAACAGGGATGACAGACCAATCTGAAATTCCATAAGGCGGAACTGGTGAATTGTATTTAATGAAGTATTCAACATTTCTTACCTTTATGTGACAAGAACCAGTCATTGCCACGCCATCTCATATCGTTTTTGAGTAACTGTCAAAATCAAAAGAGATAGCATTGTTAGTTTCGTTAATTCCAATGTTAGAAATTTTGTATTTTGCGTCTTTGTAAACAATGCCCATTTCCTGACCAATTTCTTTTCCAAATTGTGTTACCAATGATAAATAATTGTATAAATCTTCTTTGATAATTTGAGTTGTGCCAGTTTGTGACACATCATATAAATATGCCCCTATTGCACCAGATTCTGTTGTATGAAAATTTTTCTTTGGTGTAATGGTTGGCTCAAATTCTTTATCAGCAAAGTCATATTCATAATTCATTCCATTCTTCTTGCAACCAGTTAATGGGGTCACAATAGAAGGAATTGTTGCTATAGCAAATATTGGTGTTAAAATTTTAATTTTTTTCATATTTGTCTCCTGCAAGTATTATATTGTATCAATTTTACATTTGATATGCGTTGCTTTGATAATTACAAAATATAAATAAAAAATCATACCTTTTAGGTATGATCTTTAAGCAATTAAACTAATTGAATGATTGCCATCTTTGTGTTATCACCAGCACGGTTGTCTAGTTTTAACACTCTAGTGTAACCACCTTTACGATCAGCATATTTCTTTGCTAATGTTGTAGTAAGTTTCTTTAGAATAGCTTGTTGATTCATTTGTTTGTTTTTAACAACAAATGACATGATTTCTTGCTTAGCTGCTAAAGTATTTTTCTTACCTAAAGTGATTAAGTGGTCAACATGTCTTCTTAGTTCTTTAGCTTTTGCTTGAGTTGTTTCAATGTAACCATAAACAATTACATCAGTAGCTTGTTGTCTGATTACCATATTTCTTCAAGCAGTGTTTTTTCTGTGAGTAATTACAAATGACATAGTTTATCTCCTTATGCTTTCTTGAAAGTTAAGCCGTAGTCTTGTAATTTCTTACGGATTTCACGAAGTGAAGTCTTACCAAGATTCTTAATCTTGCTAACTTCATCTTTTGTCATGTTAGATAATTCTTGAATTGTTCTAATACCAGAACGTTTTAGACAGTTGTATGATCTAACTGATAATTCAAGATCATCAATTGAAACTGAAGTAACTGCTTGTTCTTGAGTTTCTTCATTTTCCTTCATCATTTGAAGTTGAGCAATTTTTTCATTGATTTGTGCTAATTGTTCAAAGTGTTCAACTAGAATTTTGCTAGCATATGCTACAGCATCAGTTGAAGTTACTGCACCATTAGTTACAACATCTAATGTTAAATAGTCACCCATATGATTCTTGCTAATTTTTCTTTCTTCTACATGGTATCCTACTTGTAAAACAGGACAGAAGTTAGAGTCAGTAGCAATGATTGACAATGTGTTAATATTTTCTTGGTTTTCTTTGAAAGATCTAAAACCACGACCATTTGCAGCGAAAATTTCCATTTCGAATTTTGGTGATGCTTTAGTCTTAGTAGCAATGTATAGATCAGGGTTTACTACTTCAAAACCTACTGGAAGTTCAATATCTTCAGCCTTAATTACACCAGCTTCTTTATAACTAATTTTCATAGTTGGTCAAGAGTGTAATTCAGTACCTTCAGGTATTGCTTCTTCACTAATTTTTAAAACTAATTGTTTTAAGTTAAGGATGATTTGTGTAACATCTTCCTTAATACCATCAATTGCTTGGAATTCATGGTTTACTCCAGGAATTTTAATTGCAAATACACTTGCACCTGGAATGTTTGAAAGGATAACTCTTCTTAGAGCATTACCAATGGTAATACCAAAACCTGATTCTAATGGTCCAATTTCAAATTGACCATGGTTATCATTAATTTCGTTTGCGATTGGTTTAATAGAATATTTAATAAATTTTTCCATAATATGTGCTCCTTCTAACGTGGTTTCTTTGGTGGTCTACAACCGTTGTGTGGAATTGGTGTTACATCAGCAATTTCAGTGATTTGTAAACCAGCTGCGGCTAAAGATCTTATTGCAGTGTCTTTGCCACGGCCAATACCATTACAGTGAACAGCTACAGATTTTAGTCCCATAGCCATTGCTGCTTTGGCGCAGTTTTCTGCGGCAATGCCTGCAGCATATGGAGTTGATTTCTTACTACCTTTGTAGCCAATTACTCCAGATGAACTTCAAGCAATTGCATTTCCATTCATATCAGTTATTGTAACAATTGTATTGTTAAGGGTAGAGTGAATGTGTGCCATACCATTAACAGAGGCAAGACGTTTTTTCTTCTTACCAGCTTTTTTAGCAGCAGGTTTCTTTTCAGTTGCTGCAGCTTGTTTAGTTTGTTCAGCCATTGTTCTATCCTCCTATTACTTAGTTTCTTGTTTCTTGTTAGCAATTGTCTTTCTAGGACCTTTACGTGTTCTTGCGTTAGTCTTAGTTCTTTGACCTCTAACAGGTAAACCTTTTTTGTGTCTAATACCACGATAGCAATTAATTTCCATTAATTGTTTAATGTTCATTGCTACATCTCTACGTAAGTCACCTTCAATAGTGTACTTACTTGCAGCTTCACGGATGGCAGCAAATTCTTTTTCATCTAAATCTGCTGTTTTCTTTTCTGGATCAACATTTGCAGTTTTACAAATCTTCTTACCAGTAGAAATACCAATACCATAAATTGCTGTTAATGCGTAAGCAATTTTTTTATTGTTAGGAATATCTACACCTAATAAACGTGCCATATTTTCTCCTTATCCTTGTCTTTGTTTGTGCTTTGGATTTTTACAAATTACCATCACACGTCCATGTCTTTTTATTACTTTACAATCTTTACAGATTGGTTTTACAGAAGCTCTTACTTTCATATATACCTCTTTCTTAATTTTGACGGTAAGTAATTCTACCACGTGTTAAATCGTAAGGACTTAACTCAACTTCTACAATATCACCGGGTAGAATACGTATTTTACACATACGAATTTTACCTGATACGTGGGCTGATATTTCCATGCCATTATCTAATAGTACTTTATAAGTACCACCGGCAACAATATCGGTTACTTTACCCTTCATTTTTATTTTGTCTTGTTCAGCCATTTATATCCTTTCATTAATCAGCTGTTAATACATGGCAACCTATATCTGTTACAAGAACCATGTGTTCCTCGTGACAAGTTAGTTTGCCATTTTTTGCAGATACAGTTCAACCATTATCTGCATCGACCACATATTCATCACTATCAGTCATAAGCATAGGTTCTATACATATAACCATCCCTGCTTTTAGTTTTAAACCAGTTCCTGGTTGACCATAGTTTAGAATGATTGGGTCTTCGTGGACTTTTAGTCCACAACCATGGCCACCATAGTTTTTAATTACTTCGTAGCCATGATAAAATGCGGTTTCTTGAATTGCATAGGAGATGTCTCCTATTTTAACTCCTGCTTTTATTTGTTTAATTGCAGTGTTTAAACAATCTAATGTTGCATCTTGAATTTCAAGTGCAACTTCATTAGTTGGATCTAACACAATGCTAAAAGCAGCATCGCATACATAACCTTCATAAGTTACTCCAATATCAAATGTAACGATATCAGATTTTTGTAAAACATAGTCATTAGGTATTCCATGAATGATTTGTTCATTCACAGAAATACAGATATGACCTGGAAAGCCTTCATATTGATAGAAGCTTGCAGTTGCACCATTTGCTGCAATTACATCAGCAGCAATTTTATCTAATTGCTTTGTGCTGATTCCAGGTTTGGTTTTCTTTCTAAGTTCTGCTTTAACCTTTTTTCAGATTGCACAGGCCTTATTAATACCAACTATATCTTTTTCACTTTTAAGGTAAATCATTATCTTATATTACAAATATCCTTTACTTGTTTGATAGCATTGTCTAAACGATCATTCTTTACTGCATGATAGATCTTTAGATCTTGACATGCTTTAATTAATGGTTCATTTAATGACATATACGTTTTGTAACGTTCAACGACAACTGATTCTTGATCGTCGTTTCTTTGTGTTAGTAAAGACCCATCTTTATCACAAGTGTTTTCAACTTTTGGTTTCTTGTAATAAATGTTGTAGATTTCTTTACATACTGGGCATACTCTTCGCCCAGTGATTCGTTTGATTATTTCATCTTTATCTACTTGCACATCAATGGCATAATCAATCTTGGTTAGTTTATTTAGATACTCTAATTGGTTAACATTTCTTGGAAAACCATCAAAGATGATGTGTGCTTGAGGATTATTAATCTTAAGCAATTCTTGTCTTACTACTTCATTAGTAGTGTCATCATCTACTAGCTTACCACTTAACATAATTTGTTTAAGTTTGTTAGCTAATGGCGTATCTTGAGCAACTGTTCTTCTAAATAAATCACCAGTTGAAATATGGATAAATCCATGTTTCTCCTTTAGATAATTGGAAATACTTCCTTTTCCTGAACCAGGAGCCCCTAATAAAATAACTATCATAATTGTGTCACCTTCTCTTCTTTTGTTTCTTGTGCAGAATAGTGTGAATGTTCAATGTTTCTTCTTGTCACAACATATCCACTAGTTGTACTAGCAGATTTAATTGCTGCTCATAATTCTAGTGATGCAGTTACCATAATGATGATACCTGTACCAGACAAGCTCATTCCACTTGAAATACCTGTCGCTAATGATAGAATGTATGGTATAGATGCAACTATTGCTAGAAATGGTGCACCAATCCAGTTAATTCTAAATAGCACTTTTGTAATGTGTTTTTCTGTATCTTCACCCATTCTTATTCCAGGAATAAACTTTCCACTCTTTTGGAAGTTCTCTGCAATTTGTTGTGGGTTGATTTGGATATATGAATAGAAGAAACTAAATAAGATGATTAGAACAAAATATATAGCGACTCCTACTCATGAATCTAATGTTAACCAATGAGTAATGAAATCTTTTGCCGCATAGTTTGAATCTGGAATGAATTGAGCAATTGTTCCAGGGATTGTAATAACTGATGAAGCAAAGATTACCGGAATAACACCTGCAGCATTTAACTTAATAGGTAAATAAGGTAATTCTTTCTTATCTTGAATCAAACCTTGACCTGTTTGTTGAATTGGGATCTTTCTTGTTGCTCCATTAATAAAGATTACTAATAGAACAATAGCAACAAAGAATAATGTATATAAGATACAACTTAAAACAATTGTTACATTATTTGTTGATGCAAGTCTAATACCAATTACATTGAATACATTGTTAAAGCTGAAAATTAATTGTCCAACAACACCAGCAAGAATTAATGTTGTTACACCATTACCTACACCACGTTTAGTGATCATATCACCAATGAAGATGGCAATATATGATCCAGCAGTTAATAAGAATAGTAAGCCAACAGCTCCACCTGCTTGGTTAGCAAATAAGCTATTAATTGTATCTTGACCAAAGATTGTGATACCTGTACCAGAACCTCCAGCATTCTTTGATAGAATTAAGGCTAATGTTGCATAAGCTTGAACAAAACAGAATGGTAATGTTAATAATCTAGTGATTATTTCTAGTTTCTTTTTACCACGTTCTCCGGCTTTTGCCATCTTAGCTAATGGTTTAACCAAATCACTTGATAGCAATTGGATAATAATTTGGGCCGTAATATAAGGACCAAGACCAATAGCAAAGATGGACATGTGTTCCAAACCACCAGCAGATAGAAGGTTTAACATTTCAACAAATGAACCCTCTGTATGATATGTTGATGGTAGTTTAACACCAGGTAAAGTTAACATCGAACCCAAATGATACAACACAATAAATGCAAGAGTGATTAGTACAGATACTAATACAGTCTTGTTAGTGAAAATAGGTTTAAATGTATTTTTAACCTTATTTCCAAAAGTTGTGTTATCTATTTGATTACTCATGTTTATTATTTCTTAATATTTACTTTGCCTTTGGCAGCAGTAATAATCTTTTCTGCGCCTTTTGTAACAGCATCAACTGTTACTTCAATTGCAGCTTTTAATTCTTTTTTACCTGCAATAATTTTGATAGGAGCATCAGAGTTTTTGCTAATCATCTTAGCAGCAACTAATGATTTTCTATCTACAACTTTCATATTTGCAATTTGGTCAGTTGTGAACACAACTGGTCTATTTGCAAAGTCATAGTTGTTAAATCCTACTTTTGGGATTTTTCTATATAAAGGAGTTTGACCACCTTCAAAACCTTGTCTAACATTACCAGATTTTCTAGCATGTTGACCTTTTTGTCCTCTAGTTGATCTTTTACCCATTCCAGAACCATAACCACGACCTAAAGTCTTTACTTTATGGTCTCTAGAACCTTTTGTATATTTTAAATTATGTAATTCCATAATTACTCCTTTGTTGATATTTTTTCAGCTACATGACCGCTTATTTTGCCATAATTTTTTAATTTGTATTTTCTCCCATTTACATCAATCTGTAGTTGAAAAGTGAATGATCATGTTGTTTCTTCATCATCATCTGGTACATCGCCTTCTTCTCCCCTATGTGTCACATATGGATATGTTATGAATTGATATGTACCATCAGGTTGAAATGTAGGAGAAGGAACCACCGCTAAATAACCAGATTGTAATTCATAGTTTTCAGATACAGTTTCAAAATTAAATTCTTTAGTATTAAGTCAAACGGATACATGATCTGTTTCTTTAAATTTTTTTCCATTCTTATAACTTATTTTGATGGGTTCAAGATTTGAATAGTAGAGACAAACTGTGTTATCGGATGAATCATAACTATTTCTATCATAATTTTCATCAACTTTAATGTCTGTTATATCTGTATCAAGTTCAAATGGGAATGAGTCTTTTTCTTCTTTAGATTTTGTACAAGCTACAGTTGGTATAACACTTGTTAAACCAATTAAACTAATAGTAGGAATTAATATTTTATTTAATTTCATATTTATTCTCCTTATAGTTCTGACACTTTCTTATCACGCATATTTGCGATGTAAGAAGGAGTCTTTTGTGCTTTTAAACCATTAATAGTTGCTCTAATCATATTAACAGCTGTATTCTTACCCATGTTTTTTGTATAAACATCTTTGAATCCTGCAGCTTCAATAACTGCACGGATTGCACCACCAGCAACAATACCTGTACCTTCAGGTGCTGGTTTTAGTAAGACTTTAGCAGCACATGATTTACCAATAACTTCATGGTAAAGTGTGCCACGTTTATTCATTGTTACTTTAGCAAGGTTGTTTCTAGCATTCTTATTTGCTTTCTTCATAGCATTAGGAATTTCAGCAGATTTACCCATTCCAAAACCAACAGTTCCTTTTTTATCTCCGATAACAACTAATACAGAGAAACGCATATTACGTCCACCTTTAGTTGTTTTAGAGATACGTTTAATAGCTACTACTTTTTCGCTAAAACCATCGCTTGGTTGTCTAGGTCTCTTAACAAAATTTTTCTTTTGTTCTTTACCTTCTGGCTTTTTACCATCAGCTTTTGCTTCTTTCTTAACTTCTGGTTTAGCTTCAGTTTTTACTTCAGCCTTTGGTTGTTCAGCAGGTTTGGCTGCTTGTTCAACCTTAGGTTGAGCAACTGGAGTTTCAGTTTTTACTTCTTTATTTTCCATGTGTTAATCCTTCCTAATTAGAATTTAAGTCCAGCTTTTCTAGCTGCATCAGCTAGTGCTTGAACTCTTCCGTGGTATTTGCTACCACCACGGTCGAATGCTATTTTCTTAATATTTTTTGCTAAAGCTTTCTTAGCAATGTCTTCGCCTACTTTTTTGCAAGCTTCAACATTACCAGATTTTAATTTAAGTTGAGTTGATGATGAACTTACTAAAGTAATGCCTTTAGCATCATCAAAGATTTGGGCTGTAATGTTGGCATTAGTTTTTGTAATAACTAATCTTGGTAATTCATTACCGTTAAGTTTAAGCTTTCTAGTAATACGTTCATGACGTAATACTCTAGCTTCTTTTCTTGTTTTAGAATACTTCTTCATAAATTACCTCTATTTCTTACCGCCTGAAGTTGAAGTAGCTTCAGCAGTTTTACCAACTTTACGAATAATGTGTTCATCAACATACATTATTCCTTTACCTTTATAAGGTTCTGGTGGTCTTACAGCTCTAACGTTGGCAGCAAATTCACCAACTATAATCTTGTCATATCCTGAGATTTCAATTTGTACTGCACTAGGGCAAGTTACTTTTAATCCTGCAGGAATAGCAAACTCAACTGGGTGGCTAAAGCCCATTTGTAAAACTAATTTACCATTAGTTACAGCAGCTTTATAACCTACACCAACGATTTTAAGTTCTTTCTTAAAACCTGTGTTAACACCAACAATTGCATTGTTAATGTTAGCATTTACAGTACCATGGAACATTTTTGTTTGTTTTTCATCGTTTACACGACTAACCTTGATACTATCTCCTTCTTTTGAGACTTTAATAAGATCAGAAGGATAAGCAACTTCAAGAACACCTTGTGGTCCTTTGATTGTTACTTTACCTGGAGCAATATCTACTTGTGTTCCAGCAATAATCTTTATTAATCTATTACCTTTATGACTCATAGTTTACTCCTTATCATATGTAAGCAAGAACTTCCCCACCTAGGTTAGCTTTTCTTGCTTGTTTACCTGTCATTACACCATGGCTTGTTGTAACAACAGCAATACCTAAACCATTCAATACTCTTGGCATATCTTCTGCTGAAGTATAAATTCTTAAGCCTGGTTTAGAGATTTGTCTTAAACCATTTATGGCTGGAATTTGGTTTTTGTATTTTAAATGAACAATTGTTATTTGTTTCTTTGTCTTACCTGCATTTTTAATTTGGTAACTAGCAATGTATCCTTCATTCTTTAGAATGTTAAGGATTGCAGTAGTAAGGTTTGATGTTTGAATTTTAACAGTTTGTAATCTTGCTTTGTTAGCGTTATTTAGCTTACTGATTAAATCAGAAATTGGATCCATAAACATAATCTAATTCCTCCTATCATGAAGCTTTCTTTACGCCTGGAATAGCACCTTTGTATGCTAATTCTCTAAAGCATAAACGACATAAACCATATTTTCTATTTACACCGTGAACACGGCCACATCTTACACATCTTGTGTAACCACGTGTAGAAAACTTTGGTTTTCTGTTAGCTTTTACTCTTAATGATTTTTTTGCCATATTTTCTCCTTACTTTTTCTTTTGAATGAATGGGAAACCAATAGCTTGTAATAAAGCTTTAGCTTCTTTATCATCTTCTGTGCTAGTTACAAAGGTAACATCAAAACCTCTTACACGTTTAATATCATCAAAATTAATTTCTGTAAAGATGTTTTGTTCCTTAATACCTAAGGTAAAGTTACCATGTCCATCAAAACTATTGTCTTTTAATCCTCTAAAGTCTCTAATACGAGGCATAGCAATCTTTACTAGTTTTTCAACAAAGTTTCACATTGCTTCTTTTCTTAAAGTTACTTTAACACCAATTTCTTGGTTTTCACGTAACTTAAATGTTGCAATAGCTTTTTTAGATTTTGTTTTAATTGGTTTTTGACCAGTTATTAGTTGAATTTCATTGTATAGAGCATCTAATAACTTAGCATCTTGCGTAGCATCACCAGCACAACCATTAATAATGATCTTATCTAATGTTGGTACTTGCATTGGTGATTTGTAACCAAATTGAGCAGTTAGTTTTTCTGCAATTAATTTTTTGTATTTTTTACTTAATTCATTTGCCATAACTACTCTCCTTATTTAGCTTTCTTACTTGTGCCGATTTCAGCACCAGTAACTTTAGCTACTCTTACTTTCTTGCCTTCTTTATTTAATTTGTAACCAATCTTACTTACACCACGTGCAGCTTTTGGTACAACTAAAGCAAGTTTTGATAAAGGAATTCAAGCTTCTTGTTCAATGATGCCACCCTTTTCTTGGTTAGCACCAGCTTTTTTGTGCATCTTAACTTTGTTAAGACCTTCAACAATAGCTTTGCCACAAGTTGGACAAACTTTTAGCACTGTTCCTTCTTTTCCAAGTAGTTTTCCAGAAATGACTCTAACCTTATCACCAGTTTTAATTCTTTGCATAATAAGTTGTCCTTTCTATAAAACTTCTGGAGCTAAAGAGACAATCTTTGTATATCCTTTATCTCTTAACTCTCTTGCTACTGGACCAAAGATACGTGTTCCTCTTGGAGTAGGATCATCTTTAGCTTTGATTAATACGCAAGCATTGTCATCAAAAGCTAACTTTGTTCCATTAGGTCTTTTAATACCTTTTTTAGTTCTTACAATTACAGCAAAGAACATTTGGTGTTCTTTTACTTGTCCAATTGGAGAACATTTCTTAACAGAGACTTTAACCACATCTCCGATGTTGCAAACTTTTTGTCAAGAGTTTCCCATGATTTTAATTACGCCTACTTCTCTTGCACCAGTATTATCAGCAACATTTAATCTTGTCATGAATTGAATAGCCATATTATTCAGCCTTCTTTACTACTTTTACAACGTAAAAGTGTTTTGTCTTACTCATTGGGCGACATTCTCTAATACGAACTTTGTCACCCAATTTAGCTGTGCCATGTTCATCATGAGCAGCATACTTTTTGTGTTTAATAACAAGTTTCTTATATAAAGGGTGGTTAAATTTTCTTTCAACTTCAACAGTTACTGTTTTGTTGTTCTTTGCAGAAACAACAATACCAGTTAAAGTCTTTTTAAACTTTTTAGTTTCCATGATTATTTATCCCCTTTCTTTACTTCTTTAGCAGCTTCTTTTTTTACTTCTTTAGCTGCAGGTTTCTTTTCTTCTGCTTTAGCAGCAGGTTTTTTCTTCTTGTTATCCTTTTCATCTTTTTCCATGAATTCTTGAAGTTTCTTTGGATCTAATGGTACAGGTTTGTTACCTTTAGCAATTTCATACATTGTGATACCATGAGAACCAATTGAAACTTTGTATCCACGGTTTGTTAATTCAGTGAAGATTCTGGCAATAGTTTTTCTAATTTGGTTAATTACATTAACCTTTTCTAATTCACCAGAAGACATTTTGAATCTTGCTTCTACTAATTGGAATTTTAATCTAGCGGCAATAGCACATAATTCTTCATTAGACATTTTTGCAAATTCTTTTTGTTGAAATTTCTTGTTCATATACTATTTAGCCTCCTTCTTTTCTTCCTTAGCAGGTTCAGCCTTAGCAGCTTCAGCAGCAGGTGCAGCAGCTTGTCCTTCAGCAGCAGGTGCAGCTTCAGGTGCTGGAGCAGATGTAGCTGTTTCAGCAGCAAGTTTTGCTTGTTCTTCAGCAATTTCATCCATAATCTTTTTCTTACGTTCTTTTAGAACGACAGGTGGAAGAGATGGATCTCTTGCAACAATCTTAGTTTTTACATTAAGTTTGTCTCCTGCACGTTTAAGTGCTAGTTTAGCATCAGCTTCTGGTACACCAGCAATTTCAAACATTACTGTTCCAGGTTTAACTACTGCACATCAAATTTCTGGAGCACCTTTACCTGAACCCATACGTACTTCTAGAGGTTTTTTAGTTCTAGATAAGTGTGGGAAGATATTAGTTCAGATTTGACCACATTTAGTTTTATCTGCAGCCTTTGCTAGCACGATACGTGCTGCTTCTATTTGGTGATCAGATATTCAGTTTCCTTTATAGTCTGGTTTGTTTTTACCATGAAGAGCCATTAGTCCTCATTCACCAAATCATACTTGTGTATGTCCTTTAGCATGACCTTCGTATTTAGTACGGTGAGGTTTACGATATTTAACACGTTTTGGTTGCATCATAATTATTCACCATCCTTCTTAACAGGTTTAACTGCAGGTGCAGCTTCCTTATTAATCTTTAATACGTTAGCGCTAACTTCTACGTTACGTGGTCTTCTTCTACGTTTAGGATCAAATGGCTTCTTACCATCTGGTCTTCTACGATCATTTGGACTACGGTGGTGAGCATTTTTAAATACATCACCTCTGTTAATTCAAACTTTTACACCGATTTGACCATATGTAGTGTGTGCTTCTTCTAGAGCATAGTCAATGTTAGCTCTGAAAGTACTTAAAGGAATAACACCTTGTGAGTAACCTTCTTCACGAGCCATTTCTACTCCACCAAGTCTACCAGACACATTTGTCTTGATACCTTTAGCATGAGCACGCATAGCTTTAGCTATACCCATTTTTTGAGCTACTCTAAAAGATACACGGTTTTCAATTGCATCAGCAATTTCTCTAGCAATTACTCTTGCACTAACTGCAACATTTTCATATTGCACTAAGTTTAGAGTAACTTTTATTTTTCTACCAACAATCTTGTTGATGGCTAGAATGTTATCTTTTTCATTTGCATTGTTAGCACCTGCAATTAATCCAGGTTGACCAGCCTTAACAACGACAGAGATTGATTTTTGTGTACGATCAATTTCTACTTCTACGATTTGTGCAGCTTTATATTTATTAAGGAAGAACTTTCTTACTTGTTCATCTTCAATAATTCATCTTGCAGCTTGTTTGTTATCGTTTGTTTCTCAACGAGAAATTCAACTTCTGTTGATTTCATATCTAAGCGCATTAGGATTTACTTTTTGTCCCATAATTATTTACTTTCCTTTTTAATAGCTGGTTTAGCTTCTGGCTTAACACTTGGTTTAGCTGCTGGTTTTGCTGGTTTTTTAACCTTGTGTTGTATTTTAGCCTTGATAGCTTTTAATTCCATTTGTCTTTCATTTGGATTGTCAGATAAGACAATGACTAGATGAGAGTGTCTTTTTCTGATCATGTTGCTACTACCTTTTGCTCTAGGCATTGCTCTTTTAATAGTTCTGCCTGTATTAGCAACGCAACTATATACATATAGTTTGTCACCATTCATAGAATGGTTGTTTGTAGCATTAGCAATTGCAGAAGATAATAGTTTTTCTAATGTTCTTGCTGTCTTTTGAGGGCAGTGTTGTAAGATGGTTAATGCTTGAGACACTTTCTTACCACGGATTAGAGCACAAACTAAACCTGCTTTTCTTGGAGAAACGTGAACGTTTTCTACTTTAGCACTAGTTTTCATTATTTAGCTCCTCCTGTTGCTGCAGCTGCCTTAGCATCTTCAGCTTTGTTGTTAGATGAGTGTTGTTTGAAGACACGAGTTGGAACGAATTCACCAAGTTTGTATCCAACCATTTCGTCAGTTACAAAGACATTAACAAATTGTTTGCCGTTGTAAACTTGGAATGTTAAACCAACAAATTCAGGGAAGATTGTTGATCTTCTAGATCAAGTCTTTATTGGTTTTTTCTTAGCATCTTTTTTTGCTGCTAAAACTTTTTTCATTAAGCTTGCATCAACAAAAGCGCCTTTTTTACTACTTCTTGACATATTAGTTCCTTTCTATTTTCCGTTTCTTCTTCTAACAATCATCATGTTAGATGCTTTCTTTTTGTTTCTAGTCTTAACACCCATGTGTCTCTTACCTCAAGGTGTTCTTGGAGCATCTTTACCAACTGGTTGACGACCTTCACCACCACCATGTGGGTGATCGTTAGGGTTCATTGCACTACCACGAACTGTTGGTCTTATACCCATGTGTCTTGACACACCAGCTTTACCTAAGTTAACTAAGTTATGATCTAAGTTACTTACAAAGCCGATTGTTACACGACACTTGTTATTAATTTTTCTTACTTCACCACTAGCTAATTTAACTAGCATGAATAGTCCAGTTTCATCTTTACCTAAAACTTGGGCTGAACTTCCTGCTGATCTTACTAATTGTGCACCGTGACCAGGGTTTAGTTCAATATTGTGAACAAATGTACCTTCAGGAACATTTTGGATTTCCATACTATTTCCTACTTTAATATCACATTTTGGATTTGAAATAATTTCATCTCCTACTTTGATACCGTTAGGAGCTAAGATATATTTCTTAGTTCCATCAGCATAAGCTACTAATGATATAAAAGCAGTTCTGTTTGGATCATATTCAATTGATTTAACAATTGCTTTAATTCCATCTTTATTTCTCTTGAAATCAATTTCACGGAATTTTCTCTTGTGTTGTCCACCATGATGTCTAGTTGTAATAACACCGCGTGCATTACGTCCAGATTCATTATGAACTGATGATGTTAAAGGTTTGTGTGGGATAGACGTAGATAATTCTTTTTTGTAATCAATAGTAACATATGTACGTTTACCACTAGATCTTGTCTTTTTATATTTAATTGCCATAGTCTACCTCCTTAGTGATTCTTATTTGTTTGTTTTCTTCAAGCAGTTTTCTTTTCAGAAGTTTCGATCTTTTCATCTTTCTTAACTTCTACTGCTTGTTTCTTAACAACTTCCTTAGCTGCTGGTTTTTCTTTTACTTTAACATCAGCTTTTTCACTAGCAGCTTTTGCTTTTGCTTCGAATTCTTCTTTTGATACTGAAATATCTTTACCTTTTGGTAAAGTTACATAAGCAATCTTAAATGCTTTTATATAACCTGGGTGTAAAGTTCCAGTTCTTGTTGCAACAGATTTTCTAACCATTGTTGTAACAGATTCTGGTGTAATATCAAAGATAGCTTCAAATGCCATTGCAATATCATGCTTGTTTGCATCGATATTAACAATGAAAGCATATTTCTTTTTGTCTTCAGCTCTTCTTGTATAACTCTTTTCAGTTAAGTAAGGCTTAATAATTACATTAGTTAATTGCATTATTTCTTACCTCCTAGAATTTCGTTTGCTGCTTTAGCACAGAAAATAATTTTCTTTGCTCTTAGAATGTCATAAGCAGAAACTTGGTTAACAAGTTTAGCATCAGCATTTTTAATGTTTCTTGTAAACTTGATTGCGTTTTTGTCAGCATTACAGAAACCAAATAATACACGTTTACCATCAATCTTTAAAAGTTTCATTAGCTTTGCAAAATCTTTTGTTTTTGCTTTCTTAATAGCTGCATCATCAACTACAAAGATATCTTTTTCAATTCTTTGGTTTAATGCAGATACTAGTGCTAAGTGTGCAACTTTCTTGTTTACTTTGTGTGTATAGTTTCTATTTGGTTTTGGTCCAAAGACAACACCACCACCTACATAGTGAGGGTTTCTAATAGAACCTTGACGAGCATTACCTGTATGTTTTTGAGGAACTGGTTTTCTACCACCACCACGAACTTCAGCTTTTGTTAAAGTTGAGTGTGTTCCTTGTCTCTTGCCTGCTAATTCAGCAATGATTTCATCAAATAATGGTTGCTTAGCAACTTTTGCTTCAGCAATTTCTTTTCTGATTTCAACTTCGCCTACAGATTTGTTAGATAAATCAATAATGTTTAATTTTGCCATAATTATTTACCTTCCTTCTTTTCAGCAGGAGCTGGATTCTTAGCAGCTTCAGCAGCAGCTTTTTCTGCAGCCTTAGCTTCTTCAGCCTTAGCAACAGCAGCAGCTTCTTTTGCTTTCTTTTCTGCTTCAGCTTTAGCTGCTTCTTGTTTATCAATTGCAGCATTAGCTTCTTTAACAGCTTCTTTGTCTTGTAATACTTCGTTTTGAGCTTGTACTTCATCCATGTTAGCTTTAGTAATAATTTCAACTGGAGCTACTGGTTTTGTTCTCTTAACAGAATTTTTAATAAATACTGTTCCGTCAACATTACCTGGAATAGCACCCATGATTGTTATTGTGTTATCTCTTTCGTTAACATAAAGTACTTGTAGGTTTTGAATTGTAACCAATTCATTACCATAGTGGCCAGACATTCTTTGACCTTTTCTAACTCTTTGTGCTTGGCTACCACCACGACCCATAGCAATAGATCCTTGGTATCTGTGTGGATAACCTGCACCATGGCTCATTGGTCCAATCTTAAAGTTTCATCTTTTAATTGCACCAGTGAATCCATGACCTTTTGTTGTGCCTTGTACATCAACAAATTCTCCAGGTTTAAATTGGCTAACTTTTAATTCGTCACCAACTTTGTAACCTGTCACATTAGCAAATTCATGAATTTGCTTATAGTTCTTATCAGATTTAACTGCTTTGAATACACCAAGTTGTGCTTTGTTAAGTTTCTTAGCTTCAACTGAGTCAAAACCAACCTTAACAGCTTTTTCTTTAACTTGAATAACCCTGTTTGGTTCACAATGAACGATAGTTGCTGGTCAAACTTTACCAGTAGTATCGAACAATTGTACCATTCCTATTTTCTTTCCTAAAATACATTTCATAATCGACTATCTCCTATAAAATGATTTGGATTTCAACAGATGATGGAATGCTTAATCTCTTTAAGCTATCCATAACTTTAGGGTTAATGTTTCCTAAAACAATTAAACGTTTGTGAGTTCTTTTTTCAAATTGTTCCATTGAAGGTTTATTTACGTGTGGTGCACGACAAATAGTAAATATTTCTTTACGTGTTGGTAAAGGAATAGGTCCCTTAATGTCACAATTGTTATTTCTTGCAATCTCAATTATTTTCTTAGTTGATTGATCAAGCGTAGCTTGGTCATAAGAAAACAATTTAATTCTTAACTCTTGTTTCATAACATTTCCTTTCAGTTTATTTTATTTGTTCACTATTGATTAGACAATGACAACACTTTTTGGTGTATCATATTTCTAAAATAGTTAATATATTATATATACAATCGTTAAAATTACATAAATATTTTTATTTATTTAAAAAATAAAGATTTTTAACCCATTTTTGACCCTGGAAACCCACCACTTTCCCACATCATTTTTTACTATAAAAATAAGAAAAGTAAAAAAACGACATAGTCGTTTTTTTACCCTGAAAATTTGGTGATTTGTCTCTAGAAACCGACAATAAGTGGGCTATATGGTGCTCAATTATCATCGTTAATATATGTCATAACTGCATCAAGTGGCACTTTTATGCTTTGTGGATTACTTGAACCATAGAATAAGATCCCTCCTAATTTTGGTGGTGTAGGGTTAGAAATGATGATATTTTCTAGATATAAACAGTCAGTAAAAGCATCTGTATCTATGAAGCTAATATATGGTCCAATATCTATATCTGTAATACCACTACTGCAGAATGCACGTTCACCTATGTAATACAATTCATTCTTAGATGAAAGTGATAATCTAGTGCATAGATAGAAGGCTCTTGCACCAACATATCTTAAGATAGGTTGATCATACTCTTGACTTAAAGTAAGTTGATTACAACCTCTAAATGCTGAATCTCCTACATATTTAACACCTGGCATAGCTATGGTTGTTAATTTCATTTGATTGAAGAAGGCTGATTCTTCAATTTCAATTACAGATTTAGGTAGATATACTTCTGTTAATTCAGTTATTCCACTAACAGAACATAGGTTTTTGCCTACCTTTGTGATAGGATGATCCATTATTTGTTCTGGTAAACCAGAAATGATTGTTGTATCAGCTACTAAAGAAGTAATTGTTCAAGAATCATTTAAATCTTTTCTTGTTAAGATACAACCAGATTCGCTATGAACATATGTTGTTCCATTAACTGCTTCAAATTGCAAAACAATATATCCTGTAACTTCTTTAGATTCAACACTTCTAGCAACAATCATTGCTGCATATTTGCCAGCTCAGTTATCGTCTATGTATTTGGACATAAAGAGATTACATCCATCTTTATCAGCTTGAATATATAAAGTTGGTGCACCAGTTAAATCCTTGCTTCTTTTTCCTGCTTGTTGTGTTAATTCTCATGTACATTCAGAAGAAACTTCTTCTGGTTGAAAACCTTCACGGTGTCCTCTAGCCGTAATACGAATAGAATCTGATTGCCTCATGTATATATATTTCTTTTGACTTACATTCAAGACTTCAATACTATCAGGTGGAACAAGTGGTGCTGCCACTATGTCAACATAGAAAGTCTTACATTCTGACTTAACCAATTTAGTTTTCTTGTCTTGAGCATAAATGGTAAAACCATATCTTGCTTTTTCTTTTAATGCTGTAATAATTAATTGATTACTTTCATTAACCTTTATTCACTCAGGTTGGCTAACACCATCATCACTAGTGATGACTCATTCTATTTCTCCTTTTACTTCTTTACCATGTTCATCAAAACATTCAACAATAATTGGATCAGTAGTTGTTGTGTGGTACTCATTAACTGAAAAATCAGTTGATGGTAAATCAATGTTAATTGTTTTGATAATTGGTGTTATCCTACCGTTTTTATATGCACATGACGCTATGCATGGAATCGTTGTGGCTATTGTTGATGCAGCAGTCACAAAAGCTGCAGTTAATAAATGCTTCTTTGTTCTCATACTAAGCAATTAACTGCAAAAATAAAAATGTTAGAAAAAATCTTTTCCTAACACGTCGTAAACATTGATTAAATGTGGGTTTTTAGTAAAATTTGTTAATATGAAAAAATGTATAAAAAAATAGGGATTTAGCCCTATTTAATTACTTAACTGCAACAACGTCGATTTCAACTTTAGCTGCTTTAACCATCTTAGCTTGAACACAAGCTCTAGCTGGTTTGTGATTGCCAAAATATTCAGCATAAATTTTATTGCATGCTGCAAAGTCATCTAAGTCAGATAAGAAGACATTACATTTAACAACAGTTTCTTTTGCATATCCTGCTGTTGTTAAAATTGCATCAATATTTTTAAAGACTTGAGTTGTTTGTTCTTCAATAGAACTTCCTGCTAAATTTCCTGTAGCAGGAACAATACCTAGAACACCTGATACATATAATGTATTACCTGTATCAATTGCTTGACTGTATGGCCCTAAAGCTGCAGGTGCGTTTTTTGAACTAATTACTTTCATGATTTTCTTCCTTTATTATTTCTTTTTGTTAGTTTTTTATAAACTTGGGTAATAGACTTGTCTGAATCAGACATATATACATCTAGAATATCTGCTAATAGTCTTGAAATATCAACTATTTTTAATCCATCAATACCTAAATGGTATACATGATCTAATGTGTTAGCTACATATAACTTATCAATTCATTTATGTCTTAATGCATTGTTAAAGTTATTTACTGAATCTCTAGAAAACAATCCATGTGTTGCTCCAGCATAAATTGCTTTAACACCTTTTTCTTTTAAGACTTTACAAGCAGCAATTAATGTTCCACCTGTATCGATCATATCATCGATAATAATTGCCTTCTTACCTTTAACATAACCTAATACGTTAGTAATTTCGGCTTTGTTAGGTTCTGGTCTTCTCTTGTCTAGAATAGCAACTGGTAAGTTGTATATAAGAGATAAATCTCTTGCTCTTTTAACTGAACCATAATCAGGAGAAACAATTACTGTATTCTTTAATCCTGATTCTTTAATCATTGCATCTAGCACAATGTAACTTGCTGAACATGTATCAACAGGCACATCGAAGAAACCTTGAGATTGACTAGAGTGTAGATCAATGATTGTTACTCTGTCAGCTCCTGCTTTTTGCAATAAGTCAGCAACTAGCTTACATGTAATTGGTTCTCTACCAATAGTTTTACGGTCTTGTCTTGCATAGCCATAGTATGGTAATAAGACTGTAATACTTCTTGCACTTGCTCTTCTAAAAGAGTCAATAGCAATAAGTAATTCCATTAAGTTTTCATTTACTGGTTTACTTGTTGATTGAATAACAAATACATTTTTGTTTCTAATAGAATCAACAGCTTTAACCATTGTTTCACCATCAGCAAAATGTTTAATTTCTACTGGTGATAAAGACAAGTGTAGTTGTTTTGCTACTTTCTTTCCTAGTTCTTTACTAGCAGATAGTGCAAATAACACATTTTTCTTTTGTTTGTCCATTATTTCCCCTTATCTATAGATTGATTATAAAACTAATAATTAAAAAATAACTACTAAAGTAGTTATTAATTAATATTTACTTAATAAGATAAGTTTCACTCAATCTTTACTATAATTTTTGTATGAGAAATTTGGTTAAAACATTACTACCTCTAAGTTGTGCAGCACTGTCTGCACTACCATTAACATTAGTATCTTGCAATCAAGCGAAACCAAAACCAGAAAATTACATTAAAGTAAATAAATGAAATACTAAATGGGAAATGGCGCACTATTTAGAATCAGATAGTTGTACATTAACACAAGGGGTAGAATATAGTTGCGTTATTGACTATTCTAATTGAAAAGATAGTTGAGATAACAAAAAACCTTCGTTTTATTACAATGCAGATAGCGGTGGCACAGTTCGTCCACAATGGGTTGAAGCTAAAAGTGTATGAATAAAAAAAGACAATGAGTGACAAATTGTAGATAATACAAAATGAGAAATTGTTTTAACACTTGGTTTTCTAAATTTAAAACCAAATTTTATTCAAACTCTAAATCGCAATACTCAAATCAAGATAAATATTGTTACATATAAAACTGCTGAATACGTTTTTACAGCTCGTTAAGCTAGAATTTTATTTATTCAATCACCAAACTGTTTATCTTCCGGATAAATATTGTTGAATGCTCTTTCAACATAATTTGCTATCTTATCAAATAGTTCTTCAGATGTATATTTAATCTCTGAATAATCATTGAAATAATGATAATAAATCGCATTCATTATTTGTTTAGCTAATTGTTCTTTACTTGTTTCTTTAAAGAACATTGCAGCTAACTTGTCTGCTACTTTGAAGAGTTTTTCAAAGCTTTCTAAACCAAAGTTGCTTTTTGTGTCAATTTTGAATGTTTTACCAGTGATAGTGTTATGGTAATCAAATTCATGTTTTACTTCGTAATCTTTGAAAATATTTAAATAAGTAATCTTCATTTCATTACTTATTGAATCATCTAATAAAACTTGTCCTAATTTTAAATAATCTGCTTTATTTAGATCTTTACCAAATCTTTCAAATAGTTTATCTAAAACAGCAATTTCATAACCATCAGAATTAAACATTTTGATTAATGTATTTTTATCAGATTTGTTTAATTTCAAAGCTCATTCATTTTGATGTAAAAACTTTTCAAGAGCTTTTATTTTTTGAGTAATTTCTTCTTGTTCTTTTAAAGATCATAGGGGGTTCTTTAACTCAGATTTTAACATAGTTAAAGCTTCATCTTCTTTTTCGGCTTTAATTAATGTTTCTGTTTCTTTTAGTAGTTCTTGTAAATTATTTTCCATGATAATTCTTTCGTTTAGGCTTATTAATAATTTTATCTAATTGTTTGAATAAATCTGAGTTAAATACATTTTGGAATGACTTAGTTTGAAGTTTTTGCAAAATATCATCTTTTACTTCTTTTGCTTTATTTATTAACTTCTTAGGATAAAGCATTTGTTGTGCATGAGCATCAAATTCTTTTTCATCTAATACTCTTATTACTTCAATTTGGCTATTTACATCTATTACCCTAACATCTAGGTCTAGGTCAATATATTTAATAGCATCTTCTTCGAAGATGTATGGAGTAGCCACATTGAAGTAATAAATAATCTTATTCTTATCATTTATATTAATGAATAAGTTGTATCATTCATCTTTGAAGATAACTCATAAAGAATCCTTCTTTGAGTAGGAATGATAAAATTTCTTGTTTTTTGCTTGGCTGATTATGCGACAGTTTTGTAGATCTAGAATCAAATATTTGTCATTTTCAAAGATTACTCGAGGAAATTCAAATGTTCGATATAGAGAACCATCAAATTTGTATGCATGCACAGCAAGTTTGTGGTTAAGTTTCATAAAGGAGTCTTTCTCCTTACTTTCATTATATATAAATAAAAAATAGGGTTATACCCTACTTTTCTAAATGCTTCAATTTAATGATTTTGTCTAACTGTAAATAGGCATAGCGATTGCTAAGTCTATGGTAACTGGACTGTCAATTTCAGGAGTTCACACAAATGTAAATTCACCATTTCTCATACTTCCATCAAATAATTCTTTATATCCAGGTTGTACATAGGCTAAATTCATACCTGATGATGATAAATTGTTTGTTGTAATTTCATAATTATTAAAGAACGCAAAAAATTGACCACTAATCCCCATATAATTTTCGCTTGAGCTTATGTCTTCGCCACAAATGAATAAAAACATATCAGCATATTCATACTCATCTATAAATGATTGAAAATAAGCTCAATTAGAGAGCGGGGCTTTTATGTAATATGTTGTATTGGGGTTGATTGTGACTTTATCTTGTGTTTGGAATGTTCTCAATGTTCCCAATTCACTAATTGTTGTTCCTTCCTTCGAAAAAGTAATAGTGCTTTGATCATTTTTGACAAATATAGCATTAAGTGTGATAGTGTCACATGTTAATATTGAAGAAGAACCAAACTCGGCTTCAACATTTGGTTGAATATGAACTAATATTTTATATTGACTAGATGTATCTGAATTATATTCATACGAATAAAACAAAGTGTATGTTTGCGGGGCCATTGACCCATCGGTTAAAAATTGTAATCCTAGTAGTTTATTTTTGGTCAAATCAATATTTATACCTATTTCAATTGTTTCGTCTTGTTGATTTTTCAAAACTTTCATTGAACCAACATTAGAACTTGTATTTACTGTATAAAAATTATTAGGATCAGGTTCAACAAAGGATAGCTGCAATCTGCTAATTTTTTTCTCTTGCTGGTATGAAATATCTAGATAAAATGTATCATCCAACGCAGGTTTTTGTTCTCAATACATTAATAAAGTAAATTCATTTTTATAGGACATAGAGACTAAATTATTATCTATTTTAAATGATGTAGCAATTTCTGTGCCACTTTGGTTTGTTAATTTAAATTCAAAATAATCTTCTCAATCGTATGTTACAACTCTGGGCCCATAACTAAATTTTGATACCCTTGTGAAATATTTGTCGACACTATCATCATAGCCAATTTTGATTGTTTGATTGCCTTCAAATTTAATATAGTTTTCATCATCCAAATTTGAAATATCTAATATATCATCGCAATTTACAAGATGTTTGCCATTTAAAATGAATCTTATATTAGCGACTGTATGTTCAAATTTAGGTAATAGAGTATCTCAATAAAATTCAATATTAAAGGCCCCATTACCTACAAAGGTAATTTCATATGACGTAGGGTTAGGGTATTGAGAATCATTTATCGAAAGTTCTATTTGCATATCATCTGGCAAAAAATCAAAATTAGACGTATTGCCTTCTATTAGCAACTTAGACTTACCTTCATAATTTTCTAAATTATGTAGAGTGCCTACTGATATGTAATCAGTTTTTAGGATTGTATAGCCAGTTGATACCAGAACGTCAATACCATTTAAAGAAAAAGAAATAGTTAGGTTGGGGATATCATCTATCACTTTTACCATGTGATGTGTGTGTATACCTAAATCAAATGTAGTATATCCACCAGATTCAACCTTATTCATTATTTCTAAAGATTCAATTTCAATGGCAGCAAAACCATTAGCGCTCGCCTTCAATTCAAGACCTGTACCTTCTCCAAAGTAAAATGGTGCCTTATAACCTGTAATTTGGGCAAATTTGTAATCACCATTATTAAAGTCTATTGTTTTTTGGGCTTTTGAATCGTCAATTGCATAATCATTATCTCCATCATATGTGATAGAATATTTTCTTGACCCGTGTATTGTTGCAGCTGCTGTTCCACTTTCATAATCATAATCTACATAAAATGTTAATTTAAACATAAAAACATGTCCTACGGGGACTACATTTTTAGGCTTAAATGAAGAAACGACAGTAAATGTAGAATCATTAAAACTGTCTATTTTAATATCTTTTATTCCAGCAGCATCATCTTCCATTGATTCTGAACTTATTCATTCGATTTTAGCTGTAAGTGAATGAAAAAAATCTAATCCTGCTTCTTCGGATATTTTAAAATCAGCTTTGAAATTTGTTAACATAATCCCAAATGTACCAGATAAACCAGCTATAAGCTTTCCATCATTAACTACATTAGATTCATCAATTTTAGTTATGTCTTCAGAGTTAGCAATAGTTACATTAACCCCATGCCCTTTTAACCCAGGGTATCCAACCGGATATGCTGTAATATTGGTAGTGCCAATACCTTTAGGTATTAATTTCTTATTTTCAATAATTGCTGCTGATGGGTTTGATGATTCAAACACAACATTTTGTTTTGCTTTTTTTGGTAAGACTTGAGCTTTAAAATTAAGCGTTCCATCTTCATCGATTGTAATGTCATCTGTTAAACCCTCACCATATGTTACAATAACAGATTTAGGTGCGATGTCTTCATCTTGAGCACAAGCTGTTGCTGCTAAAATAGGTGTTAAACTCGTTGTTAACAACGATGCAAATAGTAGTCTAGTTTTCTTCATAATAATCCTTTGGATTATTATATAAATAAAAAAAAGGGTTAACCCTATTTTCTATAATTGTTGACCTTTTTTGAATTGAGCATCATATAGTTTGAAGTAGAAACCATGTTTCTTCAATAATTGTTTATGAGTACCACGTTCTACTATTTGTCCCTTATCAAGAACTAAAATTTGGTCAGCATTAGCAATTGTTGATAATCTAT
Organism: Mycoplasmoidaceae bacterium; assembly: GCA_024427125.1. Next base: position 21,141 of record JAKSVN010000001.1, on the reverse strand, counting down.
GAGCAACAACAAAGCAAGTTTTGCCTTCCATTAGTTTGTCCATTGCTTTACCAATTAATAGTTCTGTCTTAGTATCAATAGAACTTGTTGCTTCATCAAGAATAACAATCTTTGGCTTAGCCAAGAATGCTCTAGCTATAGTTAATAGTTGTCTTTGACCTGCAGATAAATCTGAACCATTATCATGTAGGACTGTATCATAGCCTTGTGGTAATTGCATAATAAAGTCATGTAAGTGTGCTTGTTTAGCTGCATCAACTATTTCTTTATCAGTTGCATCTAATCTACCATATCTTAAGTTTGTTTTAACTGATTCTGCAAACAAGAATGAATCTTGTAAGATTACAGCAATATTTTGTCTTAAATACTTTCTTGAGATCTTTTCTACTGGTACATCATCAAATAATAATTTACCACTATCTGGATCATAGAACTTAGTTACTAAGTTAGTAATTGTTGTCTTACCAGCTCCTGTTGGTCCAACAATTGCAACTGTTTGACCAGGTTTAGCAACGAAGTTAAGTTTCTTAAGAATTAATTTACCTTTTTCATAACCAAATGATAAATTCTTTGCTTCAACCTTTCCTTTTAATTGTTTTAATGGTTTTGCATCAGGTGCATCCATTTCTTCTTTTGCATCTAAGATTTGGAATACACGTTGAGCACCAGCAACTGCATAGAAAATAAAACTAAAGCTTGAAACTAAGTTATTAAATGCTTCAGAGAAGTTTCTAGCAAAGCTAGTAAAGACAATTAGTAATGCTCCTAATGGGAATTTACCAACTTGAATATTACCAACCTTAAAATCAAACACTGAGTTATCTATTAATCATGTAGGTAGTCCTAAGCTTAAAATAGTACCAAATCCCATTGCGCAAATAATGAAGATTCCAATTCTAGTCATGAATTGGTTAATAGGGATCATCATATTACTTGCTGTTTGAGCAAATAATGAGTTGTTAGTTAATTCTCTATTAACAAAATCAAATTCTTCTACACACTTATCTTGCATGTTGAATAAAGATATAATCTTTGTTCCTGAAATTCTTTCTTCAGCAAAACCATTTAATTTAGAAATTGAGTTTTGTTGTTTCATAAATGATGGTTGAACTTTTCTAACTATAAATAAGTTAGTAACAATCATAATTGGTACAGCAACCATTGTTACACAAGCCAAGAATCAGTTAATCAAGAACATTGTTATAGTGTTAGTTAGAATTAAACCACTATAGAAGAAGATACTTGATAGATGTTGTGATGTTAATTGTGAAATGTTATCAATATCTGATGACATTCTGGTCATAATTTCACCAGAAGGAACTATATCAAAGAACTTAACTGGTAATAAGTGAAGCTTTTGTAATGTGCTCTTTCTTAAACCATACATTACCTTTTCCGACACTTTTGCCATTCAAATACTATGTATTAAATATGATATTTGTGAAACAACATATACTGATAACATACAAACACAAATACCAATAAATTCCATTCAGTTATTAATTAAGAATGGCTTAGCAACTTCTTGTGGTTTAGCAAAGAAGTTACTATAGATAATACACATACAGAATGTTGTAAGTGTAATCATTGCTGCTTCAACCACTGAAAGAATAGCAGTAACAACTAATACTCTTCTTTGTCCTTTGAATAGAGCAAACATTCTTCCAATGGAAGAACCAAGTTCTCTACGAGAAAGTCTAGGTCTTTTACTTGCTTGAATCTTTGGCATAATTAGTTAGTTAGACCCTCCTTTCCCATTTGTGATACAACAATAGAACGATATAGATCATTACTCTTTCTTAATGAGTTATGGTCACCATATCCAACTATTCTACCTTTGTCCATTACAACGATATGATCACAATCTTTAACGGATGAAATACGTTGAGCAACAATGATTGTTGTCATACCTTTCATCTCTTTTCTTATGTTGGATTGTAATTTAGCTTCTGTTAACATATCTAGAGCAGAAGTAGAGTCATCAAGAATTAGAATATTAGGTTTTTTTACTAATGTTCTAGTAATAGATAAACGTTGTTGTTGGCCACCAGAGAAATTTCTTCCTCTTTGTTCCACAACACCATTTAGTTTTCCTTTTTTAGTTTCAATAATATGATCAGCACAAGCAATCTTTGCTGCTTCCATTAGTTGAGCATCAGTTGCTTTTGGATTACCATATAACAAGTTATATTTAATTGTTCCAGAGAACAAAATACGTTCTTGAAGAACAACACCAACATTGGCTTGTAAACTATTTAAATCAATTTCTTTAACTGGTATTCCACCAATTGTTAATGAACCTTTAGAGTTTTCTGGTAAATCATATAAACGAGAAATCAAGTTTATTAATGATGTCTTGCCAGAGCCTGTTGGTCCAACAATACCAACCATTTCACCTTGTTTAATCTTAAGATTAATGTCTTTTAATACACTTTGTTGTGCATTTTCAAAATATTTAAAGTTAACATTTTTAAATTCAATGTCTAATTTCTTTGGATCTAATTTTTTTGGATTAGCACAGTTTTTAATGCTTGGTTCAAGATCTAATAATTGTTGAATACGTTTGCAAGATGGTTGTGCTCTTACACAGTTAATAACAACCATACATGAAATAATAACAGACGCTAATGTAACCATTAGTAAGTTAAAGATTTCATAAATATTTCCAACTGTTTCAATTTTAAATTTCAAATTATCATTAACAATTGTTGCTCCAGCAATCATAAAGATTGATGCACCAGCAACGTTCATTATTGAGTTAATCAATGGAAGGATAATAGCAAAGCCAATTCATGCTTTAGTGTTTTGTTTTCTTAATTTAGTGTTAGATTCATCAAATCTTTTTGCTTGTTGTTCTTCTAGACAGAAAGATTTAATAACTCTCATTCCTAATACGTTTTCACGTACAACAATGTTAGCATTATCAATTTCATATTGAACACGTTCAAAAGCAGGAATTACTGTTTTAGCTACAACAATGAAACCAACAATAATTAAAAGCATGATTCCTAAGAACATTAAACCAAACATTCAGAATCTTACGAAACTTGTAATAATTCCATAGAAGAACATAATTGGTGCTCTAATAAACAATGCTAAAGCTAATTGCATAGCAATTTGATACTTTTGAACATCGTTTGTTATTCTTGTAATAATACTTGATGTTGTAACTTTATCAATATCACCAAATGATAATTTAGAAGCACGATAAAACATTTCGTGTCTAATTGTTTCAGCAGAAAGTAATGATGCTTTGGTTCCTACTCAAGAGCCTAAACCACCAAACACTAGTGATGCAATAGCATTGATTAACAACATACTAGTTGCTAATCAATATCTACCTCATTCAACTTGTACACCTGCTTCAGTTGGAATTAAAGTAATAACTCTGGCAAGCATGGTTGTTTGAAAACCTTCAAACACACCTTGCAATGCAACAAAAATTAATGCCAAAATTGACAATACCTTCGTTTTCCTATTTGATAACTTAAATAGTTTGAACATTGTTATTTATTTTATTTTGATACTTATTATATTAAAAAATATAATAAACTATATAAAACATATGTTCACGTAGCTCAATTTTGGATAGAGCAGTAACCTCCTAAGTTACAGGTTGACCGTTCAACTCGGCCCGTGAACGCCATTTAAAAAACTAGGATTACCTAGTTTTTTTCTTCAATTACTTGATGTTTATTGCGATTATCATCTTTAAATGAAAACAATGTATTGTTATTTATAAACTTTTTACTTACTAATGTTCAGCAATCATTTAAATTAATGTTAATCGTGGAGTTAGAATTAACAATTTTCCCGCTTACTATTTCGTTGCTCGATTTTAAATGTATTACTCTAGTATTGTTTTCAAAATAAATTACAGTATATTTTTCATTTCTACCACAAACATAGCTAATATCTTTTATGATACTACGTTCTTGATGTAGATTATTAAATACTATTTTTAATTCATCAATCAAAAATCTTGTAACAGTATCTAAATTGCCATCATTTGGATTAGAAATAATATCAATATAAAATTTTCCAATTATTAAATTATTTTTTCAATCAATCTTATAATTTTTTGATTGCCGAAAACGGATATGGTTTTGTTTAAATTTTCTTTCTAAATCAAACAAAAGTTCATTAAAAGAATTTAAAACTAACCGCAAATCGAACGAATTAAAAATCACATTAAAAGATATAGTTTTCTTCATTAACTCTCCATATATTAAAATTCATATTTATACAATCATCTATAAAGCCCATCTGACATTCTTGGAAAGTCTTCAATGAACTTATCTGCCATCGTTCCTTGAATTGGGATACCTTTTACGAACATCGGAGCCGTTTCTGATTCGCACGATAATGTATGAACATCTTCAATAACCAGAAAAATGTTGGGATTTAAATTGTTTATATTTATAACGCTAGTCATATTTTCACAATCTCTTAAAAATCATTGATCTACACTTGTGAGAGAATTTGGAAGTGATAAAGTTTGATTGAATGACCTACAGTCTCAAAGAAAAGCCTTACCTATTTTCTCCAAGTAATTTGATAAAATTAGTTCGTTGTTGTATGAGTTGCAACCAGCCAAAAAGTATTCGTCTATAGTTTTAATTGAGTCTGGAAGAATTATTTTTTTATTGAAAGTAGTGCAATTATTCATAAAATATTCTGGTATATAACTCACTGAGTTGGATATATTTACTTCTTGGTTAAAAGCTGTACATCCATCAAGAAAATGACTTCCAATTGCTTTAACCGTATCTGGCATGTTTATCGGTTGGTTAAATAAAGTGTAATCTTTTAAGAAGTTCAAAGGAATTTCTGTTAAATTTTCCCCAAAAAATATTTGTGAATTAAATTCATCTTTTTTTATAACATAACCCGTATCATCAAAACTCTTTCATCCTCCATCAACTGATCACGCGTCCCAGTAACATCAAATTCTCGAATGACATGTATATATTCTGCCTGTCGTTTGAAAAGGACACTCATGATATGCCAATCTCCTTCGGTGAGAACCAGTAACAATATATGCAGGGAATAATTGATTAAACCCTTTTATATCATCGCAACAAATATACATTGGCGTTGGATCAACAATTGCCCCTACATTTGATTCAGCAAACATGGTTTTATTTTGGTAATCGTCTTTTTGATCTAATTTATTAAAGTCACAATCAATGTAGACAGTCATAGACATTTTATAGCAATCATATAAAAAATTATTTCCTACTTTTTCAATATTTTTACTTAAATGTATGTCATTATTAAATTCCTTGCATCCTCTTAAAAAACTGGAATAAATATATCTCAATGAATCAGGCAAATCAATCATTTGGTTAAAAGCAGAACAATTGTACAGAAAGTATTTATCTATAGTCACCAAACTGTTTGGTAAAAAAATTGGACTATTAAAGCTAGAGCAATTATTTAAAAAATATTCATTAATTGTGTAAAGATTACTGGACAAATATATAGGTAAATTAAAATCACTTCTATTCATAGTTAAACCAGACAGTGTTATTTGATTTGTCCCGGTAGAATCACATAAATATGTTTCAGTAAAACTATCAAAATATAATGGGTTACCATTAAAAAGCGCGTAACCTAGATGGTTTTCGAATGGATATAAAACACTAACAATGAATGTTGACTCGATACCAGATCCATCTTTTGCTTTTGCTGTAATTTTCGCCGATCCACCAGACTTTCCTAGTAATTGGCCTTGTGAATCAATTTTTGCAACTGTGTCATCATCTACTGATCAATCAATAGATTTGTTAGTAGCATTTTCAGGCAAAATTTTAGCATGCAATTTAATTGAATGATTAACATCCACACTTCTCTCTCCAGTTATAGTAATACTTTCAACTGGAATAGGATTTTCGGGCGTTTTCTCTCCACCACAAGATACTAAAGGTATAGTTAAACCAGCGCCACATAAAAATAAGATTGGTGTAATAAAATTAATTTTTTTCATATAAACCTCACTTGCATTATATATATATATATATAGCAAAGCTATCAACAACTTAGCAATATATAAAAACTAGAGCTCTTATACTCTAGTTCTTTTTTATAAATTCAATAATATCTTGTTGAACTTGATGTTTAATTGCTGGTTCATTTAAAATTTCATGTCTAGCATTTGGATAAATTTTTAAATCAACTATTAATCCTAATTGTTTATATAAATCATAAAGTTTCTTAACAGATTTAGACATATTACCAACTGGATCTTGATCTCCACACAATAATAAAATTGGTTTTTCTCTATTAATTCTATTAATAGACTTTCATCTATACATCTTTCCTAAATTCTTAAACATTGAATAATAGAATCTATAACTTAATGGTTTGCCACAGTTAGGGTCATCATAATATTTTTTAATAACAGATTCATCAGAACAAATTCAATGTCCTGTTTTAACTTTTTTAAAATAACTTGAATAATTAATTTTTTCAATCAATTTAGCTGGTTTATCTTTCTTGAATGCATTACCAAATCAAGAAATAACTAATCCTGCTTTAACATCAGGTCTTGCCTTCATGCAAGCAGAGGCAGATAATATGACTTTGTCATAGATATCACATTTGGTAATATACGATTGACCAATGAATGTACCATAACTATGAGCAAAGATATAAAGAGGTAATTTATATTTTTCTTTTAACATTTTACTGAAAAAGATTTGATCACTAACTGTATCAGCAAAAGCATCTTTCTTATCATATGTTCCAACTTTGCCTTTTACTGTTTTACCATGGCATCTTTCATCAATCGCAAACACAATGAATCCTGCTTGGTTTAATGCTCTAGCAAATTCATCATATCTAATAGCATGTTCTGCTAAACCGTGAAAGATTTGTACAACACCTATAGGTGAAGCTACATCATTTCACTCATAACAATATACTGGTGAGCCATCAAAACCGTTGAGATATTCTTGTTTCATTATCTTTTCCCCCTTATATATGAATGAATAACTTTCTTTCATCCATCAATCATAGGTTGCATATCTTTTTTACTACGTCTAGGATAATAAGTTCTTCATGCTTTAAACTTTATATCATCTAAAGATTTGAAAGCTTTTGTTGCAAGTCCAGTACAAATGACTGCACCCATACATGTTGATTCAAGATTAATAATGGATATAGGTAATTGAATTAGATTACTTTGTAATCTCATTAAATATTTATTCTTACTTAGTCCACCATCAACACATAAATGTTTTGTTTTTAAATGAATATCATTACTTATTGCTTCATAAACATCATAGTTTCTAAAGGCAATAGCTTCAAAACAAGCTTTGGCTATTTCTTTTGATTGAGTATTTTTTCCTCAATTAATAAATTTAGCTTGTGCATCCATTATTCAATATGGAGCACCTAGACCATTGAATGCAGGAATTAGATAAACATCTGATTGTCTGCATTTCATAGCTAATCTTGTAAATCTTCTGTGATCTTTAGCTATTCCTTGTTTAATCATTTCATTAATGATTGATCCACCATTAAATACGCTTCCTTCTAAAGCATAAGATGTTTTATGATTCAATCTGTTAGCAATAGTTGTTAATAGTCTATATTTAGATGCAATTGGTTTATAACCAATGTTAGCTAACATAAAACATCCAGTTCCATAAGTGTTCTTAATATCACCTTTGTGGAAACATCCTTGTCCTAATAAAGATGATTGTTGATCACCAATTAAACCAGCAATCTTTATTGGTTTACCTAAAACACTTGTGAATCCAACAATCTTATCGTTATCAACTGGTGTTGGTAAAATTTGTTTTGGAATCTTAAAGAATTTTAATAAAGCATCATCTCATTTCAATGTATGAATATTAAATAACATTGTTCTTGATGCATTTGTAACATCAGTTACAAACACTTTGCAATTAGTTAAACGATAAACCAAATAACTTTCAACTGTACCAATGCATAAGCGTTTTTCTTTTAATGCTTTTTTAACAGCTGGAATGTATTCTAATAATCATTTAATCTTAGTTGCAGAAAAATATGAATTAACTAATAATCCAGTTTTGTCTTGGATTACTTTAGCCATTTTAGATTGTTTTAATGTTTGACAATATTTTGCAGTTCTTCTACATTTTCAAATAATAGCATTTGTCAATGCTTTACCTGTTTTCTTATCTCAAGCAATTACTGTTTCTCTTTGGTTAGTTATTCCTAAACCATAGATTTCATCTATCTTAATTTTTCTAGTTGCTTTTTTTAAACAAACTAATGTTTTATTTCATATCTCATTAGCATCTTGTTCAACCCAAGTTGGTTTAGGTTCAATTAGTTTAGTAAAAGCACGCTCAAAACCTTTAATCTTTTGTCTTTTAACATCATAAAGAACAGCACGGAGTGATGTTGTTCCTTCATCAATTGTTAAAATATAACGTTTCATTTACTATCCAATCTTAATATCTTCATATGGATATTCAATATCGTTAAAGTGAGGGTGGAATCTAGTTCAAGACAATAATGTGTTAATAACACCTAACTGACCAACGAACATTAATAATACTAGATATAGTAATCCTCATCAATTAGTTACAGCAGTAATACCTGCAGATAGACCCACAGTACCGAATGCAGATGCACATTCAAGCATGTACTCAGAGAAAGAGAATCATACAGATGGTGTGCTTGCATACATTTGTGGTAAAGGTGTAGAAGATCATAATACAGCAGTACCAATTAACAATAGTAGAAGTGAGATGATGAAAATCATGAATGATTGAGTTACAGTATCTTGATTAATTCTTCTCTTAAAGAAGAAGACGTTCTTTCTACCACACAATTTACATCAGATAGTTACAAAGATAACGGCTAATGTTGTTGTTCTAATACCACCGGCTGTTGAACATGGTGAAGCACCAATAAACATTAGAATAGATAGAACTCATTTGCTTCCTTCACTAAAGACATTAGTCTTAATAGTTTCCATTCCTAATGAACGACAGTTAAATGTTTGGAAAATAATTGCAAAGCATTTATTTACCATTGGGTGTTTACCAAATTCACCAAATTGGTTTTGGTTACCAACTATTGTTAAATCTTTTAGTAAGACTTCATGTCCACCTACAGCAGATACTAAAGCATCAGAATGAACTCTAGGATCACAGAATTCAGAAATAAATGTTCCACCTAATCCTAACACAGCAACAATAATGTAAACAGAAATAGCCACTTTAGAATAAAGTGTCATCTTATATCTTTGACCTGTTGCTTTACATTTAATCTTTTCAATTACATCAAATCAAACAAAGTGTCCTAAACCACCAATAATTAATTCAGCAACGATTAATGTTTGGAAAATGATACCTAAATCATTTCTAAATGGTGCCATTGATGTAGATGAAATGTTATCAAAACCAGCGTTGTTCATTGCTGATACAGTTGTAAATAAACCAATTCATAATGATCTACCATAGTTGTGATACATTGGCAACATATGATCAGTGTTAAATGAAATACCTTGGAATGCAGCTGATTGTGTAACAGTTGGATCTAATTCTGGTAAGAATTGTTGCTCATATGCAGGAATAAAACAAAAACATAATGAAAATGAGAACATAAATACTACTTGCGTAGATAGAATGAAAATTAAAGCAACTTTAATAACATGGAATGATTGAGCTAATCTACTACCACCACGTTCAGCTTGCATGATATACAATTGACCTACGTCAATCTTATCATCTTTCTTTTTAAAGAAGTTTCATACATAGTAGAACAATGCTACAACACCAATACCACCAATTTCAATTAAAATCAATAGTACTACTTGACCACCTGGGTTTAAGTATTCATAAATATTAACTGGTGTTAATCCCGTATCACTAAATCCTGAACAGGCAATAAACAATGCTTTAACAAAGTTATAGCCATTAACGTTTTCAAAACCATTTAGTTGTACTCATTGTCCGTTAATTTCAATTTTGTTTAAACAGAATGGAGCACATAGTAATAAAGCACCAGTAAAGATGATTAAAATATATAACCTAAAAAGACGTTGAGGTAATGTCTTACCTATAACGACTCTCAATACCTTTTTTCCACCATGGACAAAACTTGATCCAAAACGTTTAAAAACGTTTCGGTTTTTTATCGTTTTACCGGTGTTTGTATCTCTTGCTTCCATAATGCAAAAAACCTGCTATTATTATACACTATTATATTATTTATCTAAATAGTCTATTTTATGAGGTTCTAATTTTTCTAATAATGAAAAATTAGAAAGCTTTGCTATTTCATAGGCACAAATGGCTACGCAATTGCTTAAATTCAAACTTCTAACATTTTTAGAGCTTGGAATCCTAATTGTATGAGATTTATTAGCTACTAAAATTTCTTTGTTTATTCCAGTAGATTCTCTACCAAACATCAAGTAAATGTCACCATTTTTAGATGGTTTTTTAATGTCTGATAGATGATGTTTTCCATATCTTGTTATGTAATAAATTTGATCATCTTTCTTTAATGTTTTGATGAAATCTTCATAACAATCGTGTTCATACATTTTTAGATGTTTCCAATAATCACATCCAGAACGTTTTAAATTCTTATCAGATAAAACAAAACCATATGGTCTAATTAAATGTAAAATTGCATTAAAACCAACACAAGTTCGAGCAATATTTCCTGTGTTTTGTGGTATTTCTGGTTCAAAAAGGACTATATGTAATTTCATACGTGTTAAAAGTATTATAATACTTTTAAGAGGTATTTAAAATGAAACAAAAAAGCTTAAAAGGAACTAAAACCCTTAAGAATTTAATGGAAGCTTTTGCTGGTGAAAGTCAAGCAAGAAATAAATATGATTATTTTGCTAGCCAAGCTAAAAAAGATGGCTATGTTCAAATTGCTGATTTCTTTACTGAAACTGCATTAAATGAAAAAGAACATGCTAAACTTTGATACAAATTAATTAATGGTGGCTCAGTTTCATCAACTAAAGTTAACTTAAAAGCTGCTGCAGATGGTGAAAACTTTGAACACACTAAGATGTATAAAAGAATGGCTAAAGAAGCTAAGCAAGAAGGTTTTCTTGAAATAGCTGCATTATTTGAAGGTGTAGCTTCTGTTGAAGAAGAACATGAAAAGAGATATTTAGCTTTATTAAAGCTAATAACTTCAGGTAAAGCATTTAAGAAAAATAAAAAGATTGCTTGAAAATGTCTTAACTGTGGAAAAATCGTTTACTCTACAACTGCTCCTAAAATTTGTCCAGTTTGTAAACACCCACAATCATATCAACAAGCAAATTGCAAATGCTCTTACTCATTAGAAGGTTGCACTTGCAAATGCAATAAATAAAAAAATAGGCATAGCCTATTTTTTTTGTTCGTTCTTTTTAGTTTCATCAGTTACTTTAGTGTTTGCTTGAGCTTTAGCTAATGCTTCTTCCATTGCTTTTCTACTAGCTTCAGCATTTCTTAAAATAGCTTCATTGTCCATTTTATATTTTAATTTTGAACAAATAGTGTTAGCAATTTTTTGATCTAGGATTGTTCTTCTAATTGCTTCCATTCTTTTTGGATCATTAAGAATATCTCTAATAGGATGATTAGTTTCTTTATAGTAATTATCTAAAGAATCTCTTAGTTCTTTATCATCTATTGTAATATTTCATTCTTTAGCTAAAACACTAAACAACATTTCTTTTTCCATTAGTCTTGTTGCCATTGCTTTAACATACTCTTGTGGAGCTTTAGATAGTCTTGGATCAGCTTTAACAAATGAATCAGTTACATTTTTTAAATCTGTTGGATCAATCTTTATTTCATAACATGGCACAATAATATGCATAGCAGCATTAAAGATGTTATCTCTAACTACCATGTTATGAATTCTCTTTTGAATTTCTTGGTCTGACATTTTGTCACCAAATTCTTTTTTCATTCTGTTGAAATGAAAATCTACTGCTTGTTTATCAGCAACTAATCTATCAATTGTTACTTCTTTAGAGAAGTCTGGTTCTTTTACTTTTTTAATTGTAGATTGAGCTTTAAATGTATTATCTTTAGGTTGTTCTTTCTTTTCTTCTGCCATAATGTTCTCCTATTTGTTTTGTTGGCTACGTTGCTTGAGCAACATATTACCATATCCTTCTTCTTGATATTCTTCAATTTCTTTATTAAGTTTAGCATTTTCTTTTTGTAATGCTGCTTTATCAGCAAGAAGTTGCTTAACTTGTTTTTTAAGGTTAGCAATATCATCTGCATATGATTGTACTGTTTTGTCATTGTTTAGAAGATATTCTATAACTTGATCAAAATATGCATCAACATCGTTACAATCATATCCTGAGAAAACTGATTTCTTAAATTTCTTATTAAGAATTTTATCAGTCATTTCTTTATTACTCATTAATTGCTCTCCTTAGAGCTGAAACCTTGTCAAGTTTTTCTCAACTTAATCCTGGTTTACCAAAGTGACCAAAAACACTTGTTTGAGAGTAAATTGGACTTTGTAAATTTAAGCTCTTAATAATATTATACAAATCAAAATCAAATGTTTTTTCAACAGCTTTATAAATTTTATTTATAGATACCTTGTTTGTACCAAAACAATCAATGTACATAGACATAGGTTTTGGTTCTCCAATACAGTAGCATAATCTAATTTCACATCTATCTGCAAGTTTAGCTGCAACAATGTTTTTTGCTATATATCTGCAGAAATATGCACCTGTTCTATCAATTTTTGTAGGATCTTTTCCACTAAAAGCACCACCACCATGGTGTGCAATAGATCCATATGTATCAACAATTATTTTTCTTCCTGTTAAACCTGTATCACCTACTGGTCCACCAATTACAAATTTACCATTCTTATTGATAAATAGTTTGCAATTAGTATTTAAGTGATATCTTTTCAATACTGGTTTAATAACTAAATTTGTAATATCTTTTCTCAATTTGGTTAAATTAGTTTCTTCAGTATGTTGAACTGAAATAACAATAGCATCAACTTGAGGTTTTCTACCATCGTAAGAAATTGTTGCTTGTGATTTCATATCATATTTACAATATGATAATTTTCGGTTCTTAATTAACTTCTCAATTTGTTTTAGTAATTCATGACTTAAAACAATTGATAGAGGCATATATTCTTTTGTTATATTTGTTGCATAACCAAAAACCATGCCTTGGTCTCCAGCACCAAATTTTTTATTTTTCTTGGTTACCAAATTAGCAATATCTTCAGATTGTTTGTTAATATTAGCAATAATAGAAAAATCGTTTTCTTCATAGCCTAATGGTTTTAAAACTTTTCAAGCTACTTTGACTACGTCAACATAACCTTTAGTTGTAATTTGTCCACCAATAACAATTAATCTATTGTGAGCAAACACTTCACAGGCTACTCTTGCTTCTTTATCTTGTTTTAAGCATTGGTCTAATACTGCATCAGCAATTTGATCACAAATTTTATCTGGATGACCAGATCCTACTGATTCAGATGTAATTATTAATTTATTTTGCATTTTAATTCTCCTTTAACCAAAAAGAAAAACTCCTATCGTTACGATGGGAGTTTGTTATTATCATTCCCATCGTTCAAGCTTTAGCACTGTCCTATTGGATTTTGCTGGTGGATCAACGAGCTTGTCTCTCCCCACACTCTTTATGGTACTTACTATTATATATAGAATATATAAAATTAATTATTTTTTAATCTTGCATATGTAGCAATCATTGCTGCATTATCATTTGTATATTTTAAGGTTGGATAATAAACTTTTGGTTTTTTAATTGTAGATAGTTTCTTTCTTAATAATTTGTTCGCAGAGACTCCTCCACCAACTAAAACCATCTTTGTGTCTTTATATATTGATAAATAATGTTGAAGTTTTCTTACTAAATCATTTGTTATTCATTCAAGTGAAGAACTTGCAATTACTTTTACAGGAATTGTTTTCTTTTTCATCTTATATGTATTAATCATATTTAAAGCAGCGGTTTTAATTCCTGAAAAAGTAAATGGGGCATCAACGGGTTTGTTTGGTGCTAATTCAATTAATTGTTTGTTTGAATAGATATTATCTATTGAAATACCACCAGGATAATCTAAACCTAAGAATCTGCCAATCTTATCTAATGCTTCGCCTGCAGCATCATCAATGCTTTCATTTAAATATTTAAAATTGTTGATACTTGTTGCTCTAGCAATAAATGTATGTCCACCTGACACTACCAAAGATAAGATAGGAAATTTAAGTTCTTTAATGTTGTGATCAACAAAGTAACTATATGCATGTCCCATCATATGGTTAACTTTAACAATAGGAACATTTAATAGTGTAGCTAATTCATTAGCAAACACTTTTCCTACATGTAATGAACCAACTAATCCAGGTTCAGATGTATAAGCAATGCAATCAATATCTTGCAATGTTAATTTAGCATCTTTTAAAGCTTTAGCACAAACCTTATCTATTTCACTGCAATGACTTCTACTAGCTAATTCTGGTACTATACCACCATATCTTCTATGTTCTAACATAGAAGTAGATGTAACATTAGCTAATACTTTGTTATCTTTTAAAATAGCAATTGATGTGTCATCACAACTAGACTCAATAGCTAAGATAATTTTGCTCTTTGCCATTACAAGTTCTCCTTGCTATCTATTCATGCTCAGTGAGTGTTAGAATTTTCCAAAGATGTTAAAGGTCTACCAAATAAAGATCTTATTCCTAATTGTTGAGGGAAAGTAATTAGTGAAGTAAAGAAACTTCTTGTATCTGAATCTCCATCTTCAGCATAATCATCTCAATAATCAGAATCTTTATTAGAAACTTCATCATAAATGTCTTTTAATAATGGAATGTAGCTAACTGTGTCTCAGTTTTGCATTGATCAGTATGTATATCTATCACCTGTTTTATCTAAGATATCATCACCAGCATTGTATCCATCAAAACAAATGTCATGGATTGTTTTATATATACGTTCAAGTTTCTTAGGGTGCTTTGCATTCTTCTTATTAATAACAAGGAAATCAATTTCATCTAGTGAAACGCCTTTTGGTTTTACTGTGTGTATTTGACTTCCTTTATATGAATCAAATTCTCCTGCACCTTGTGCCGCATACAAAGCATCACCAGATCATGACATAATAGCTTGATATCCAAATTTGCTATGGTCAGCAAAAGTTCTAGCTATTTGACCAGAGTCAGTTTTTAAGTTATATCAATCTTGATCTGCTTTAGATGTTAATGATCTAAATGTTTTCTTTAAATCTTCAATAGAAGATTTAGGTGGCATTTCATTTGTTGCATTTGTTGGATCTCCACCATTTTCTTCTATAGTTTCAACTATTCTTGCCATATCATAGATAGATTTAGCATCATCAATCATTCCAATCTTGCCACCAAATCTACTAGCATATTGACAACTGGGACTTACTGTATAGAATATATCAGCTCATGTTGGTTGAGATACTTTTTCATGAGAACCAACTGCACTATAAAATTCTATTTCATCACCTTTATAAACAAAATCAAATGATTGGGCAAAATATGGGACTCCATAATTTAATATATTAAATTCTGGGTCTTCAAGATATTTTTTGAAAGAATCATTCATTTGTGTAATAGCTTCTTGTGCTGGTTCAGCAAACAAATCCATTGGATCTTCAATGCCTGGAATAATTTGTTCTCAATCAATTTTTTGTAATCAACCTTTTTTATACAACTTAATTAATTCATATCCACATGGTACAGCAATATCATATGTGTTACGGAATTTAGTTTCAATCATTTCAGTAACAGTAAATCATTGGAATTGAACATCATATGATGTTCTTAAATGTTCCATTAATTTAGCATCCATATAACTTTCAAAGTTAGCTAATTGAATAGTATTAGTATTGCTACAACTTGTTAATGGTGCAAAAGCAAATGGAGTTGCACAAAGCGCAACAGAGCTAATTATTAAAGAGAGTTTTTTATTGGAAAAGTTTTTCATAAATACCTCTCTTTCATTTGATATTTGCTTTTCTACTCTTTCTAACTTTAATAATAGAAACAATAATTACAACAACAGCTGTAACTAATACAAGCAATGCACCAAATGTAACAACTCAAGCTTTTATACCCTTTCTTGTCATATAAATAGCAGTTGATAAAGTTTGAGTTGAACCATTAATTAGACTAGTGATGATGAAATCATCTAGACTCATTGCTAATACAATAGCACTAGCTGATAATAAAGCTGGAGCTAAATAAGGTAAAACTACTTTAAAGAATGTTTTTGTTCTAGAGTAACCAAGATCATAGCTTGCTCAAATTAAGTTTCTTGGCATCTTTTGCATCTTAGGGAAGATAGCAACTATAGCATAAGGTGTACAGAAACTAATGTGAGCTAAGCAAACAGTAAATAAACCAAAGTCTAATCCTAATGGTAAAACTGTAGAAGTAAATAATAATGCTAATGAAATAGCAGTAATAGGTTCTGGAATAGCAATAGATACTTTGCTTGCACCCATAATAGTATTAATGTATTTGTTCTTGCTATTTCATATACCAAAGCAAGTGATAACAGCAATAATTAATGAAATTGGAACAACTATCACTGAAATAATCACAGAGTTTAATAATGCATTTAAGAAATCATTATTTTTAAACAATTCAAGATAGTTGATTGTTGTTGGTACATCAAAATTTAAAATAATGTTTCCTCTGTCTGTTTGACCATTGAAACTTAATAGAACAATAACAATCAATGGAATATAGATAATTGCTAAAATTAGGAAGATGTAAAATCTTCTAATAAATCAACCAAATCTTTTCTTTGCTCCAATATGTTTAGGAGGTTTAGCAACTAACTTCATTATTTAACCCTCCTATGTCTTAATTTAAATAGCTTTGGAATGAAAGCAATAATTAAATACAAAACTAAAACAAAGATACTTACAACTAGCGATAAAGAACTACTTCTTGCTAAAGCAATATCACTAATTAGTCCTTCTTCACCTTCTTGAACAATGATGTCACCAATTGTTGCAGCATTTGTTGAGTTGTTTAAAAATTGTGGAACAGCAACAGTTGTAACGGCTGGTAAGAATACCATTGTTAATCCTGCATAGAATGCTGTCTTAGTATAAGGAACAATAACTTTAAAGAATGTCTTAACCATGTTTTGTCCTAAGTCTTGACTAGCAAAGACTAAGTTTCTTGGCATATCAGATAAAACATTGTAGATTGGTAAGATCATAAATGGTATATAGATATAAACCATACCAATAATGGTAAAGATATGGCCAAATGTAGAATTGGCATGACCAGCGCAGATATCTAAGAATGTTTTTAAACCAATTAATTTAACTAACATACTAGATCAAATAGGAGCAGTAATTAAAACAACTAATACTGCTTTAAAGCTCTTTGATCTATTAAATGCCATCATATAAGCAAATGGATAAGCTAATAATGTACAAATTGCAGTTGTTGCTAAAGCAAGACCAATTGATAGTCCTATCTTTTCAAAAACAAAACTACTCATTATTGTTCAGTTTTGTTCAACACCACCTGAATCAGTAGGCATAAATGATTTGATCATTACCATAACCAAAGGAATGACAAATAACAATAAAGACATAATAATAAAAGGCAAAACTAGCAATAGCTTCTTGCTAAATCTTGCTCTTGGTTTTAATAGTCTTATGTTAGCCTTTCGGTTATGAGAGATGATATCAGCCATTATTTATCCCTCTTCTTACGCAAGATTGGACTTGCTGTTTTAAAGCTTCATCTAATTCCAATCTTATCATTCACCTTAAGGTGTTGGTTTGTATGAAGTGTAATTTCAGTTTTGTCTCTTGTTAGACATTTAACTTCATACAAAGTTCCTTTATAAAGAATGTTTGTAATTCTTCCTTCAAGGAATGCATCTTCTATGTCACAGATTTCAACATCTTCTGGTCTAACCATTAATTTGAAATCTGAATTTCTTTGCATGTTCATTTCCAATTCTTTGTTAGTAATTGGATAATGGAAAACTTGTTTTCCAATTCTAATCTTTTCTTTGCCTAAATATGTAACATCAATAAAGTTTGCTTGCCCAATGAAGTTAGCAACTCAAGAATTGTTTGGATGTTCATAAATATTTCTAGGTGATCCAATTTGTTCTATCTTTCCTTTAGACATAACAATTATTTGATCAGATAGTCTTAATGCTTCTTCTTGATCGTGTGTTACAAGAATAAAGTTAATCTTTAATTCATTGTGAATACGTTTTAGTTCTTCTTGCATCTTGTGACGAACTTTAGCATCTAGTGCTGATAAAGGTTCATCAAGTAATAAGATAGATGGTTTAACAACAATAGCTCTTGCTAAAGCAACTCTTTGTTGCATACCACCTGATAAATCACCTGGATACTTATTTTCAGATCCTTCAAGTCCTACTAATTCAATTGCTTCTTTTGCTTTGCGATAAATTTCTTTTTTAGTTAATGGTCTTGTTGTATTAATCTTTTCAAATTGTTCAGCCATTTGTTGAGGATAGTTTTCTCAATAAGAAATTCATTGGTCAGCATCATTGTACTTTTCAATTAACTTATCTACCTTCTTATCAATATGTTGTTTGAAAGTATAAAGTTTGATTAGGTTGTAAACTTTCTTTTCAGTAGTAGACATACCTTTGGTATCAAACTTAATATATTGGTGAATACCTAAAGCTTCTCTAAATCTATTTCTTAAAATTTTTCTTTGATTTTTACCAGTTAATTTAAATCCATCAAAATCTGGATTTGCTTTTGCCATTTGCCTTTCATAATAATAGATTTGTGTTTGGAATTGGTCAAAACGCATATCTTGAATTTTGAAAAGTTCTTCATTCTTTGAATAAGCTAATTTAGCTTTTAAAATTTCTTTATCAAGTTTTACTTGATCTTTTTTAAGTTCAATAATTTCTTTAGTGGCTTTAGCAATGGCTGCTTTTTTAACTCTTGCTAATTGGTTATAAACTTTAGCGGGAACATTGTCTAATTCAGTTCTCATTATTTTTAAACCATAACAAATGTTTTCAAAAATTGTCATGTTAGGGAATAATGCATAATCTTGGAAAACAGTAGCTGTTGGTCTCATGTGAATAGGTAAATCTTTAATGTCTATTCCATTAACAATTATTTTTCCTTGTGTTGGCATTTCAAAACCAGCCAACATTTTAAGTAATGTTGTTTTACCACATCCTGATGGACCTAAGATAGTAACAAACTTGCCTTTGTCAATGCTTACATTGATATTGCTACATGCTAAGTACCCATCATCGTATCTCTTAGCTATATCTTTTAATTGTATAAAAGGATTGTTGTTCATTGTTATTACCTATTCCTCTTTAGCACATATTTATCAATAACTGTGCTAGCAAAATTTGTTACTGATACATTATCAATAACATGCTTTGCTTCTTTCTTTACAAAGTCAGGAGCATAAGATGGTGCAAATGAATTGCTTGTTAGTTGTAAAGCTGGAATATCATTTTGTCCATCACCTAAAACTAAAATGCTTTCAGCATCTATTTGAATCTTTTCCAAAAGTTTGTGTGCAGCAAAAGCTTTGTTAACACCCTTCTTATTAATTTCAACGTTAACATCAGATGATAAACATATTTCTAGATTAGGGAATGTCTTTCTTAATTCTTCATTTCCTTCTAACGCACGTTTATGGTTAGGAAATTTAATAATGTATTTGTAACAAATGATATCACTTGGATATTCAGTTATATAAACTGGTTTTCTAATTGCTCATGGATCATATTGATCTTCAAAACCTGTTTTCTTAAAGTTAATAGGTTTTCAAAATTCTTCGTTGTAGAACAAAATATCTTCAGAATGTTGGTGAATCATAAAACCAAGATTACCATTTTCTTTTTTAGCAAAATCTTTCATCATATAAA
The DNA here is from genome assembly GCA_024427125.1 of Mycoplasmoidaceae bacterium. The sequence continues at coordinate 1,207 of JAKSVN010000001.1, read as the reverse complement.
AGATTTTTTTAGCATCTGCTTCATCTAGTGGTGTTTGAGAAATATATTTGTTTGTATAAATGTCAAAAATTGTTGCACCATTATTACCAATAATGTAAACATTAGTTTTAGGGTTTAATTCCATTTGCTTAGCTATTCTAACACCATCATAAATACTTCTACCACTAGCAATAGCAATTGGAATTAAATGATTTGAACATTGTTGTAATGCAATCTTTGTCTCTTTAGAAAAGATTTTTGTTTTAGCATCAAGTAGCGTTCCATCAAGGTCAGAGAATATTAATTTGCATTTTAAATCTGATGTATCTTTGATGATGTATGTTTTAATCGCATCACTAACACCTTTAGTCTTATGATTAATTAAAGCATCACAGTGCTCTAATAAATTAGGATTCTTTGGACTAATACCAATTGATAATGCTGAATTTTTAAAAGCAGATAAATCATTAAATGAATCACCCATTGATACAATTTCATTTTTGTGAATGTTGTATTTCTTTGCAAAATAATCAATAGCATATCCCTTATTGATGCCTTTTGGAGTAACTTCAATTAAACGAGATGATGAATGTGATAAATTAACAATGTGATTTAAATTGTTTTTTACTAAGTCATGATAAATCATGGCAATTGTTGATTTGCTTGAGGATATGATATCTATCTTAAATGAAGATAAATCATTAGTGTTAGTTAATTTCTTCAAATGAGAACTATGATAAACTAATTTAATTAAATAATTTTGTGGATGAACATAAACTGTTTTAGTTTTTAATCCAGTTTCAGTAAAAAATCAAGTATATGCACCTTTGTATTTTTTTGCTATATCAAAAATTTGTTTTGCATAAACATGGCTTATCTTAGCTTGTTTTACTGTTGAATCATTAAAGTCTAAAATATAAGATCCGTTAAAGCAAGATAATAATCTGATTCTATTTGGTCCTGCTTTGTTAATACGATTAATTGTTTTAACAATGTCTCATGGGGCTCTTCCTGTGTTAAGAAATGCAGTTCCACCAGCATTCATATATTCTTGAATTGCTAAACAATCTTCTTTTTTTGCTCTTCTTAAAAAAGGAGAAAGCAATGTTCCATCTAAGTCAAGTGATAGCAATTTATATGAAGTTTTTTTCTGATTCATTTTTGTAAATTTTGCTAATTGAAAATATTATTTTCAATTAAATAATATCAAAAAAACAAAAATATTTAT